>JAJZYW010000027.1 GCA_021797895.1 Microcaldota archaeon | reverse complement strand
GACTTCATAACATACTGGATATCTGTTATAAACACGATGCTTATAGCGCAGCGCGACTTCATGCTCGGTTTGCCAATAGGCTTCGCAGTCATATACCTGCTCTACATCTTCGTATACGAGAAAAAATCAATGAGCAAGAAGGAAGCAGCTTTCATAGGCGTGCTGATTGGCATGCTTCCGCTCATCCATCCGCTCACGCTTGTGGTAGTTGGGGTCCTGGCCGTTTTCTCAATAGCAGTGTACATGATTATCTCAAAAAAGAAGCTTGTGGCGGCAACCAACAGCGCCATTGCCGCTGCAGCGGCGCTTGTGATAGGTCTGCCGCAGATGCTGTACATAGACGCGCAGCCAAAAGGGCTGAACTGGTTCTACCAGAATTGGGGCGGGTTTGTAATCCACATGCACAACGCGTTCCTTACTGCGCTTGCCACTTCTGGCAACATAATATTTTTCTGGATAGAGGTTGTCGGATTGCCAGCAGTGATAGGCATCATAGGACTCGCCTACGCAAAGAAAAGGGAGCGGCTCCTTTTCGTGCCATTTATGGCGCTCTGGGTCCTAATAACCTTCATGTCTGTAACTCCAAATCCAGGTGACGAGAACGAGATATTCCTGTACGTGTTTTTCATACTTGCGATACTCTCTTCCGAACTGCTCTACAAACTTTGGAGATCTAACAGGATAGGGAAGGTTGCAGTTGTAGCTATGCTCGTGGTGATATGCTTCAACGCGCTTTTCGTGGTTTACTTCGACGACCTGCACAACGTGCAGCTGCTTGAATCCCCAGCTGAGATGTCAGCCGCATCTTTCATAGCGGGCAACACCCCAGAGGGTTCGGTGTTCGCCGTAAGTGATTATGATACCTTCAATCCGGTCGTTTCTACACTTGGATCGAGGCAGACGGTAATATCAATAGCGATGTACGTTGGAGGGATAGTTACGGTACCGCCGCAGAAGCTCGAAGCTGCCAACTCGAACATAATATCCGATGGCAACTGCTCGGCTATAAGGGATTACAACGTCTCGTACGTGTATCTGCAATCGAGCAACTCCTCCTCAGGAAAACCATTCAACAACTCAAATTTCTCAGTTGTTTACAGGGTACATGACAGCCTGCTCAACGACAACATAACAATTTATAGGGCATACTGCTGAGTTATTACAAGATGGACGTATACATAGTCATACCCGCCAGAAACGAGAAAGACAGGATAGGCAGAACGCTTGATGATTATTCCAGGCTGGAGTTTCATTCACGCAAGGCGAGGGTAGTTGTAGTGTCGGAGAGCGATGATGGAACGGATGACATAGTCCGGAAGTTTGAGAAGCGCAACGGCAACATAACGCTGCTTAAGGCAACTAGCGGCTCAGGCAAGGGCGGCGCGATAATAAAGGGATTCCGCTACGCAATGGCGAGGTCCGGAAGGTGCATAATAGGATTTGCAGACGCGGACGACGCCGTGACTGCCAGGGAATTCTCCAGGCTGCTGGAACGCCTCAACTCGTCAAAAATCGTAGATGGAGTTATAGCGTCAAGGTATTCTGATGGGGGAAGCATAGAGGGCCGCATCGGAGTAGGGAGGAAAGCTGCGAGCAGGGCATACAACCTCCTCGTAAGGTCGCTCTTCAGGATAGGGTTCAGCGACACGCAGTGCGGCGCAAAGGTCTTCAAGTCCGAGACGCTCCGAAAGGTGATAGGGCTTGTCGACATAAATGGTATGAGTTTTGACATAAACCTCCTTTATGAGCTCAAAATAAAGGGTTACACAGTAGTAGAGCAGGGCGTCAGGTACAGGCAGAAGAACGACGGCACAAACATACGCATACTCAGGAATTCGCCGCAGATGCTCGTGGCGGCACTTGGCTTCAGGGCGTACAAATCCAGGTTCGTAAGGCTTTTCCCCAAGGCTGTAGTGCGCCACATTTACAAAAGAATAGACAGATGGTAGCACGAAAATATTGTTGCTGAACTGGAGGGACAAGACGGACCGGGGCTACGGAGGCGCGGAGGAAGTCGTGGAGAGGCTAGCACTCGAGCTGTCGAAAAGTTGCGAGGTCACGCTGTTTACATCAAGGGGAATGGGAAAAACCAGGGAGAGAAGGGGCAACCTTGAGATAATAAGGAGGGGCAGCATCAACACAGTATATTTCAGGGCGGTGGCATACCTTGCCCGCAACAGGAGCAAATACGATGCAGTGATAGAAAGCGTCAGCAGCGTGCCATTCTTCTCGCCACTGGTATTCGACAGGCGAAGGATATTCGTGATGATACCCCACCTCATGGGAAGGAGAGTATTCAGGGCTGTGAACCCGCCAAAGGCATTGGCAGCGTATGCGGCAGAAAAGACAATACCGCTATTATACAATGGCGCAAGGTTCCTAGTGCTATCTGATTTTGTCAGGAGGCAGCTGGTTGAAGCCGGGATAAAGCCAGGTTCAATATACAGGATAGGCGGTTATTCTACGCCACACCGAAGGTTAAGAACAGCTAAGAGCGTGAAGCCGACAATCATATCTGTTGGCAGGCTTGTAAGGTACAAGAGGAACGACATGCTGATACGCATGTTCGCTGAGCTTCGCAAGAATGTGCATGACGCTGAGCTTGTAATAGTTGGCGACGGACCAGAACGCAGGAAGCTTGAATCACTTCGCAACAGCTTGGGGCTGGATGACTGCGTGAGATTTACCGGGTTCCTGGAAGAGAGCAGGAAGGATGCCCAGGTTTCAAGGTCCTGGGTCTTCGCCACAGCAAGCAGGATAGAGGGGTTGGGCCTCAGTGCCCTCGAGGCAGAGGAGATGGGTCTGCCAGTAGTTGCATTCGGCAACGGCGGGCTTGCCGAAGCAGTCAGGGACGGATACTCTGGCTTCGTTGTCAGGGAAGGCGATAAAAAAGCGTTCGTCAATGCGCTTTACAGGCTCTTGGGTGGCGGGGGAGGAAGGCTCTTGAAAAGGATGTCTGCCAATGCGGAGAAGCATGCAGACTCTTTCGAAAAGAAAGAAGTCCGCGACGTGCTTGAGATTGTCAGGAGTTCGCTGAGTGCTTCTGCGCCTCGGAGAGGAAAGCTACGAAAAGAGGGGCAGGAGCCTCGAGGCGCGACTTGAGCTCTGGATGTGCCTGCGTGCCTATGCCGAAGCTGTTCTTCCACTCAAGCATCTCAACAAGTCTGCCGTCAGAGCTCTTCCCTGAAGGGATCAGCCCGTTCCTCTCAAAATCCTTTACGTACTTGTTGTTTATCTCGTACCTGTGCCTGTGCCTTTCGCTTATCCTTGCCGAGCGGTATGCCTTGTATGCCGCGCTTGACCTGGACGCTATTACGCACTCCCATGCGCCTAGGCGCATCGTCCCTCCTTTCTTCCTTGCGCCTTTCTGCGAGGGCATTATGTACACCACCTTGTGCTTGGCATCGGGTTCGAATTCCGAGGAATTGGCGCCCTTGAGGCTGCATACGTTGCGCGCAAACTCTATGGCCATTGTCTGCATGCCAAGGCACAGCCCAAGGAATGGTATCCTGTTCTCACGCGCATGCCTTATCGCTGTTATCATTCCCTCTATGCCGCGGCTTCCGAAGCCGCCAGGTACTATCACTCCGTCCATTCCTGAAAGGGCTTTGGCTACATTGTCCTCTGATATGTCAGCCGATTCTATCCAGTGAAGCTCGGGCAAGACCTTTAGCGATATGCCGCTGTGCACAAGCGCCTCCTTTACGCTTGCGTAGGAATCCTTCAGCTCTACATACTTCCCAACTATAGCTATCTTCGGGCCAGATGACATCTTTCCTGAAAGCAGCTTCTTGTAAGCCTCGAATTTCTTCTTTGAGAGGCTTGCCTTTATGCCAAGGTCCTTCAGTAGGAGACTGTCAAACCCCTGCTCTATGAAATGTATCGGCACCGCGTATATGGTATCGCTCGTAGAATCGTCTATCACCCTGTCCTCGGTCACACTCGTGAACATTGAAATCTTCTTCTTGGCTGAACGCTCAAGAGGCTCGGTAGAACGCGCCACTATGAAATCCGGCTTTATCCCTGCGCCCATGAGCATGCGGAAAGCTATCTGAGTAGGCTTGGTCTTCTGCTCTCCAACCACGTCTATTTTCGGTATGTAAGTAAGGTTGACGAACACCACCTTCTCCTGAAGGGCGAGCTGACGCATCGCCTCTATGAAATAGCTGTTCTCTATGTCTCCGACAGTGCCGCCAACCTCTATGACCAGCACATCCGGCTTCTCGCTCTCGCTTATGGCCCTGAGCCTGTCAAGTATATTATTTATAGTATGAGGTATCATCTGCACGTCCTCCCCGAGATAGTCGCCCCTGCGCTCCTTCTCTATTATGCTGCTGAAAACCTTGCCGCCAGTTATGGAGAGCTTGCCTGTGAGGCTCTTATTCATGAAGCGCTCGTACATGCCGAAGTCCATGTCAACCTCGCTCCCATCATCAAGGACGAAGACCTCACCATGCCTGTACGGGTTCATCGTGCCGCAGTCGTAATTGAGGTAGCCGTCGAACTTCACCGGAAGCGCCTTCAACCCGTTCAGCTCCATTATCTTGAGTATAGAAGAAGTTACTATTCCTTTGCCCATTCCGCTCATGAGCGATCCAAGAACAACGACGAATTTGGTTTGCATGATGCATATAGTGCCTAAAGGTATTAATTGCTTTCCATCTAATTTCTGTCGTCGTAACTCCCTCGCAGAATTAGAGGCACAACGAGGAAAGCTTTTTATATCTTATTTTTTAATATAGAACTCAGTGATACATATGTTTGGAAGGAGAGAGAAAGGTTTCAAAGCGCAAAGCGCTATGGAATACCTGATGACCTACGGATGGGCCATACTCATCATAGCTGTGGTCTTGGCGGCACTGTTCGCACTGGGAGTATTCAGTGGCGCATCGCTGCTCGGAACAAGCTGCGTAGCATCCTCGGGATACACGTGCACAAACCCGGTTATGAACACCGCGGGAATACTGACAATCAACTTCGGACAGAGCACTGGAACAACCCTGTACGACCTGAACTTTGCATGCGCTGCAACGTCCAACTCGACAGGACTGCCTTACTTCGGCTCTGGTACATTGACATACAACACAGTGGCTGCAAGCAATGGTCTACCAGATGAGTACAGCTTGATATCGACAACTGCGACGAGTGGACAGACATTCACTGGGGTTTCGACTGAGTGCTACTCGACGACTGGGTCAGCTGTAGGATCAACAAGTGCGCCTGCACCGCTTGGAACAGCGTTCAGCGGATCGCTATACCTGGCATACTCGACAACATCTGGAGGAACACCGAACCAGTATTCGAAGTTCGCAACGCTGACGATAAAGACTACGTAATCGCGTAGCCTTTTCTTCTTTTTTTCTTTTTTTATTGTTTTACCCACACTAGCATGGGCTCTGTGAGTTCTAACACCAGCTTGGGGCAAGTGCAGCATATTTAT
>JAJZYW010000007.1 GCA_021797895.1 Microcaldota archaeon | reverse complement strand
GAATCCATAGTATCAATAATAAAACTACACAAAAGTTAATAAAACTACAGAAAATGCAATTAAACTACAAAACCGGCGCTGGGGCAGAACCTGAAGCGCATCGCCCGAAGCACAGGATGTGTGTAAGGCACATCTCCGACAATCGGCTTGTATATGATATGCTACCTAACCTTTCAACAATCTGAGTTTCTTGACGAATTCCTCAAAAACAAGGTGTTTCTTCTCGGGACTTAATTGAAAGACAGTTTTTATTATTGCGCCGCCAGTGATTGTGAATATGTAATTCAGCTTTATCACGCTGTCTTGGGCCGCCCCCTCATCTGTAGATATGCGTATTCCTTTCATCTGGAGGTTTGTAGTTATCCCTGCTATAATTATGTTGCCTAGCTCCTCGAATAGCACCAATGCTGGTCTGATCTTTGAGCCTTCGCTATCTGCAAATTGTACCCTTGTTATTATCACGTCCCCAGCTTTAGGCATGCTCCCACGCCGAGTAATCGCCTTCTCCCCATAGCTCCTTCATCTTGGTTTTTTGGGATTCCTGGACAAACTTATCGAATTCTTTCATCTCCTTGGCGCTTTCTATAAGGTCCAATATTATTTCGTTATAAGTCTCCCTAGGGTATTTCTTGATTTGTTTCAGTGCTTTAACAACTGACTTGCTTAGTTGTACGGTCGTTACTTCATCTGACATTATATAACACCTATAGCTATTATATAACATATTATATATTTAAGCATTTGCTCTGGGAATATTATATTATTTAAATTATAGCGGGCGCGGCTGTTATGATGTCTTGAACCGCGCCAGCAACAGTGAGTTTGAGACCACAGTCACCGAGCTAAATGCCATTGCCAAAGCAGCGAGCATAGGCAAGATATTGTAAACGCTTATTGTGAAAACCGGTATCAGCGCGCCGGCCGCAATCGGAATCAGTACTATATTGTAGCCAAATGCCCAGAAAAGATTCTGCCTTATCTTTGACATCGTCTTCTTTCCGAGCTGAAGAGCCACGAATGCATCGAAGATGCTGTTCTTTATCAAGATGATGCCGCCAGCCTGTATTGCGACTTCCGTGCCCGCACCTATAGCTATGCCGACATCGGCTTTCGTCAGCGCAGGTGCGTCGTTCACGCCATCGCCGATCATAGCGACTACCTTGCCTTCCTTCTGCAAATCTGCTATCTTGTCCAGCTTGTCCTTGGGCTTTACCTGGAATATCACGTGCTCTATGCCCAGGCTCTTTGCAACCGCATTGGCGACCTTTTGATTGTCGCCAGTCGCGAGCCATACCGTGTACCCAGCGTTCTTGAACGAATCTATCGCTTTTCTGCTATCCTCCTTGAGCGCGTCTGCTATGGCTATAAGACCGATTGCCTCTTCGCCTTCTCCTATTATGAGCGTTGTTTTGCCGTCAGATTCGAGTTCCTGCAGTTTTGCTTCAAGGCCTGAGAGTTGCGCGTTGTCAAATAGGTCTCTGTTGCCGACAGTTATTTTCTTGCCGCTCTTGGTGAGCGCGGTTACCCCGCTACCCTGGGTGTAAGTGAACTTCTTTGGGAATTCGCTCTTGATCTTCATGCTCTGCGCCTTCGAGATAATGGCCTTCCCGATAACGTGTTCTGAATTCATCTCTGCTATGGCAGCGAGCCTTAGGACCTCCATTTTGTCATATCCGGCAGCTGCGACTATATCAGTAACTTCCGGCTTTCCTTTTGTAAGAGTACCTGTTTTATCCAGCACAAGTGTGGTAACTTTGCTTGCCTTTTGCAGGCTTTCGCCGCTCTTGACTAGTATTCCAGCTTTTGCTGCTCTGCCTGAGGAAACCAGCAATGCCGCGGGGGTAGCTATTCCAAGAGCACAGGGGCATGCGATGATCAGGACGCTTACGAATATGAGTATAGAGACATTCGCACTTACTCCTCCTATGGAGTACCAGGACAGCGAAGCCAGGATTCCGACAAGCACGACTATGGGTACAAAATACGATGCAACCCTGTCTGCCAGTTTCTGTATGGGAACTTTGCTTGAGGCCGCATCCTGAACGATTTTTATTATCTGCGATAGCGCAGTATCCTCTCCAACCTTGGTGGCCCTGACTTTCAGGGAGCTTGTGGCATTGATGGTGCCGCCCATCACCTTGTCGCCTGCTCTCTTGGTAATGGGCATACTCTCGCCAGTGATCATAGACTCGTCAACTGAGCTTTCCCCTTCCACAACAACAGAATCAGTCGGTATCTTCTCCCCAGGCTTCACAAGGAGCATGTCTCCCTTCTTGGTTTGCTCTATGGCTGTGTCAACAACCTTGCCACCTTCAATTCTGTGCGCTACCTTGGGCTGCAGGGCGATCAGTGCAGAAACAGCAGTAGACGCCCTTGATTCTGCGAGCCTCTGCATGTATGTTCCAGTGAGTATCAAGGAGATTATTATTGTCGAGGTGTCGAAATATATCCCTCCAACAGGGAAGAGTGATGGCAAAAGCGTAACCACGGTGCTATAGGCCCACGCTGCGCTTGTGCCTATCGCAATCAACGTATCCATGTTGGCAGACTTGTTCTTTATTGCATCCGCTGTACCTGCATAGAACCTCTGCCCAGCATAGAACTGCACTATGCTCGCCAGAACCAGCATTACATAGTTGCCAAAGTCGGGATGCAGAACGTAAGTAAGTATTGCAACTACGATAGTAAGGGGCCATGAAATCATCAATGCGATTCTCAGGTTCCTGAGTTCCCTCTCGGGCCTCTCGAACTGAAGCTTGCAATTTGTACTGCAGAAATAGTACTTCTTGCCTTCCCTTTCAGTAGCCAATGTAGAGCTTTTTTCCTCAACATACATGCCGCATACGGGGTCTGTTGCCATAATATCATCTCTTTTTGCTGGCTTCGATAGAGTGCCTTGCAACGCTCAGATTGCAGCTATCATGCGCAGAGCACCATTGCGGCACTCTGCCGCCAATCTTCTGCTCCTGTAATGCAAACCGCATATGGTGCATTTGTGCTCTGTCATGGCTAACTCTTTGCATAGCTATCTGGCTTCTTGTCGAAGTTCTGCTTGCAGCTAGCGGAGCAAAAGACATAGGTTTTGCCCTTATAGCTGCTCTTAAACTTGGAACTCTCGCCTACTTCCATTCCACATACTGGATCTTTCATTTTTTCACCTTTTATCTAGCTTTAACGCCCAATTGTATACAAGCGCAATTGCAAGCCCAGCCAAGGCACCCATATTCTCACCGATATTATCGAGTATTCAGCATCCTGTAGCCCTTAGCGCAGTTCTCGCAGCAGAAGCTCAGGAGCTTGCCGTTAATCCTTTTCTTATATCCGCCCTTGTATATCTCGCAGTTGCAATGTGTGCACATGGTAAGCTTTGGTTTTATCGCAATCTCGAACATGTCTCCGAACTTATCTGAGAGCCGTGCCACGAATTTCCTGCCCTCTGGAGTCAGATAATAGGCCTGCTTCTCCCTCTCTGCCCTGCCCTTGGTCTCGACATAGTCGTACTTCTTGAGCTGTTTCAGGAACGGATATATCTGCCCCGGACTGACCTTCTTTCCTGTCTTCTTTTCCATTTCCTTCATTATTTCATAGCCGTACTGTTCCTTCTCGCTGAGCAAAAACACAGTGAAGAGCTTCACGATATTCTTTATCTCCATGTCTGCCACAGTATATATCATATTATGATATATAAAAATATTATGTTGCTATACTGGAATGGTATTGCCAGTTAGTAGTATAATTGAGCAGAGTGTGGCACGGGAGCAGAACCTGAAGCGCATCGCCCGAAGCAGGGATTGAACCTGCGACCTACCGGTTAACAGCCGGTCGCTCTGCCGCTGAGCTATTCGGGCCTAATCAAACTTGAACGGAAACGGTTCCGCGAGGTTTATCACGCGTATGTATATGTCCGAGCTGCTGCGCACAGCGTCCGTCTCCTCTACCGTGCCAGCAGTATAGTTGTATCTGAAAAAGTTAAATACCTTGGTGCTTCCGATTTTCGAGTACATGAAGGTCTGCTGCTCGTCGTCCGGAAGCGCAGTGAACGAACCTATGTACCTCTCGCCTTCCATTATGAATGAGTACACCTTCTCAGATCCCGAATCAGATACTGACGACCTTAGGGCAATGCTCTTGAGCATAGGCTTGTAATCGAGGGCTTTTACCGCGATAACATCTGGCTTTGCGGTGAACGAGAACGCCGACGGCGATATTTCTATGGGACTTATTGGAACCGCGTTGACGTCGCCCTGAGCCCCCTCCTCCCCTGTTTCTTCAAGCCTCTCCCTTCCGTCGCTGTTCCTGTACAGCATCGTTCTGGGCTTCTCGCTTGACTCGTAATAGTAAGCTATCCTCGATTTCTTTAGGCTCTCCCCGTATGCAATCGTTGAATACCTACCGCTGGCGGTCTTCATCAGCATTACGGGAGCTGACTGAAGATAGCCTTCCGAGACATAGCGCGCAAAGTCCAGCTGCGAAAGCAGCCTTACCGGAGTCAGTTTTATCTTGCCTTGCTTTGAATTCTTTGCTGCCATAGTTCACCTCAGGAGAAGATCTATTATGTAGAGCACGGCGTAAACCGGCTCGTAGATTATCGGGAATAGGAGATTGCCGTAGCCGAGCGCCTCGTAGTCGTTGCCAAGCGACTGCGGTATTGCCATCTGTATGTGCGAGCTTTGCTTCACGAGCGGGCTCGACACTGAAGACACGGTTATGTTGACGGGATACGTTCCGGGAGTGGACTCCACTATCGGGTAAGAGAATGTCTTTGAGGTGCCGTGCAGCGCTATGACCTGTATTGTCCTGTTCCACGCCGGTAAACCGGATGCGTTGATAAGGAACGGGTTGTCAGACACGCCGAAATTGGAGATGTTGATTTGCACCTCTGCAGGAACACCTATTACCGCATGCAGCACCTTTGGCGATACGGATATCGAAAAAACGTCAGGAGTGACGTTCACCATCGCTATGAAAGTGACGCTCCCGAGCCCGGAGTAGTTTCCGGTGTTTGTAGCGGTGACTTTGAACGCGTAGGTGCCGTTCTGCGTTGAAGGCGAGGGCCTGATCTCAAGAGTAGGGGAGAGCGAGTCAGTCCTTTGCGGCTGCGCGAACCATCCAGGAGGAAGCGCTGAAGCGTTAAGCACATTCCAGCCGTAACTCACCGGAAAGCCGGTGGAATTGTCAGTAGTGGAGTTTATCGTTAGGTAGAACGTCTGACCCGGACCCACCTTGCCAAGCAGAATCGTGGTCCCGTTGGTGGCGTTGAGTGCATAGGGCTCAATTATGTGCACGACTGCGGCGCTGGAGAGTGACGCGGCGAAAGCCGCAGCCAGCACGGCGAACAGCAGGAACGCTTTGTATCCCATCGTTTCTGACCTCTCTTTTAGAGTTTTTAACCTTTTCTGAGCCTCACGTGAATTTTGTCGTGAATGATGCTACCTGCTGCACGTTGTTTATGTTGCTCGGCAATCCGGAGAAGGTGTAGTTCAGCCAGAGATAGCCGGTAAAGCTGTCGCCGAGGCCACCCGACGCGAGCTTGTCAGGCCCTATGTAGCAGTTGGTCTCTATCGTGTTTGCCGACCCGCTGTACATCACTATGCTGTCGGGCACCCCATACGGGTAGAACACCGGCACCACGGAGGGGCTTTGTATCCCCAGGTTGCCGTATGCAGGGCCGTTGCCGGTGGCGTTTGGCGACGTAGCGCATGCCACCCCGTTTATTGTGAGCGTGCCTCCAGTCGACTGGGATATGACGAACACTGCGGTGCCGTTGGGCGCTATCGTGTATGTGGTGCACGAGAATCCTGGCGAGGCTATGCAGTCGCTAGTGACAGACTTGGTGTTGAAGAAGCCGACGGTTATCACTACGTAAAGCGCTATCGCTATTATGAGGAGGGCTATGCCGTAGGAAACCATCATGTCGAGCGATGCCTGTAACCTTTCCTGCTTTTTAGGAAGCACAACTCTCATTTTGGACAGCAACGGCATCCCTAATCGCCAGTTTTGCTCACATGGAGATGCATGCCCTTAGAGTCGCGCGTTATCTTTATGTCCAGGTCGCCCTTGCCGAAAAGCGTCTGCAGCTCCTCATATGTATACGACCCTATGGACTTGCTTGAGGAGTCGTAGCCCTTGTTTTTGAGTATTGTGGCACGCCTCTCTATGAGCTTGTCCATCTCCGAGGGTATGAAGAGCAGCGACAGCTTTGGCACCTCGTTGGATTCAAACAGGCTTTCGACTCCAAGGTCCAGCATCTTGTAGCCCTCGTCCTGCAAAAGGAAGGGCAGCACCATGCCAAACTCGTTCTTTATCCTGCTGACAGCATCATCAACGTTCTGCTTTGCCCCAGCTATCAGGAATTCGTCGGTGTTGAGGAAACCCGCATACGTGTCGCCTCCTATGCTTGAGACAGTGTCCTGCAGCAGCTGTGATATCAGCCTGAGTATCGTTATTCCGGAGCGCTCGCCGAATCTCTCGGTGTATGAGCCAAGGTTCTCTATCCTTAAGCGCCCTATCGTGTACATGCCGTCCTTTACGGAGCGTTCTATAGCCTTTGTTATGCCCTCCATGTCTGGCAGGTCTATAAGGGGGTCGAACCTCTTGCCCTTCTTCTTCAGGAATATTGTGACAAGGCTCTTCAGCTCCTGCGGGTCGAACGGCTTCTTTATGTAGTAGTCTGCGCCGTATTTTATGCCCTTGAACCTGTTGCTCGTGGGGTCCATAGCGCTTATCAGTATCACTATTATGTCGTTGAGGTTCTGGTCGCTCTTCACTGTCTGGCATATGTCAAGCCCGTCCTTGTTCGGAAGCATGAGGTCGAGTATCATGAGGTCAGGCTTCTTGCCGCGTATCAATGGGAGGACCTCGCCCCCGTCGTAAACTTGGGTGATGTTGTAGCCGCTGCCTATCGAGAGGGCCACAAGCTTGCTTATGTTCCTGTCGTCCTCGACTATCAGCACGTCGTTTATCTCGTTCTCCTCTATCGTGTAGTAGGTGAGTATCCCGCCGTTGTTCCTGCTTGCTACCTTCTTCGATGACTCCATCTCGCGGAGCGCAGCCTTAAGCTCAGACTCGGGTATACCGCGGGATAGGGAGTACTCGGACAGGTCGTTATAGGTTATCTGCTGCTTGCTGTTTATGAAGTCTAGCAATTGTGAGGTCGTCTCGGGGGTCGCCATTATACCACAGTGAGATAACCCAAAAAAATTTATTATAGGTTGCTAATGACTGCCAATTCAGCAAATCATTGGGCCTGGCGCGGCTTCCTTGAAACTGGTATCGTGAAATAGAACGTGCTGCCCTTTCCAAGCGTTGAATCGAGGCCCACCTTGCCGCCGAAGAGGTGTATTATCTCACGGGTTATTGAGAGGCCGAGACCTGTTCCGCTGCCTGGCTGCGTGACTAGGGACTTTTTCGGCGCCTGGTAGAACTTCCTGAAGAGCTTGTGCCTGTCCTCCTCGCTTATGCCTATGCCGGTGTCTGAGACGCTTACCATCAGCGTCTTCTTGCTCTTCATGTAGGCGTGGACTGTTATGCCGCCAGCATCTGTAAACTTTATCGCGTTGCCTATCAGGTTGACGAATACCTGGACAAGCCTGTTCAGGTCTACGCGTATTGCTGGCACGTCATAGTCTACGTTCCATTCGAACGACAGGCCCTTCTGGGCTGCGGTCTCCCTGAGCCCTGCTATGGCGGGATTGTCGCGCATCTGCTGCAGACTGACTTCGCGTATGTCGAGCTTGACCTTCTTCTCGGATTCGAGTTTGGATGCGTCGAGCACCTGGGTTATTATCAGAGTAAGCCTGTCGCATTCCGACAGTATGATGGAGAGGAAGTCCTTCTGTGTGGGCGTGAGCTCCCCGGCGCTGCCGTCGAATATCAGCTTGGAGTAACCTCTTATGCTCGTCAGCGGCGTCCTGAGCTCGTGCGCTATGTTGTATATGAAATCTGTCTTCTGCTCGCCTATGGACCTGAGCTTTTTGACTTCCTGGGAGCTGTTCTTCAACTGCTGCTCCAGGTCGGATATGGTGCGCTTCGTTGCAAGCTCCTTGAATATTATGAAATACCGCATTGCGCCGGTGCGGTCGCGTATCACGCGTATAGAATGCGTGCCGGGAACCAGGCTGCTCTGCTCCCCGTCCTTTGTGTCGATAACCAGGTCGGCATATGAATTGTCGATCTTTGTGCCGTTCCTTGCGTACGAGAAGTCCCTGTCAAGGAGCGCGGGATCGGCGTATAGGTCCTTTATCTGCTTGCCTACGAGTTCCTCCCTTGTAGTGCCGAGCACCTTCGAGGCGGATATGTTGCAGTCCTTTATGTAGCCCAGCTCGTCGACCTCCATTACGGAGTCCGTAGTCTCGCTTATGAAGTCCTCGAGCGCAATCTTCATGTCCCTTGCGTAATCCAGCGCTTCGGTATTTACTGCGAAAAGGTAGGTTATGCCAGAGCGCATCATCGCGTATATGTCCGCGCGCACAGGCTGTGCAGCGATGCTCACCCTGTCCGAAGCGGAGTAGACGCCGCCTTCCTTGAGCGAGGATATCGCCTCACGCAGATGCTCGCGCGACTGCTCGGGAAATATTGTAGAAACGTCCTTTCCAAGCATCGCGTCGCCGCCGTAGTCGCCGAGCCATCTCTTCGATGCATGGATCGAGGTTATCGACATCGTGCTGGAGAGCTGCGCGAGCAGCACCCAGTCGCTTGACGGGATTATCGAAGTAAGGGCGTTCGCCATCGTGCGCGCCGTGTCGTCCTGCATGCTGACTATCGACAGCGAGGAGCTTATAGGCCTGAGCGTAGCGGTGTAGACGCTTTGCGTGCCGTCCCTCGATAATGACCTGAATGTTTGCTTCCTGGATGAGCTGCGCAGCTGCTGCACATCCCCCATGATTGAGGAGATGTTTGCGCCGCGCACGGAGAGGCCGAACCTTGCAGTCGCCTCCTTGTTGGCGCGTATTATCTTTCCGGGCTCGTCTATTATCAGCTGCGGCACCTGGGAATTGAACGAACCGTCGAAATAGTCTGTTAGCTTGGCAGCCTTGCGCGACTCTGATCTGAACGATATTGTCGAGCCTACGAATGAGTAGCCTATGCTCAGCATGCTCAGAACGTCGTTGCTGAACTTCTCCTGCGACGTAGAGGCGAACTTGGCTATTGAGCCCACCTTGCCTCCGGATACAAATGGGACTGCTGCACAGCTCAGGAACCCCCTGTTCTTGAGCTCTATGAGCTCAGGGAACGCTGAATAGTCGCTAAGCTGGTTGTCGACATAGGGCTTCCCGGTGTTCGCCACGTACTCCTCGAGCTTCCCGAGCTTCTTCTCCTGGGATGGAAGGACCAGCTCAAGATGCTCTATTCCGAGTATGTCCTTTGATATGGCTGAGAATTCAGACGTTATCCGCTCGTAGTCGCTTGTTGCCGACAGCCTCGAAATCAGTTCCGAAAGGAAGCGTTTAATCACGATGTCCTCTGCCATGGATACCGTAAGTATGATTGCAGGATAAATATTTAACTTTGCAAGCGTAAACCCATAATGATTCCTTATGGATCCTGAAAGGCTTTTTGATGGGGTATACCGCATAAACGGCAGGCTCTTCACGAAGAACATAACCCCCGGATACGCAGTATACGGAGAGGAGCTCGTCGATATCGGAGGCGAGGAGTACAGGGGCTGGAACCCGTACAGGAGCAAGCTGGCTGCAGCGATAATGAACGGCCTTAAAGAGTTTCACTTCGGCGCGGGAAAATCGGTGCTTTACATAGGAGGGGCCACAGGCACTACAGTAAGCCACGTTAGCGACATTGTAGGCGGCAGTGGGAGAGTGTACTGCGTGGAACTTTCTGAGAGGAACATGCGCGAGCTTGTCAAAGTGTGCGAGAGGAAGGGCAACATTCTTCCGATACTTGCAGATGCTGGCGATGCGGACACGTATTCGGGCATCGTAGGCGAATGCGGAGTGATTTACCAGGACGCGTCTGCCAGGGACCAGGCTGCTCTGCTGCTCGCAAACAGCAGGTTCCTGTCGAAGGGAGGATACGCCTATTTCGCAATAAAATCGCAGAGCATAGACATATCAAGAAAACCCAGTGAAGTATTTAAAGAGGAACTGAAAAAGCTAAGCGTGGCATACGACCTAATCGAGACCGTTGCCATAGAGCCGTACGACATGCTGCACATGTTCGCGGTGCTCAGGAAAAGGTGATTTTCTGCCTAACGACTATTACGTGGCTGCCATCGAGAGGTTTTGCAGCAGGGCAAAGAAGCTCTACTGCCCATACTGTGGCACGGAGAGCCTCGCGTTTGGCCATTTCGGCATATGCAGGACATGCGAGGCGCCGCTTTCGCAAAGGAAAGCTGACGTGTCAGCATCAGACAATGCGCTCGTAGCTGCGAATGCGCAGATAGCCAAGCTCTATTCGGGGGGAGATGCGGAAAAGGCAGCCGCTGCGCTAGATGCAAAGCTGTCGACGCATTCTGAGCCAGGATTCCTGCTCGCTGCGGGCCTGTTCTACATACGCTACTCAAACGACGAGCTGAAAAAGATACGCTACGATCTCGACGGGTTCATGGAGGAGAACGCAGTGCACAGGGAGAACGCCGAGAAGCTCATGCTGCATGCTAAGATGCTGCTCAACCATTCTGTCAAAGCTGCGGAGAAGAATGCTGCCGGCGGAGAAAGCATGTCGATGAATTATATACCATTCCTCGCTGAAATCAAGCTTGGTCACGAGAAAGGAGCCGAATACTACCTCGGCAGGATAAAGAATGACGAGAATGTTTACCTAAAGGATTATGCAGAGATAGTGATGCACGCCCACACGAAGAAGCCTGAGAGCCTGCTCGAACACTGCGACAGGATGATACGCGATGGAAAGGTAAACTTCAACGTATTCTACTACATAGGGTATGCGCTCTTCATGAAGAAGGCGTACGCTGACGCAAGAACTGTGCTTGAGTACCTGGTGAAGGTGGGGGAGCTGGATACCGCGAAGATTCTCCTGACGGACATGGATAGGCTATACGGGTGATTGCATTTCTGAAGAGGATATAATCAATGTTGCGCGCAAGCATGCGCTGAAGAACGCTCTAGATTATGGGGTCGCCAAACCAGGCCCGGTAATCAGCAAGGTCTTCGCCGAGATTCCGGACTCGAAAAAGGACAGGGCGAGGACTGCCGAGCTTGTCGACAAGATAGTTGAAGGGGTGAACAAGCTAAGCAGGAGCGAGATAGAGCTGGAGGTCTCTAAGTACACTTTCCTTGAGAAGAAGCAGAGGGAGGGTCTGCCGGACCTGCAGTGGGCAACAAACGGAATGCGCGTCAATACGCGTTTCGCTCCAAACCCGAGCGGCTTCCTGCACATAGGGCACGCGAAGGTAGCGATACTTTGCGATGAATACGCAAAAAAGTATTCGGGGAAGTTCTACGTTAGGCTGGAGGACACAGACCCGAAGACCAAGAAGCCCATACTTAAGGCTTACGATTCGATAGTCGAGGACGTGAAGTGGCTTGGCTGCAACATAGCCGAAGTAATAAGGCAGAGCGACAGGATGGAGCTGTACTATTCATATGCCAAGAAGCTCATAGAGGCGGGAATGGCTTACGTTTGCACGTGCGACAAGGAAACGATGCACAGCAACAGGCTCAGCGGCACCGCGTGCGCGTGCAGATCCCTCAGCGTCAGGGAGAACGTTGAGAGATGGGGAAGGATGATGAAAGATTATAAGGAGGGCGAGGCTGTGCTCAGGCTCAAGACAGACATGTCGCATTCGAACGTTTCTGTGCGGGACTGGGTAATGTTCAGGATCATAGACGAGGAGCATCCGCTCACAAAGGACAGATACAGAGTGTGGCCGCTTTACAATTTCGCAGCTGCGATAGATGACCACGAGCTCAGCATAAATCTAGTCATACGCGGCAAGGAGCACGAGATAAACCAGATGAAGCAGGCGTATGTTTTCAAGTACTTCTCCTGGAGTAAACCACATATCCTGGAAGTTGGCGTGCTTAAGGTTAGGGGAGAGATGGCGCACAAGTCAGACATAAGGAAGGCGATAGCAGAAGGAAGGCTGACAGGATGGGACGATCCACGAGCTCCAACGATAATGGGCTTCAGGAACAGGGGAGTCAAGCCTGAGGCGATAAGGAAGTACGTGATAGATTCAGGGATAGGGAAGAACGATTCTTACCTCGACATACAGAAACTTTCTGCTATAGGAAGAAGTCTTGAGCACCATTCGAGGGAAGAAGCTGAGCAATAAGACGCGTTCATTGCTTAAGCGTCACGTGTATGCTGCCGGGGGATATCCTGAAGACGCTGCTGTTGCTTTGGTATATTCCGGTTGCGATTATGTGTACGGGTACATTGCTGCCTATGCTCAAAAGCGACGATAGGGGAAATTTGTAAGTTGCGTTAGGCAGTACTGTGTAGTATGAATAATTTTGGTTACGCAGGTACGCCTCAGCAGGAAGTTTTACGGTGCTTGTCACCGAAAAGCTGGCGTTAATGTGATTGCTTTGCAGCAGTTTGTATATGTCGAAAGCGTTCATTGTGCCCTGATCTATTGAGTAGCTCAGGTTGCCGCCGCTATAGCTGTTTATTGAGTTGTTCGCCTCAAGCTTGTTAATAAGATCTGCTAGCGTCGTCGCATTGGTGCCGTTCTTGGCTGATATGGAGAAGTGTTTTGAGTAGTTGAGTATGGTACCGTTCACGTCACCTGAAGCATAGTTAGTTACTATGTTCAACTTTATCGTTGTAGTGCTGTTGCTCTGCAGCGGATTGCCGTTGCTGCCGAACGACGCGTACGACGAGAGGAATATCACAGCCACGAAGAGCGACCCGAAGAACAGGAAGCTCTTCTTTCTTTTTTCATCCATTGAACCATTACCGCGAACAACCCTATGGTGGGGATAGTTATAAAATGATTTCTCTGTAGAATTATAAATAACTATTTGTATTCCGATGCACGCGCAGTGCTGCATTCGATACTCAGGGTTGATGCATTATGTCATTCGTAGATGGAGATTTCGTAGAGATGGAGTATCAGGCATGGGATGCCGACGCAGGCAAGCTCATAGCGACGACGTATGAGGAGAGCGCAAAGAAGGAGGGCATATACAACGACAAGATAAAGTACGGCAAGGTGCTCGTGATAGTCGGCTCGGGCGGAGTGATAAAGGGGCTTGACAGGGAGATAAGGAAGATGGGCGTAGGCGAGGAGAAGGAGTTCACGTTCAAGCCGGAAGAGGCTTTCGGCGAGAGGAGCGACGATCTGGTCAGGGTAATGCCGCTCTCCGAGTTCAGGGCACACGACATAGACCCTGTCCCCGGGATGGAGATAAACATAGACAACGCGCCAGCAATCGTGAAGAGCGTTAATTCCGGAAGGGTTGTGGTTGACGCGAACAACCCCTATGCAGGGAAGAACATAAAGTACAAGATAAAAATCGCGTCAAAGCTCGAAGACGCGGGAAAGAAGGTGGAGGCGCTGGGCGACACTTACAGCGCCAAGCCCAGCAAGGTTGAGGTCAAGGGAAAGAACGCCACGCTCGTCTACGACAGCAAGGTTAACAAGAACGCGGACTACTTCGTCGGGAAGGCTAGCCTCATAGCGGCACTTTTCACTTACATGAAGGAATTCGAAAAGGTAGACGTCCAGGAGGAGTACATAAAGGCGGAGATCGAAGACGGCCAGAAGAACGAGAAAAATGAGACGGAGGCTTAAGCCCCCTGATCAATCCACGTTTACTGCGTAGGTGCTGTTCACAGAAAAGTTAAGCTTCTTGGCTATCGCTGATTTCTCGGCGTTGACCACTATCACGTAGCTGGACCACCTAGTGGACATTTCCTTAGAGCCGCACAGCGGGCACGTGTCGCCATGGCTTATTATCAGGCCGCAGTTCTTGCAGGCTTTTTCATCTGACATGATATCACCATAAGATTATTACTTCTTGGGCCTCTGCTTCTTCGAATTGATTCCCTTCTGCGAAAGCGAGAACCATTCGGGCTTTCCGAGGCCTTCCGGCTTCATCGTAAGCGCTATCTTCGAGCCCTTGACGCCTCCCTTCATGCTCACCGTTGATATCTTTGCGAACACCTGGTCGCCCTTCTTTATGTTGAGCCCTTTCTGGCGCGAAGTGAACTGCTGCGTCTTCTTGTCGTATGAGAGGAAATCGTTTGCCATCTGCGAGACGTGAACCAGTCCCTCCATTGGGCCTATCCTGACGAATGCGCCGAATTCGGCGAGCTCCGTCACTTCGCCAACGACTATTTCGTTCACTATTGGCATGTATGCGAGGACGTCGAACTCCGCCTCGTGGTGGGTGCCTGGATCCCCGGGGTATATTTCGCCATCGCTTATATCCCTCACGTTGAATATCGCCAGTATTATGCCCATGTCCTTGTCGGAATAGCCCTCGTACTTCCTCTGCAGTATGTCCTGCGCCGCGAGCTCAAGGTTTTTGCCGAAATACTCGGGAGGAAGGCTGAATGTGTCTTTTACAGCATACACGTTATACATAGATTCACCATTTGAACATCAATATCTGAGCCTGCCATCCTTTGACAGCTTGCTTATCCTCAGGCCCTGGAAACTGTGGAGCCTTTTCACAAGTAGCGTATCATTGGTGACTATCGCCACCTTTCCGCCAGATGCGCGCGCCATTCCCACTATCCACGCATCGACATGCCCGTTATTATTATACACCTTAAGTTTTTTAGACTTTACCGCGAGCAGGGCAGTACGGGCTGCCGCGCCCTTTCTGCCCTTGTTGAGTGCTGCGGACGCGAGTTCGCGCAGTATGCCCTTGGATATTGACATTGTGGCGTGCGGAAATTCCGCCTCAACGACCCCAAATACATCCTTCCGGTACTCGAACGAGAATAGTATCGAACTGGTGTCTATTATAA
Organism: Microcaldota archaeon; assembly: GCA_021797895.1. Taxonomy (GTDB): domain Archaea; phylum Micrarchaeota; class Micrarchaeia; order Micrarchaeales; family Micrarchaeaceae; genus JAJZYW01. Next base: position 15,703 of record JAJZYW010000007.1, on the reverse strand, counting down.
CCTCCAGATTACCACTTAGGATTTGGCTCAGGCTTTGACCTTCAGCCCTGCCCTCTCCCTTTCCTTTAGCTTTGACTTCAGAAAGGACAGGAGCACCACGGCGTTGTTGTATTTTGTGTCCCTCGCAGAGTATAGCAGCGTCACAGGATCCTCCTCATCAATTATGGCGAGGAGCTTGTCCACAGTCCTGTTGTCGCGCAACTCCTTCTTGTAGCGTATAGAGAACATCTTGAACCTGCTCGGCTGATGGCCGAACCATTTCCTCAGCTCGTGCGAGGGCCCTATGTTCTTGAGCCAGAGGTCTATGTTTGACGTGCTCTTCCTTATTCCGCGCGGCCACATCCTGTCAATCAGTATCCTCTCGCCGTCCGTTATGTCGACCTTGTCGTAGACGCGCTTGAGCTTTATCATCGAACCAGCTTGAATATATCTATGCCAACTTTTAAAATGTTACTGGTCTGCATGCGAGGCACTCTGGCTTGCGCTTGCCGACGCTGCTCCAACTCTACCGGTATATTCCGCTAAAATAGAAAGTATTAAAATATTAGCATAGGTAAAATAGTTAGGCGATAAAGGTGAATTGATGGGACTTTTCGACAAACTTGGGAAATCATTGGGTGCATCCTCGAAGGACTTGAATATCGAGGAGTACATGAATGCTGCTGAAATAGAGGATGTTGATGTCCTTAACGAGCCTGCGGACTTCTATGTCAAGCCGTTCGAGCTGCAGGAGGAGAGCGACCTCCAGAAAGTGGAGGAGGAGCTGCAGAAGAAGAACATACTTCTACTGAACGTAATGGCGCTGTCGAAGAGGCCAAACACAAGGGACTCTATGATAAACACGATAAAGGAGTACGTGCAGAAGATAAACGGGGACATAGCGATACTCGACAGGGAGAAGGGAATAATAATGCTCACTCCCACGAAGGTAAAGATAGTCAAGAACAGGAAGGCGAAGCAGTAATGCTTCAGCCGCTACTTCTTATTTTTGGAGAATGCAGCCGAGAGCGCGGCCACTTCCTCTGAAGAGAGGTTCGCCCTGCTGAGCACACGCTCAAAGACGCGGACGACGCCTTTCTTGTTGCGCACATGGCCCATTGAATTTACCACGGAGCCAAACAGAAGGAACAGCCGTTCAAGCTCTTTCTGCGACGCGTGCTTTGCCATTTCGTCCGATGGCGCGCGAGCCAATGAATATAGTATTATGGCGAGAGCGTGGGAGATGTTAAGTGTCTTGTAGCTCCTTCCAGTGTCAAGCGACAGCGTATAATCGCATTCTGATATCTCCTCCTTTGTAAGCCCTGTGTCATCCCTTCCCAGCACCACAGACACTGCACTTGCTCCGTTTGAGCGTAGCGATGCAGACAGCTCGCCAAGGCCTATCGAGTTGAAAAAGGACATCGAGCCTTTGTGCTTCTCTGCCGTGGTTGCAACTGCAATACTTCCAGCAGTAGCCTCCTTTATCGAGCCGCACACGATAGCCGATTCTAGCAGCGATCTCCCATGCTTCGAGTACATTATGGCCTTCTTACCGAGTATCCTGCAGCGCGGCCTTACGAAATAGAGCTTCGTAACGCCAAAGTTTGCGGCTATCCTGGCTATGTAGCCTACGTTTACCTGGTAGAGGGGCTGGACCGAGACAACTCGCACTTTCATTCTATCGCATCATATCAGGAAAAGCAGGAGTATCGAGAGGAAATTCACGAGGGCGTGTGCGGTTATTGTGGTGTACAGAGATTTTGTCCTCTTGAACGCATAACCTGCTATCAGGCCGAATATGAACGCGGCTGCGAACTCGACTACGGAGCCGTACCCGAAGTGCAGTATCGCGAATATGAAGGCGCTCAGCACTATGCCTACCCTTGGCACGAGGAAGCCCCTGAAGAGAATCTCCTCGTCTATCGGCGCGATAGTGAACGTGAATATGTAGAAGAACAGCGGGAAGCCGGATAGCGTCTGCTTGACGTTTGTTGGAAGCGGTATGCCTGTTATCGACGAGAATATTCCGGTCCCTAGCTCGAGGAGCAGTATCACCAGGAATATGCCTATGCCTAGCCCTATGTACCTGGCCTTTATCCTGCTGCGGCCAAGGCCCAGCTCAGAGACTATGCCGCGCACCGTGTTGCCCTTCAGCAGCATGTATGAGAACACAAGGAATGGGAAAAGCAGCGAGAGCGATATCGTAGAGTATAAGTTTACAAAGTTCTCTGTAAGAACGCCCTGGTAGAACAGCACTGGAGTGTAGAACGTGAACACGAAAAGGAAAAGGGTCACTGCATATATGAAATACCGGATGTACGGCGGGTCACGCCTGGTTTGTATCCTAGGAGCGGTTGCACGCGGCGCAGAGCCAGACGATTTTGCGCGGCTTGAAAGCCGCGTAGTGCGCTTCGTTGCGCTTGCGCGCACGTTGCTCTTTTTCCTGGTTTGAGTTTTTTTGTTACGACTTCCAGCCTGCGACGCCAAATGTCACACCTTCTTTGCTTTCTGGTTCTTAAATTCGGTGTAACCGCACCTGCCGCAGGAGAACCTGTCAGAGTGCTCTGCCATTCCTGAACCGCATTTCGGGCACTGCCTGCGCTGCTTGTAAGGCGTGAAGCTCTTCTTCTGCTCCTTTTTTTCTGCCATCTATAAAACCCCTGAATCGTCACTCCTTCTGCTCCTGCGCTTCCGGCGCGGACTTCTTTGCTGCACGGGCAAGCACGTACGCCGGTTCGGATGCTTTGAGCGCATCCTCGCTCCCGTATATGTGTGCGTAGCAGAATGACTGGCGCACGCCGTACGACTGGTCCACCCTATACACTATCGCAGCGTCCGGGCTGGCACCGAGCTTCTTGCAGAGTTCCTTCTTCGCCTCCTCCTTGGAAACTGTCTGAGCATCCTCGGAAACGCTGAACTTCACGCTGCGCCTGTTAAGCAGCTTCTCTTCAAAATCTTCTATTATTTTTATCTCCATGATTTCATCCCACAGTCCTTGATATGGTCTTGTTGCCCATTGCCTCAAGCAGCTCGACCTCATTGCCCGATTTTAGCTTGCCCTGCAGATCCTCAGGTATTGCGAGCGTGAATACCTCGTACGTCTCAAGGTCCATCACCTGCGCGCTGCTCCCCTCAACCGAAACTACCTGGGCCTTCTTCTTGTTTATCACCGGCACCTCGACATCAGAGTCGCTCGGCTTCAGTATCGTCTTCTTCTGCCCGTCAAATATGCCTATAGCAGTGACGCGCATCTTCGCTGAGCCGTGCTTGCCCGGCGAGCTTATGTCTATGTCGACGACCTTGCATGGTATCCCGTCTATGAGCACGTAGCGCCCTATCCTTAGCTCCTTCATCGTTGAATATGTAGTCTCTCCCTCCATGGATAAAACCCGCTTAAAACACTTAAAACAGTTATGATTGACCTTAAAGTTTTATATAGATTAGGTTGCTTCGGCCCTTAAGGGCTGCTGGACCGCAGCGCTGAATCAGTATATGCTGTCCAGTATGCTGCCCGTCCCTGCCTGAACCTTGCCCGTGTACGCGAACTCCTCCTTGCCCAGTATCGGCTTGACTCCTGTTATTATGGACGTGACCTTTATCTGGTCCTCCAGCTCAGGAAGAAGCCTCGCTCCGAGTATCACGTTGGCCTTTGCGTCAAGACCCTCAGTCACGCCCTCGGCAACGCGGTTGCACTCATCTATCGTCAGAGCAGTTCCTGCTGAGATGTGTATCAGCGCGCTCCTTGCACCCTGCATGTCAAAGTTCATGAGCGGATGAGTCTTGGTCGACTTTATGGCCTTGTCAACCTTGTCTACGCCTGCGCCATTGCCTATGTTTATCACAGCAGTGCCGCCGTTCTTGAGCACCGCCTTCAGGTCGGCAAAGTCGAGATTTATCATGCTGGGGATCTTTATCGCGTCTGCTATGCCGCGCACAGCGTTGACAGTTATGTCATCGATCAGCTCAAACGACTTCTCCATCGGAAGGTTGGGCGCATAGCTGAGCAGCTTGTCGTTCTCTATCACTATCGTTGTATCGGAATTCTTTGTGAGCGCGTCGAGAGCCCAGTCTGCCTTTGTCATCCTGCTCCTCTCTATTGAGAAAGGATATGTGACGAATGATATGACCAGTATGCCCATCTCCTTGGCCATCTGCGCTATTATCGGCGAGGCGCCAGTGCCCGTTCCGCCGCCCAATCCTGCGGCCAGGAATATCATGTCGTACTTGCTGAGCGAGTCCATTATCTCGGACCTGCTCGCATCTGCGCATTTGGCTGCGATCTCCGGGAATCCTCCAGCCCCAAGTCCGCGGGTAAGGTCACGGCCTATGAGCAGCTTCTTCTGCGCTGTTATCATATTGAGATGCTTGGCATCCGTGTTTATGGCTATCGTGTCTGCGCTCTTGATTCCCTTCGTGCTGAGCCTGTGGACGAGGTTGCTGCCACGTCCGCCTACCCCAACAACTGCAAAATTTGATTCCATGCTTGTGTAGTCGTCCATCATTACCACCCTAAATGCAAGAGCGAGATAGGCTTTTCAGCCTATCAACTCGAGATCGGAGAACTGCCTCGGCTTCTTCTCCTCGGTCTTCCCGACTATGCTCGCGCCCTTGACCCCTGTCACTATTGCGACTATGTCTATCATGTCGTCGTATCCGGGTATTATCCTCGCGCCCCATTTGATGTTCGCCTTCGCGTCCATCTTGTCGGTTATGACCCTTCCTGCCTCTATTGCATCTCCTATGCTGAGCGAAGCGCCTCCCGATATGTGTATTATCGCACCGCTTGCACCCTCGAAATCAACGTCGAGCAGCTTGTTCTTTAGCACCGCCTCAGTCGCTATGTGCACCTTGTCGGCGCCCTTGCCCGTTCCGACCGCTATGAAGCCTACGTCGCCGTTGCCCATTATGCTCCTCACGTCCGCAAAGTCGATGTTTATCATGCTGGGCTGCGTTATGGTCCACACCAGTCCGCCTATCGCCTTCGCTATGACCTCGTCAGCGAGAGCGAACGCATCGTTCATAGGCAGGTTCGGGACAAGCTTGACAAGCCTGTCGTTGTCCAGTATGATTACGCTGTCGCTGTATTTCCTGAGCTCCTTGATGCCGTTCTCCGCGGTCACCTTCCTTACCCTCTCGACGTCGAACGGGTATGTGACTATCGACACAACAATTGCGCCCTGCTCCCTGGCCATCTGTGCCACCACCGGAGCTATGCCCGTACCGGTTCCGCCGCCCATTCCTGCGCACAGGAAGACCAGCTGCGCTCCGGATACGACATCCTCTATGAGCTGCCTGTCTATCTCTGCAGCCTTCCTCGCCACTTCCGGATTTCCGCCTGCGCCGAGACCCCTCGTTATGCTCTTGCCTACAAGCACCTTGTGGATTCTGTCATCTATTATCTTGAAATGCTGCGCGTCCGTGTTTATAGCCACGAAGTCTGTCCCCTTGACGCCGGACTTTATAAGCCTGTTGACTGCGTTGTTTCCAGCGCCGCCGATGCCTATCGTCGCAATCTTTATCTGCGCACTGTCGTATGTTTCAGCAGTAGTAGCTGGTTTCGCCACGCTTCCCGTATTCCCTCCTAGGTATTCACTCACCAAGTCGCTCATCTGTATCGCCTATGGTAAATTTCCTAATAAAGCTTTAAAAAGGTTCTGCATTCTAGCGAATATGGGAATTGGATACGCGGCTTCAGAAAAACAGTCCAGGAATTTTATGTGCCGACGGTGCAGATGGCGCAGATTCATCATCTACCACGGCAGGATTTTACTTCTGTAAAGATTATTTTGCGCAGGTATATAAACTTTTATTTCGCGTTACTAATACGGACGGTTGATCCGCCCTTTGTTTCTAAAGCGTGATAGTATGGCAGAGGATTTGAACCCATTTGAGATAGCGCAGAAGCAGCTGGACAATGCTGCGGAAGTAATGAAGCTTGACAAGGAAGCGCATGCGATACTTAGGGAACCGATGAGGATCCTCGAGGTCAACATACCGGTAAGGATGCGCGACGGCAGCACTAAGGTCTTCAAGGGATTCAGGGTGCTATACAACAACGCGCGCGGCCCGGGAAAGGGAGGCATAAGGTTCCACCCGAAGGAGACGCTTGATACTGTTAAGGCGCTCTCTGCATGGATGACGTGGAAGGTGTCGCTCGCGAACGTCCCGTTCGGCGGAGCGAAGGGAGGCATAATATGCGACACGAAGCAGCTCAACGATTATGAGCTTGAGCAGCTTTCCAGGGGATACGTTCGTGCGATAGCTGACGCAGTCGGCCCAGACAAGGACATACCTGCCCCAGACGTGTATACCACGCCGCAGATAATGGCATGGATGATGGACGAATACAGCAACATAGTCAGGCACGACTCGTTCGGGATGATAACAGGCAAGCCGCTGGAGGTCTGGGGCAGCGAAGGGAGGGGGGACTCCACAGCCATGGGAGGCATGTTCGTCATGCGCGAGGCAGCAAAAATGCTAGGGATAGACCTGAAGAAGGCAAAGATAGCGGTACAGGGATTCGGCAACGCAGGCATGTTCGCATACACGCTGTCGAAGAAGCTCTTCGGCTCGAACGTAGTGGCGATAAGCGACTCGCAGGGAGCTGTGTACGACCCGAAAGGACTCGACCTCGCAAAACTCGAAGCCGCAAAGAAGGAGACTGGGAGCGTGCAGGGTTATGAGGGTGGACAAAAGCTCACGAATGAGCAGCTGCTTGAGCTCGACGTCGACGTACTGATTCCAGCGGCGATAGAGAACCAAATAAGGGGAGACAACGCAGACAAGATCAAGGCGAAGCTTTTACTTGAGCTTGCAAACGGGCCCGTAACTCCTGACGCGGATGGCATACTGCAGGAGAAAGGGGTGATGGACCTCCCGGATTTCCTGGTCAACAGCGGTGGAGTCATAGGTTCGTACTTCGAATGGGTGCAGAACATCGGCGGTTACTACTGGTCTGCGGATGAGGTATACCAGAAGCTCGACAAGATAATAACGAAGTCCTTCAACGACATAATGGCCCTGAAGAAGAAGTACGAGTCGAACGGCACGAAGATAGCGCCCAGAACTGCAGCTTACATAATAGCGGTCGACAGGGTCGCAAAAGCGATGAAGGCGAGGGGCTGGTACTGAACCTGCCTTGACCCGCAATCGCTTTATATCTGAAGCGCCAAACATAACCTTATGGCTTACATTGATCGGAAACGCATTCACATTTTGGATAGCGTAAACGTCGGCTTTTACATTGATTGGCTGCTTAGTGGCGATGCGCTCAAGCACGTTGATGCGAGCATTGGTGAAAATGACAGGAAGGTCATTGAGGCTCTTTACAAGGCTGGCAAAATTGACGCGCTGTTCTTCAACTGGACTGCAAAAGGCCACAGGAGATTCCACGATATATTCAACGAAGAATTCCGCAGGGGAACTTATTATTTCGCAAAGGGAAGGAGGGAGGAGGCGCTGCACGAGATAGCCTATGCGATAAGACCGTTCGCCAACCCAGGGGAGAGGAGGTCCGCAACTAACTGCCTTTCCAAGGCCGGGCTCACACATGATGAGATAAGGAAGATTGAGGGGCTTGTCGGGAGCAGAATTGCACCGCTTATAAGGGAAGAGAGGAGGCAGCAATGAACTTGCGTTGCACTCCTGAAACGTTAATTATATAAGCGTTGATGTTAGAATAATACTGCCAAACGGTAATAGGAGCAGGGCAACGCCCGATCCCTTTCCGAACTCGGAAGCTAAGCCTGCTCACGATATGTGTGTACTGCCATCTGGTGGGAAAGCATATTGCTGTTTGGCATTTCTGCTTTTGCGAATATTTTAAATATGGGCTTGTGGGAATTGTAATCATGCGCGAGTCAGTGCTGCTCAAAGGCGTGTCAAAGAGGTTCGGAAAGGTAGCTGCCCTCGATGGCGTGGATCTCAAGCTGAAGAGGGGCATGAGCATTATACTCGGCGCCAACGGCGCTGGCAAGAGCACGCTCCTCAGATGCATTGATGGCTTGTACAAGGTTGACACAGGTACGGTCAGGGTTGACGGCATAGACCCGTACGACAACGACGAGATACACAGGAAACTTGCGCTTCTCTCAGACAACTACGCGCTCTACGATTACCTCAGCGTCAGGGACAACCTGAAATTCTTCGGGAGGCTGTACGGCTTGAATGACAGCGAGATAATCGAGAGGGCGTCTTCAGTCCTTAAGGAGCTTGACGCTTACAACTACATGGATTCGAAAGTGTTCGAGCTGAGCCGCGGCACGAAGCAGAAGGTCGCCTTCTGCAGGGCAACGATAAACAATCCTTCGATAATACTTTTGGATGAACCGACAGCATTCCTCGATGCGAACGCATCCGAAAGGATACGCAAATATCTTCTCAGGAAGGAGCGCGAGGGAGCCACAATACTGTTCGTGACGCAGAAGATAGATGAGGTAACGAGGTTCAACTCCAGGATATTCGTAATAAAGAAAGGCAGGATAGTGGCGGGCACTGACAGCGCAAGCCTCTACAAGAGCATGCTCAAGGATTCCTACATAAATGTAAGGCTGGCAAGGCAGATAAGCTCTAGCAGGCTTTCGAGGATCACCGGGCTGGAATCCACCAACGGAAGAAACACGACGTACATAAAGGTGCGCATATCCTCCTCCAAGGATATCAATCTTGTCATAAGGGAGCTTCTAGACGCCGGAGCCGAGATAGCAGGGATAGACTACACTGAGCCGCTCATAGAGAAGATGTCGCTTGATGGTGAACGATGATGGACTTCAGGAACGCTTGGGCTATAGCAGTGAAGGACATGCGCGAGGTGTTCAGCAGCGTGTCGATATACGGGCCGATGCTTGCGGTGCCACTTTTCTTCGCCATAGTGCTTCCCGTACTAACCTTCTACGTCACCATATACGCTGCGCCGTCAGTGATATCCAGAATCTCCTCCCTGCCAAGCGCGCCGCCGATACTGCAGGGTGCGAACGCAGCAACATTCATGAGGTATTTCGCGATAAACGTTCTGGGCCCGATATTCCTTACGATGCCGATACTGACTTCTTCCGTGATATCAGCCGACAGCTTTGCAGGGGAGAAGGAGAGGAAGACTGCCGAGGCGCTTCTTGCTACCCCTGTAAGGAAATCCGAGCTCCTCCTGGGAAAGATAATGGCATCATTCATACCAACCATAATACTCACAATTGCGGTTTTCGCCATATACGGCGCCGTGACGAATACGTTCGCAATGGGCAGTTTCCACGAGTACATACTGCCTACAGCGGCGTGGCTGATGATGATACTTGCGTCGCCGTTCCTGGCGATAGTAACGATAGGCATAGTTGTGCTGGTGTCGTCGCACGTCAGGGGGGTTAAGGAGTCGCAGCAGATTAGCACGCTGATAATATTGCCTGTCCTGATAATGCCATTCGTATCGATACTTGGGCTTGCCTCGCTGACTGTCGCATTCTTTGCATACGTGATACTTCTTCTAGCAGTCATGGCCCTTGCCCTCTTCTACGTCAGCGTAAGGACGTTCAGGAAGGACCGCATGCTTTGATGGAATGATGTGACGGAAGTGAAGCGTATGGGGATTATAGGCGCGTGCGATGGAGTGTACGAGCCGCGCGAGGATTCCTTCCTGCTTGAAGAGTCTGTTTTGGAGTACGCGAAAGGAAGGGTGCTTGACCTAGGCACAGGAAGCGGCATACAGGGCATAGCAGCCGCGCTGAATGGATGCAAAGTTACATTTTCCGACATAAATGAAAAAGCGCTGGACTGCGCCAAGGCCAACGCGGCAGCCAACGGAGTTGCAGGCGATTTCATAAGGTCGGACATGTTCAACAGCATAAGCGGCAGGTTCGACACTATAGTGTTCAATCCCCCGTACCTTGTCAGCGACGGCGAGGCCGATCTTGCTGGAAGAGATGCGAGCCTTGAGGGAGGGCCTTCCGGCAGGGATCTCATAGACAGGTTCCTGCAGGGCTATCGGGAGCATCTTGAAATTGGAGGGACTGCGCTGCTGCTTGAAAGCAGCGTGAACGGATACGAGCGCGATGCGGGAATTAGAGGGGCGTCGATAGTAGGGCGTAAGAAGTTTTTCTTCGAGGAATTAGTTGTGATAAGGATACATGACGAAGGTGGTGTTGATGGACTTGGATATAGTGGACATTGAGAAGGATGATGAGACCCAGGTGATAATCGGGCACGCAGGATTCATAAAGAGCGTTGAGGATCTTTACGAGGCAGTAGTCTCCTCGGTGCCGAAAGTTAGATTCGGAATCGCATTCTGCGAGGCGAGCGGCAAGAGGCTCGTGAGAAGCGAGGGAAACGATAAATCGCTCAGGAAGCTGGCAGAGAAGAATGCACTGGAAGTTGGAGCAGGACACTCCTTCATAATACTGATGAAAGACGCATACCCGATAAACGTCGCAAACAGGATAAAGATGGTTGACGAAGTGTCAAGGGTGATGTGCGCGACAGCGAACCCCGTCCAGGTAGCGGTGGTGGAGACTAAAAAGGGGAGGGCAATAGTTGGCATAGTCGACGGGGGGAAGCCACTTGGGATTGAGGGAGACGGCGACAGAAAGGAACGGAAGGAGATGCTCAGGAAGATAGGCTACAAGCTCTAGCCGCGCGAGATGCGCCGGGCCGCCGCGGCGTAAGCAAGGTATGCCATTACAGCTATTATGACGAATGCAAGCGTTATGTAGTATGTGCGCAGTGGAGTGGATTGCGTCTGTGAAGCGTATGCGGTAAGATTCGCTGCTTTCTGCGGGACCGTTGTCGTTATGCTCGGAGCGATGATTGTTATGCTCCTGTTAACGGCTGTGGAATTCTTAAGTATGGAGGGCTTTGTATACCCGACGAAGCTATCGTTGTTCAGGAATATTGTTGAATCGCTGAGGTTTAGCGCGATGTTGGATGCATTGTTGGCAGTAACGATGGAATTGTTAAGGTAGATGTTGCTTGAATCGCTCGCCTGTATGGCGTTGCCATACAGCCTGCAGTTGTCGAGCTCGACATAGTTTGAGCCCAGGAGCATTATGCTGACGTTGGTGGAATTGACGCTACCGCCTCCGCAGTTTATTACTGTATTATGGTCCTGTATCTGCAGCGCCACAGGGCACAGATCGTTCGTCGGCCAGAATGTCCTGAGCCTGTATATCCCATTCCTCGAAAACGTGTAGTAGCCTGGAATCGTTATTCCTGGCATCTGGTATGTGCAGTACGATATCCCTACAGAATAAGTGTCTGTGGTGGAATTGTCCTGCTCCCCTATCGAGGGAGCCTTGAGAACGCCTATGAACTCGTGCACTCCTGGATTCTGCACACCCCTGTCATAGCGTATCGTGCCGTTCGACACGTTGTATGCGATATGCATTATAGTATTGTTCGGATCCACCTGGTAGCCGCTGACAAACTTCAGGTAGTCGGATGGAGGATTGCTGTACGTCCTTATGGTGAAGTTCCAGTAGACGTTTGTGTCGTCAGGAAGCTGTATGTCCTCTTCCTCATGGTACGGCGCCAGGAATGTCGGGGTGTACCTGTAATCGGAGGTTATGTTGAATTTCCTGAATGTCAGGATGTCGTGGCCCCAGAAAGGGTCGACCAGCCAGTAGGGATTGTAACTTATGTTCCCTGATTTGCTGATCTGCTCCGCCTCGAGCGCGAATGTTATGTTGCCGGTGCTGTTTGTGGGAGCGTAATAACCGAACCGCGGCAGCGTGTAGTTGTTTTTGCGCGCCAGTGTTATTATGGAGGAAAGATTGTCGCCCTGCGAGTTTATCTGCCCGCCGCCTATCTGATCCAGGGCGTACGGGACTATTGAAGCAAAGCCCTGGTAACCGACAACTCCTGAGCTGTTCCTTGGCACGAATGTGAAATAGTAGCCTAGAGCCACGTTGGAGTTGTTGTTCTGGAACGCGAAGGAATATGATCCTCTTGGCGACAGGATGTTGTCATGCGAGCCGTTCATTGACGTTATTGTAGCGCTGGAGAATGTGCAATTTGAAAGGGTGTCGTTGTAGGTGCTTTGGCCGAAAATCACATTTCCAATAGAAAAATCGCTGCCTGTGCAGACCGCTTTGCTGTACGAGGTTCCTGCTGCGAATGCGATCGAATACGATTGGCAGCCTGTGCTGGCGAGCGATACGTACGCGTTAGACTGGTTTATGGATATGCCACACGCGGATGGCTGCGTTCCGGCATGAGAGGTGCCAAGCAACGCTACCGAAAGAAGGATTGAAAAAAGCACAATATTGTAGCCTGCCATTGGATATCGCCTATTTGATGTAGTATACGTTCGTCGGTCTATAAATAAGAGTCGGCGTCTCATACTCCACATAGTAGATCGGTGCGTCCTTTGGTATGGTTATGTTGAGTACGTTTACCCATTCGCTGCATTTCGGGGGGCCGGACCATACGACGTAATTGTCAGGCAGGAACTGTGAGCAGGGCGTCGTATTTGTTATGTCGAATATCACTCGCGATGTGGACGGATCGCCGAAATAGGTTGGAAAGAGTGCCCCTGTGTATGTTATTGTTGTGTTGTGCCAGTACGCCTCCAGATAGACTAGCGGCGAGCCTGTGACGTTGTACCTCAGGAAATTTGCCGCCTGCATGACTATCTGCTCGGGATACATCTGCCACCAGTAATATGAGTAGCTTATGAGCGAATTGTTCCAGTAGAGGAATGCCAGCAGCAGCAATACGAGAACCATGTCAACGCCAAGCAGGTACCTGTTCTTAACTTCGAGCGCCTTTGCCAGCGCTATTCCTATTATTCCTGCCATCGCGGGTGCAAGAACCATGAAGAAGCGGTGCAGCCTGTACGCGAACACGTACTGCAGTGCAAGCGGCTTCAGCGTGATTCCGACATGCATCGGCCCGAACTCAAGAAAGAGGAAGAAGAAAGCGAACGCTGATAAAAGCAGTACAGAGCGCTTCTCCCTTAGTATAAGCAATGCGGCTATCGCTGGAATGACCATGTAGAAGTACACTCCGTATTCATAGTTTTGTGGCATTAGCGTGAATAAGTTGACCAGGTTCGACAGCTTGCTACTAAAGCTTCCGGGCTGCAGCAGCCGTGTCGCTATCTGGTATTGGAACATCTCCTGTATGTAATAGTCAAAATTGACGTTTGTAGTCGGTATCGTGGGGAGGCCGTTTACGCGGGTTCCGATCGCACTGTAGAACCTGTTGTTCGAGGTTATGAATGCGAAGGGCTTGCCTATGGCTGAGGCGCTGTATATGAATACGATGAGCAGCAGCACAATGATGCCATATACGAAGAATATGCTCGTCTTGTCGATGCGTATCCTTTTCCTGATCAGCTCTATCAGCGCCAGGAGCAGCATAAATGCTATCACGACCCCTGCTTCGTAGCTTATGAACCAGGCGAAAGGCAGCATAGCACCGCTCGCAAAATACCAGTACTTCTTGTTGCGCCTCTCCGCATATATGAAGAACAGGAGTGCCAGTGCGCCTATGAACATCAGCGGCACATCCTCCTCAGTGTTGACCGCGTACTTGGTGAGCAGTGGAAATACGCTGAGCAGATACGCTGAGAGCAGAGCGGCCTTGTTCCCATAAAGCTCCTTCACGATGAGGAAGGTAGCAAGTATGCCACCGAGGTATCCCGTCATGTCCCATAGGGTGGACGTAAGGTTGGTGACGCCGAACAGTGCGTAGAAGAACGCTATGGGCAGGAACTGGCCCGGCCTGAGCGAGAATATGTAACCTGGGTTGAGATGGTAGGCACCGTTTAGCACGCTGCTGGCAAGATATGTGTAGTTCGGGTCATCAGCGTAGCCGCTCGGACCTTCCGCATGTGTGAAGGCGTACGCAGCTGCGTTGGAGAATATGGCGATGAGCAGGATAAGCACTAGCGCCTTGTTCTCCTTTGTACCGCTCTTCAGGAATTTCTCGATCATGTAACACTGACCTCTGCGCAGCTTTTTGATATCCTGTTAAAGATGGTTGAGTTGGACACGTTGACGCGGTGGTACGTGAGGTTGGCAAAAGAGGATACCCATGAGCTGTCATTCTTGAAAGCTATGAATACGCCGCCGCATATGTTCCACATCTTCCCGGTCGCGTTCAGCGTCGGCGTTATATTGAGAACAAGCTCCATCTCTGAACTGGGAGAGGCGCCTGGCGGGGTAATTATATTGGAGTTGCCCACGCTCGTGAAGTACTTTGTGGAGTTTGGTTCGCTGCCCGGAACGTACATCGTATCCGAGCCGTTGCTGTAATACCCATAATAGTATATGTTGACGGTCTTGCTGAGGAAGGCACTGACATTATAGTTGTTGAAGTTGAAAGTTCCGTTGTACACTATCGCTACGTGTATCTTTTTGCCAGGAACCGCTGAGGCGCTGCTCACAGAGGCATTTATGGACGAAACCTCTATTACTGGAACCTGCGTCACCAGCTTTCTGGTGGAGAACGAATACAGGTCTATGTAGGTGAGGTTCTTTAGCACCGAATACTGGGTGAATTCGAATTTCGGAAGCGAGCCTGGCGAGGCACCCCTGTTGGCGGAGGATGGCGAGTACCCCAGATAGGCTGCAACAAGAACGATTGCAAGCAGTATTATCACTACAGTTGTTATCGCGAAGGCATAGTCGGTTGACATATCCTTGAGAAATTCAACGAGCAGTTTCTTTGCCAGTGCCTCACCCAAACTTTAAATAAAGCTACAGTGTTAACATTCCATAATTTGCCCTGAAAAGGATATTAATATTCCGTGCATGGTGCTTTAGCTTGATAACCGCGTTGCTGGTGTTGGCCGTTTCGGTGATTTTCGGCGTAAGCATAGTTTCGAGGCTTGAGTTCGCCGATTCGGCGCTTCTCAAAATATCATTCGGGATGCCTTTTGGAATAGCTGCATATGCCTTTCTGGAGCTGTTGCTCTACTACTTCTATGGCAGGGTAACGATAGCCACTATTTATGCAGCTGCTGCTGTGCTGGCTGCGATAGCCGCAATTGCGATAATACAGAAGACCGGGCTGAACGCCAGGAAACTGAAGAAGCATTTCATCGGCAAGGGGACCGGCATGCCCTTCATGCTGGACATATACCTCCTAGTGCTCTACGCGATAGTAGGCACGCTGTTCCTGGTATCGGTGTTCAGCGTCGGGCACACGCTTTACTGCGAGGGTCCAGGATGCTCTGACACGATGTATCACATAGGGATAGGCAACTCGCTGCTGTATTCCAGCTGGCCGCCAAAGCTGTACTTCGCGTACGGCGCAAACAACGTGTTCCCCTTCATCTACGACTTCTTCGTCTCGATGATGATGAAATACGGGCTTGGGATCAACGCCGCGCTGGCTGTTCCGGAGCAGCTCATGGTGTTCTCGTTTGTATGCCTCTCTGTCCTGATAGCATACAGGATCACTGGCAGCGAGCTGAAAGCTGTTATGTCAACAGTGATACTGTGGTTCGGAGGGACCGGCTTCGTCCAGCTTTTGGACTACCCTTTTAAGGACACACTTTCTAAATTGCTTTTCCCAATACACCTTCTCACCCCACCAGCTACGTCCGGAATACTCTCCGGCATCAATGCCGCAGTCTACGTATCGACAGACTTCATAACATACTGGATAGCTGTTATAAACACGATGCTTATAGCGCAGCGCGACTTCATGCTCGGTTTGCCAATAGGCTTCGCAGTCATATACCTGCTCTACATCTTCGTATACGAGAAAAAATCAATGAGCAAGAAGGAAGCAG
>JAJZYW010000006.1 GCA_021797895.1 Microcaldota archaeon | reverse complement strand
GGAAGCGAAGAGAGCATCCTCGAAAGGGATTCATCATCCTCACGGTTTTCCATAGAAATCGGTATATTATCCTGTATCAGGTATTTATAGGGTTTGTGCAGAAAAACGGGTGGAGGACCCCACTGGCATGGGGCCCGTCCATCTATTGTGGGGGTGAAACAATTAGTGTATCGGTCGCCTTGCCAGCATCATATTTGTAATAAACCTTGTGACCTATCTGATACCTCTTCAGTATTCCTAGCCTGTAGAGGTTGTTGAGCCTTGCCGAGGCGGCATTCCTGCCCCTGTAACCAAGGCGCGACTTTATATCGTCAGCACACGCCATTCCCTTGACCTGTATCAGCTGTATTATCCCAGTGTCTATCTCGCTTATGGGAACTTCCTTTATCGGCTGGCGCTCATCCTGCTTTGCCTGAGCCTCTGGTTCCTCATAGTTGTCCTGCCTGAGCTCGGACGAGAGGTTCTCCAGATTGGAGAATATGCCCTTCAGGAGTATGGTTGTCTTCCTGTTCTCATCAATCATGTATTTTAGGAGCGCGAACATGTTTGAATTTGTGTCGCCGGGCTTTGATCCTTCGGCGAGAGCGGCCTTTGTCTGCTCGCTCTTCTCAGCGATCGTCTCAAGCTGCTTCCTTATGCTTATGAGCTCGTCATCAATTGATTTTTTTGATGCCAACCGTACCACTCCTGATATCCGCATGAATCTTGCATGACACGTGCCAGGCACGTTCACGCAACAATCATGAATCAATCATGAATTATTCTGAAGAACAACATATTTAAACCTTGCTTTGCGCCGGCATCACGGACGAAATAGCGGAATTGGGGCATTGGCGCGAATCTGACGGCGGAGAAGCGCGTCATTGCATTGAAGCAGATGCACGAGAATAGTGCACATCTGCTATTACGCAGCCACTGCAACAAATGCAACAAATATAAGCGTTGTCTATCTAAATAGCTATGCTGTGCACCGCGAGCACGGCAATTCGGTGAATGAAAGTCGCGCGCCAACGGATTTGGAGGATTTTGATGCAGTATGTTTACATAGACAGGGAAAGGGCGAATAAGCTCAAGGGCGACGCAAGGGCAGTATCGCGCATGGAGAAGCTCTGCGGCTGCAGGATAGTGTTCGAGGATAATGGTAGCATATCGGTCAGCGGGGACGCTTACGGCGAATTCAACGCCAAGAACATCATATACGCCTACGGCTGCGGCTTCGGCGAGAAGCACGCCGAGCTCCTGGCGAAGGACGATTACTATTCTGATTACATAGACATAAAGGGGCTTGGCAGCCCAAAGAGGATAAGGGATGTGAAGGCGAGGATCATAGGCACAGGGGGCAAGAGCAAGAAGTACATGGAGGAGGTGAGCGGCGCGTTGATTAGCATAAGGGAGGACGTGATAGGCATAATAGGCAGCGTCGAAAGCATAGGGGAAGCCAAGGCAGCGATAATGACGCTGGTAGAGGGAGGGACGCACAAGCTTGCGTACCTCAGGATGGAGGCAGCGCACAGGAAGCACAAGGCCGAAAGGCTGGTCATGAGGTAATTTGATATGGCTGAGAGAAAAGCGGATGAGATGTTCAAGGAGTTCAAGGAGCATTCGGTAGCGGATTTCTTCAAGAAGAACAAGCAGATGCTCGGCTACTCCAGCCTTGGCAGGGCGCTCGTCACAGTGGTGCACGAATACATGACGAACTCCCTGGACGCCTGCGAGGAGGCGGGGATACTGCCCGACATAGCCATAACGATATCGAAGGTGAATGAGAACAGGTATTACGTGAAAGTTGCGGACAACGGACCAGGGATACCGAAGAACTACGTCGGCAAGGTCTTCGGGAAGATACTCGCTGGGACTAAATTCCACAGGAACATGCAGCAGCGGGGACAGCAGGGTATAGGAGCTGCTGGATGCACGCTCTTCTCTCAGGTAACTACGGGAAGACCAGTAACCATTACAAGCATCACGGCAAACTCCGCTTATAAGTGCAACGTCGGCATAGACACGGTGAACAACAAGCCGGTAACGACGAACGTGGAGGACATTCCCTTGAGCGAGCAGCACGGCACGTGCGTCGAGGGCGAATTCGCCGAGGTGAAGTATGATACTGGCGAGCACAGCGCCTACGAGTACATACGCAGGACAGCACTGTCAAACCCACACGTCAAAGTCACGTTCACTGACCCTTCCGGAAAGGAGACGGTTTTCCTGAGGGCTGTTGAAACCATACCGGCTAGGCCAAGGATATCAAAGCTGCATCCGCTCGGGCTGACGGTAAACGACCTTATCGAGATGGCGCACACAAGCGCAGAGAGAAAGCTTTCCTCTTTCATGACGGAGAATTTCGCGAGATTCAGCCCTGCCAAGGTGAAGGAGATTGCGGAGATTGCCAAGGATGTCGACATCGACATGCAGCCGTCCAAGCTCGCATGGGACGATGCAGAAAAGCTTATAGCAGCCTTCAAAATGGTTAAGTGGATCGCGCCTGAATCGGACAACGTCGTGCCGATAGGCAAGGAGAGGATAGAGTACGCGGTAAAGAACATACTGGATCCGGAGTACATGAGCGTGGTTGAAAGAAAGCCCAAAGTATTCCGCGGAGGCATACCATTCATAGTGGAAGCTGCTGTGAGCTTCGGAGGCGGGTCCGGGCGCAAGGTCTCAGGCGATGAATCAGCTGGAAACATACTGCGTTTCGCCAATAGGGTGCCGCTGCTCTTTGACACGGGCAACTGCGCAATCACGACCGCGGTTAAGGACGTGCAGTGGAAGAGGTACGGCATAGACATGGATAATCAACCGGTGAGCGTGCTTGTCAACGTCTCATCCGTATACATCCCCTACTCCGGCGTAGGAAAGGAGGCAATAGCGCAGGAGGAGGAGATAATAGAGGAGATAAAGCTGGCTGTGATGGACGCGGCCAGGGGTGTCCAGAGGTACATAAGCGGCAAGCAGCAGATAAACTACGACAAATCGAGGTACAGGACGGTAATGAAGTATACTTCGCAGCTTGCCAAGGACCTGAGCGCGCTGACAGGAGTGCCGCAGGATAAGATACAGGAAGATCTGGAGAGGATAGTTGCGAAGCACTACCCCAAGGTGGAGGCGCTTAAAGAGGACAAGGAAGCGGAGCAGTGACGTCAGAGGACTATCTCAGATGGATTGTCCGCACTTATTAGTATGATCATGCCAGAGTCTACATACATGCGCAGCTTCTCCGCTTCCGGCGTATAAAGCCTCGAAAGCTTGTCCCTGAACGACTCCAGCCTTTCTGCGTTCAGGAACGCTATGAAGGTCTTGGAGCCGGCGACAGGCTGTATTGAAGCGAACTTGCTTGTTTGGGAGTATATCACAATCCTTCCGCGCTCGCCGTGCATCGTGACCACCATGTCTGCGCCGTCGCTCGCATCGAGGTCCGTGAACAGATACCCGTGCGTCACGAGGTAAACCCTCAGCTTCTTGAACGTTGCAAGGTACTCTATGTCGTGGCCGCTCTTCTCCATCCACTGCTTCGGTGCGTACAGGTCGTCCGCGGATTCTATAAGCTTCGCGTTGGATAGCTGGTCTATCAGTATGTTAACGTTGTTGAACGTCAGGCTGACCGGAAGGCTCCCGTACCTGATTGACGAAGATATGGCGCTCCGCACCTCCTCCCTCGAAAGGGGCATGTACCTCCATTTGTACTTCAGGTTGAGCTTGTCGAAGGAGGATATGACCTCGGCGGGGTTCAGCTTTATCGGCTGCTTCTCGGTTTTCTGAAGCCCTGGGACGTCTATGTAGAACTCATCCCTGTCAGGCGCCTTGACTACGGTGACCAGCACCAGAACTATCACAGCCACTATCGCCAGCACTATATACTTGCTGCTTATCGTTATGCTTATGGGCTTGTTCACCGCTACGTAGTGGAAGCTGGATGAGAGCATCGAGATGTTGAAGTTGAGGTTGCCGTAAATCTCCGGGGAGCCCTTAGGCAGCGTGTAGTAAATGGTGCCGTTGGTTATCGTGCCGTTCTGCGGATAGAGCGAATTCACCCTTATCGTATACGGTATGCCGCTAAGCGGCTCTCCTGCGGAATACAGGCGCAGCTTGTACTCCCCTGTAGAGAAATTGGCTGAAACTACCGATATCGACACGGGAGGTATGTAGAAAAGGCCGGAAGCGTAAACGGCGTTTGAGAAGCTCTCGAGCGATAGTATGTACCCGCCCGGAGGGAGGTCGAATGTGACATGCTTGTAGAACGTGAAGTTGCCGCTCTGCGACGAGAACGGCAGTGTTATCGACTCGACCTTTGACATGTTGAGCGTGTATACTTCAAGATGCGGCTCCAGCGGGATCGGAGCGGACGAGTGGGTGAATATGGTGAACTCGCCTTCGGTTGAGTACCCGGGTGCGAGAGAGATGGGCATAGACACGCTGCCGTTTATCGAGTAGCTCGGCCTGAAATACTGATACACGTATATGCTGCCTGGTAATTTTGTATAGTTGTAGTTGTTGTATGCCACAACGCGGCCGTATCCCGAATTCAGGTTTGCAATGGACTGCTCGCCTGAGTACGGATAAGTGGAGTTGCTCATCGTTATGCCAAGGCTGCCTGACGACTGGTTTAGTGGTATGCTGGAATTTGAGAACCCGTATGCAAATCTTGGCAGCCAGAACAGCGACGAGGAGGCGCGCGCAACATCGGAAGCCTCGGAGGATACGTTCTTCCACGAGTTGGGATAGTTCGAGAATGCCACTATCGAGCCGTTTGAGACGTTCTCATAGCTTATGGGACCGTACATGGCGCCGTTGTCGAATGAGAACGTTGGGCTGTCAAAATAGTAGCCGCTTTTAGGCGACGTGCTGATTGGAGTTGTAAGCAGGTATGTCGGGAGGTTGCTGCTTGGGGTTTCTATCGAGCCGGCTATCAGCGAATTCGAGAAGTTCTTGCCTATGTAGATTATTGAGGTGCCCCTGTTAAGCAGCGCCTGGATCACGCTCAGGTTTGATCCCGGTATGTTCTGCAGCAGCTGCGACGGGATAAGCCCGCTCGGCACTACAAGTATCGAGTTGCCCGGTATCGACAGCACGGACCCTATTGAAATGTTGTTGAAGTTCGTTGAGTTTATCAGACCGTAGCTGGACAGTGCGGCCCCCAAATTCTGCACGAACGTGTAGACATTGCCACAGTTTATGCACTCGTTCTGGACAGCGAGGACGTAGAAGCTCCGCGGCGGCGGCCTCGCGTAGAGGCTTGCGTTGATGTATATGCGCGATAGGTTGGTCTGCGTATAGCTGATGCCAACGTATGGTGCGACCGAGCTTCCTGACGAATAGAACAGTGCCTGCTGCGACACTACGCTGTACAGCAGCGTAGTGGGGAGCGGAGGCGGAGCGTGGCTTGCAGTAGTAGTGAGCGAGCCAAGGTCGCTCTTCAATGTTATAGATAGGTATGCTATGCCCAGTACTGCGATAGCGAGCACTATGAGCGCGGCGGCGATGTATACCTTGTACTTCTTCTTTATCGACACGCTACCTACCCACGCTCACCCTGCTTCTTGCCGCTGAAGATCTTTACGAACATCTTAGTCAGGAAGTTGCTGTCCTTTCGCCCTATCTTCTGCTTTATGTTGTAGACGCGTATGTACCTGAGGCGCTTGTTTATCCTGACGTAGTATTTTCCTGTAGCCGTGCTATCCCCTCAGCTCTATGTATCCGAGCGAAACCATCTTGTTGAGAACCTGCTCTATCCTCGTCGGGCTCGCCTTGTAGGATTTGGCGAATTCGTTTACGTCGATGGCGCTGTCGTGCGACTCTATCCACTCCTCGAGCATCACCATCAGCGACTCGTCAGAATAGCTCTCCAGCTGCGAAAGCCTCGACTTGAGCTCCTGATTTTCGGAGCTCAACTGTGCAGCCTGCACGGTAAGATTCCTGTTTGAAGCGGTAAGCTCTATGTTGAGGCGCTTGATCTCGCGCTGCTCGTTCAGGAGCGCGCTGTAGTTGTTGAACAGCGTGCTGTAGCTCTGCGAGAGCGACCCCAGCACGTCCTCTATCGAGGATTCCATGAGCTGGAATATGCCTGAGCCCTCCGGCTGGTACTGGTCGGATATGAGCGAGAGAACGCTTGCAAGGCTCTTCACAACGTAAAGCTTGCGCATCTTCGGGCTGGAGTCCTTCGCTATTGAGTACTGCACGTCTATCCCGTCACGCGCCAGCGTTATTATGAAGAACAGGAAGGGGCGCTTCTGTATGTCGCGGCTCTCAACCCTCGCTACCGACAGGCTTGAGGCAGACTCCTTTATGTAGAATATCTGCAGCGACGACAGGCGCGTAGCTATTCCGTCGAACGTCCCAGTAAGCGTTCCGTTAACGTGAAAACCGTCAACGTCCGGCTCTATGAATCCGGCTGTTTCTTCAGGCATCTCAAAATTCACCGATTTGATTTCCAATGGAGCGCTTGCCATCCCTCTTTGGCTTGGAATTTGACAAGGCTGCGTGTGCGCCTGCCCTTTCCCGGCCCATGTTATTTATCCCGTCATTCATGTTTATATCACTTTGTTTTTGCCCTGCAATTTCATTGCTTTTGTGCAGGCTATTCAGCTTTCCGCCCGGCTCCGTGGCCCGCATTTCCTGGTTTGCGGGCCTCGTCCTTCGAAGTAGCTTCGAGCGCTGGCATGTAGTTTACCAGCGACAGAAGGTACAGGAAGACCACTATGCCCAGCCCGTAGAACAGCGATGCGTAATTGAAGTCTGAAAGTATGAACAGCGCAGCAGCAAAAACTACGCCCAGCCCGACATACGTTGAGCGCCTCCTTTCGAACGACTTCCTCTGCTTGTAGTACTTGGCGAAGTCGTCCTTGCACACCACAAGCCTGAAGCCCTTCTCGTTCCTTGTTACGTTGTGCTTGAACCATCTTATCGATGAGAGTATGTAGTCGTTCTTTACCTTGAGGCCAGGAACCTTCCTGCCGCAGATTATGCAAGCGTCCTCCATCTCAAGCCCCGCCGAAATCCAATATGGCGTCGTACACCCTGCCTATCTCGCTGCTCACTCTCTGCTCGTCTATCGCGTTGAGCGCCTGCTCGATCGCGAGGTCGCTCAGCCCTATCCTGCGGAGCACGTTGGAGACCGCATCGCGCTCCAGGCCAGACTTCTCAAGCATCGATATGAACGAGAGGAGGTTGATGTGCCTGTGACTCTTCTCCATGCTCGATATTATTGACGTGATGCCCTTCTCTCCCACTCCGAAGGCTATCAGTATCCTGCGCAGCTCCTGCCTGCTCAAAGTGAACGTGTCCTGGTTAGGCATTCCTCACACCCGCCTTAGCTATTATCCTTGTTATTATAGAGTCCTCTATGCTCATGCTCTTCAGCAGAAGCACTATGTCGGACGCATCGACGCCGTTCTGGAACAGCACGTTTATGAAGTCAAGCATCTTCAGGTTCCTCCCTGCCCCATCCATATCGGAGAATATGCTTTCTATCCCTTCGGACGAGACGTTGTACTCTATGAGCTTGTTCCTAAGCTCTTCCCTCTCGAACTGGTAATCCCTCTGTATCACGTTGGACGAGAGCTCGGACTCGCTTATCGCACCCTCCATATTGACCGTGTACACGTATAGCGGCGTCTCGCCCTGTATCTTTTCGAGTATGAACGTCTGCGGGAACCTGAGAGCGGTCTGGAACGCCATCTCCACTGCGGCCTGTCCCACGCCGAAATTGCTTATCTCCTCGCGTATGAAATTGGAGAAGTTTATCGTTCCCTGTATGTAGTTGAGGAACTTCTCGAACTTTATGCGAAGTATGAAGGTAGTGCCCACGTTCGAGAATATCGCCTCGTTTATATCGGTAGGGTTCTGCGACGCGACTATGAGGCCGAACTGGTACTTCCTGCCTTCCCTCACTATGGTTATCGCATCGCTCCTGTCGTCGCTCGCTATCTTCCACGCCTCGTCGAGCACCACGAGCGTCTTGAGCCCCTTGCTCTCGCTCCAGCCCTCGAAGCGCATCCTCTCCTTCAGCGTCTGCAGTATGAACAGCGACGCGAGGCCCCTGAACTTCTCGTCAGGAAGCCCCGACAGGTCTATGTCAACCAGCCCTGACTCTGAGAGCTTGCCAAGGTCGAGAGTGCTCTTCCTTGCGAAGAAGTCCTCGCCCTCCCTGGCGAACTGCCTCAGCCTGTATATGGTGTTCTCAAGCTCTGCAGGGTACTCGTACGTGCCGTCCTGCAGCTTCTCCTCCAGGAGAGCTATAACGTCCTTGAGCGTGGGTGATTCCTTGTCCTTCTCAGGAGGCTCGGATACAACAAACCCCAGATTGGTATACGCCTGCTCTATAGCCTCGCTCGTGAGGCGCCTCTGCTCGGCGAACTGCGATATGTCTGTGAGTATCTCGAACGAAGTCATTATCTGCTTTACCCTGTCGAGCGGCTTCATGCCAGAGAGGTCCATTATGTTGAGGTAGGCGCCTTTGCCGAGGGATATCACTTTGCCGCCGCTCTGCTGCACCCACGCCTTGTACTCCCCTGCCCAGTCTATTATCACAGCATTTGAATTCCACACGTAGCTCGCGCGTATCAGGAAGGTCTTGACGAAGTAGCTCTTTCCAGATCCGGTTATCCCGACTATCGCTATGTGCGGATTGGTGAGGTTGGTAAAAGACCAGGAGAACGGCACCTGGAAAACCTTGGTCGTGCCTATATATATCGACTTCAGCACGTCGCCTACGAGTATGCTCGCCGGAGGCTCTGGCGGCCTCGAAAGGAACGACCTCTTTGCTATATCGTTGCTCATCAGGTTCTGAAGCTTCAGTATGCTCATTTTATCAACTTATATCAATTCATCCCTGCCTGTCGAACTCAGAGGCTATCGACGCCTCCGAGAGAGGCACTGCAAAGTTAAACCTGAATATCGTGTAGAGCTCGCGGCCCACTATCCTCGACATCTGCAGGTCTAGCACGCTGAGCGACACCTGGAGCTCGCGCAGCTGCTCCGACAGAAGGTCGACCGCAGCCTTCTCGCTTACGCCTACCGCAGTGGTCTCGACGTACATAAGCGAGGCGATGGGCTTCTCCCCCTGCGCTATCCTGTCTATCTGCGTCTGCAGCGTCCTTATCTTCCTCTGTATGTCGGTAACGGCCATCTCGTTGCTCGAATTGCTCTGCATCAGCCTCGAAAGCTGGTACTCCTGGTATGAGCGCTTGCCTTCAAGCTCGTCCCTGACCTTCTGCACTTCCCTCCCGGCAGATATGATGTGGAACTTGAACGGGAACTTTATGTTCATCACTGTGCGCTCCCAGCGCTCAGGAGCGTCTGCCATCTGCTGGTCCTCGTCCTCGCCTATTGATTCCTGCTTGAACCTGTATGCGAAAACGTTGCCCGTAAGGTAGCCAGTGGCATAGAAGAGACCGTTGACGCTCTTCACGATTGCATCCTGCGATTTCGGGACATGGTAACCCTTTGCCGGCTCGATAGAAACCCCAAGCAGCTTCATAGCTGCGGGATACAGTATGGAATCCGCCCAGTTCATTCCGGCGACAAGCGCAAGCGCGATTATCGCGAGTATTATCACGAGAAAGTATAGTATGCCGTGTCCAACAGTGTTGGCGGTGGCTATCACAACGAATATTATCAGCAGCGAAAACATCAGGTAGCCTATGCCGAGCTCATCCAATCATATCACCTCCTCCCTCATCTCGGCGTTCATGCGCTCGCTTACCGTCGCGGTCGGCATGACGTACTCCGGGTCTATGAAGCTCTTCAGCTGGTCACCGGTTATGAATGTGGGCGATATGCCGAAAATTGTGCCTACTCCGGCTATTATCTCGCGCGCCCTCTGCTGCGCGGCGCTCACAGCCTCAAACTCCTTCGACCCGAGAGCTGATATGCTGGCGTAGGTTATCAGCTCCATCGACTGGGTCTTGGAAGCGTTGTCTAGCATGCGCTTCCACATTGCAGTGCCGCCTTTGGACCTCTCTATCGCTACAGGATCGGAGTTCGCCTCCACTGCTTGTGCTTCTGCCGACTCGCTCTTGTTTATCATGTCGCGCACCTGCTGCAGGTACGTATCTTTGTTCATAAGGGAGAGCTGCACCGAATACCTTATGGGATCCTTGTTCAGCCCCACCATCGAGCTGACCTGCTTCGAGAACTGCAGCGCCTCCTCGGGACTCATCTCAGTAGCGGATTTGTATAAAGGTATGCGAACGTACACGGTCGCTATGAAGTCCTCGCCCTCCCTCCTGAGTATCGAATCTGCCGACGGCGATATCCAGTAGGGCTCCTCCTTGCTCAGCACCACGTGCTTTCCAGGGTGCTTGAGCATGTGCCCTATTATCTGTGAATAGTGCCTTGAGGAAAACGCCAGCACGTCGAAGCCGAGCGAGATTATTATAAGGACAAGCTTCCCGTAAACAGTGACCAGGCTTGCCGGAAGGGCTTCGGCCAGCACCAGGAATACGACGGAAACCATTATGAGCCCCAGGAAAAGGGGCAAACTCTTGTCCATTGCAATCAACCATGTGCGTGAATTACCGGCTCCTGGAGCCTCAACCTCATTTTGTCTTGAAAGTTTATATACTTATTCAAAATCCCGAGTATCATATGAAACCACGCACCTTGCCCATGCTCTTCGTTGCACCTCCTATGAATGCGGAGAACTGCTGTATGAAAACGTACGCCAGGGCGGATATCAGCGTGGGATAGAACAATATCATGAGCCAGAAGGTGCTCATCGCGCTCTCCACGCTGCTCACGTCGGTGACTAGAGGGGAAGTTGGGCTCAGCGCGTTGTTTATCGCGCTGCTTCCCGATCCGAAGCGGTTCAGCTGCTGCGTCGCATACGTGAACTGCTGCTGCACTGTAGGCGACGTAAAGTAGAATGCCACTGCGAAAAGTGTAGGCACGACCAGGTAGAACGCTACCCCTATCGCTATGAGCATTCCGCCCAGCGAGCGCGTCGGGAAAATTGCCCTGAATATCACGCCTGGTATTATGAAAGCAGGTATTGATGCAACAGCGAAGAACACTATCAGGTAGTACTCTGCGTAGAGTATTGTTATCCCGTCAACTATCAGTGATGCAAGCTTGTTTGCCGGCTCTATGAAATACACTACCAGGGGGAAGGTCCTCAGCGTGTTCGTGACGTTTATCAGCCCCGTGGCGCTGAAGTAGCTGCTCGACAGGGTCTCCTTCACTGATATGTAGAAGCTGTCCACCATGTACACGTTGAACAACGAGGTGTAGAGCGATTCGCCGGAGGAGATTGTCGAGGTTATCAGATGAAGCGATGTGGCGTACGGATTTATCGTGCCCACGAAAGCACCGGGAGTCAGGCCGAACAGCACCGCGGATACGTACATGAACAGGACCACTATCACCATCGTTGCAGAGACTTCGTAGAGCTCTGCTATGCCGAAGTTCCTTATCCTGCTGTTCTGCAGCGCCGAGCCAAACATGAATATGGTGCCGGCTATCGCAAGCGAGAGCAGTATCACTGCAAGCGCTATCGGTATGTCGTTCGCCCATGAATTGTATATCTGCTGGCTTATCGGGCAGTACCACGGCTCATAGAGCTCTATCTGCTGCGCCAGGGACTGCGGCAGCAAGGCGCAGCCCGCAATGGATGGGGAGCCGGAAAACGAGTATACAGGGCCAGGGCTGGCAGACGCCGCGGCGGAAGCACCGTATGCCGCGTAGGAAAGCGCAGCGAGCGCCAGGACTATCGCCAGCCCGAAAAGGGCGATCTTGGTGTTCACGTTTTTGCGGTACATGCTTAACACTATACTAGACCGTTTAGCAGGGTCATGAAGCTTATCCTGGTGCCTATCGCGCTGGACATGTCTATCACGAATACATCAAGCAGGACCAAGTTTATAAAAGGTATGAAAGTAAGCCCTGCCACAAGATAGCCCAGCTCCAGGAAAAATGGGGATGTGTATGCAGGCACTCCGGCTCCTAATATTGCAGGTATGGCGCTTGCCCCGAAGGCTGCGAACTGCGTCGTGAAAATCGCGTCCATCCCTGCCAGCGTAAGCGTTGACACCACTGCCCCTGATGTGCCTGAGGAGCTCAGGAGGAACAGGTGTATGAGCTGCACGTCCATGAAACCGTACGTGAGCGATGTCAGTATCGGGTATATCAGCCCTATGCCAAGGCCGAGCGCTATCATAGCCCCTCCGAAACGCCGTGAGAACCCGAATATCCATGCGACTATCCCTATCGATAGCAGGAAGGGCAGGAAGAACAGCGATCCTGATAGCAGTATAAGCTGCACCTGGTTTATCAGGAGCATTGTTACTATCAGGCTTGAGGCTATGGCGAGGAGGTCCTCTATGTCCTTCGGAAAAACCGAATCGAGGGAGGTGCTGACGCTGATCCCTGAAACTACGGGAACAGAAAGCGTTGCTGTGGCGCCTGGCGTGAGAGCGCCTACGTATGATATGTAGTACAGCTCGTCATAGAGAGCCTGAGAGGCGAAATTGAACGTCGATATGTCGCATACGCTGATACCGAATATGCTGTTTACTGAAGGGGAGTTGCACGTTGCCGGAAGCAACCCTGCTGCGCTGAAGTTGGAGAGCGGGTTCATGAACATGAGATATGAGAACGCCGCCACGATCAGTATCAGCAGTATGGCGAACAGTGCCTCGTATATCTGCATTTTTGCCCAGTTCTTCGCCGCTTGGCTGGCTATCACTCCGCTGAGCTGGTACACTATGGCAGCTATGGCTATGACGAGGAGCGCGGCCGCCGCTGCCAGCGGAAGCCACGACAGTATGTTGCTCTTGAAGCCCGCTGCGGTGGTGATCGGGAGGATTGTTGATGTGGTCGTCGAGGTTGTGGTAGATGTCGTGGTCGATGTCGTCGTGCTGGTGCTTGACGGCGGCTTGAGCAGTGTCGTCGAGGTCGAGGTAGTCGACGTCGTCGTTGAAGTCGTAGTTGACGTCGAGGTCGAGGTAGTCGTGGAAGTTGTAGTGGATGTGCTCGTGCTGTAGCAGTGGTACAGGTCGCCCGTGCCGAAATCGCAGCCGAACTGGTTGGTTGTGTAATTGGGGCATGATGACGGGCATGGGTTGCCGCCCAGTCCGAACACCGAGCTGCACAGATTTTCCGGACATGATGAGGCGAATGACAGGGTTTGGCCTGCAGCACCCGGGTGATTTGGTGCGCCGGACAGGATTATCGGAAACGCTACCGCGATGGCGATTGCGAACATCAGCGCGGTTTTTGTTGCGTTCATCATATCAGCTTGTTAAGAACCTTGCCCCTGAACAGGCTTGGCGCGCCGAGCATGTCGGCGAGAGTCTCCATCATGTCGAATGATATTATGAATGTGAAGCCTATCGCTATCAGGGAGTAGCCCATAGGCACTAGCACTCCGGATATGAATGCGAAAAGCGCATCCAATGACAGGAGGTTGCCGAGCGATGAGAATATCCCGGTAGGGGCCGAGACGCTGAAAGAGCTTAGGGAGGAAGACAGGCTGCTCAGGGTGTATGGGGACAGTGTAGGGGGCACTATCGATACGTTTATCGAGAGCAGGAAGTGCAGGAGAATTGGAAATATCAGGTAGAATGCAAGGAAAAGCGCAAGCATCGCTCCGCCTGCCGCCCTGGTCCACGGGAAACTCCTAAGCACTATCCCCACGTACAGGAATATTGGGAACAGCGAGAAGAATATCGCAAGGAGGGCTATCGTGGCGAGGAAAAGCCCCGCTATCCCGCCAGCGAGCTCGACCACCTCGTCAAGCACGGACCTGTATATTGCAAACCCTGAAAATGGGCTGAATGCAAGACCGAAACCGTTTGGCTGCAGGGTAACCTTCACGTTCTTTATTGCGTCAACCAGATTTCCCAGTATTGAATACGCTATTATCTGCTGTGGCATTACAGTAACGCCGTAATACGCCAGGTACGAACAGTCTGATGAGAATATCTGCGCATTGGCAGAGGGCGATGTTGGGGTGCTCAGCCCATCAATGCCTGCTATGCTACTGCTTCCGTACGTGCTGTTGAACACCGAAAAAGTTCCGATAAACACGGCTATTATCAGCGCAGTGACTATTATCTCCCCGAATTCATTCTTTGCAAAATTGGTGAGCCTGTTTATCTTGAAGGAATAACCGAATGAGTACACTATGCCGAGGACCGTTGCGACAGTCAACAGCAGTATCACCGATATCTCTACCAGATAGGACAGGGACTGCGGGTGGTTCAGGACTGAGTTCGCCGGTGATATTATGCCGGAGCAGAAAGCTGCATCAGGGTTAGGCACGGTCGAGGTTGGTGCAGCGTTCGACACGGGAACTGCGAGTGCCATTAGCATTGCTAGCATGACGATGGAAACCGCTGCTGCTCTTGTTTTCATTGCTTACACCAACTTGGACAGACCCGCCATTGAGGTATCCCCTCCCATCAGCCCGGAGATCCCCATTATGGCAGAGAGCGTTATTATAAGGTTCAATATCGGAAGGAAGTATGACGATACGCCTATTATCGCAGAGGCGTTGAGTATCGGAAACACCAGCGAGACCGCGTCACCGGGCGCGCAGTATGCTGGAAAGTTGACCACGGGTATCGATGAGAACGATGGCGCCCCGGATATCAATGTCTCTAGAAGCGATACGACTCCGGAGCTGAAGCCTATGAAAGGTATCTCAAGGTACGCTATGTCGACAGCTTCCGCTGTGCCGAAGCCCCCGCTTGGCCAGCAGCCGTACTGCTGCGCTATGTATTTTATTTTAGGCTCGTTGAAGAAGTTAACCGAGTATGTGCTGCCGCTTGACCCGGGCAGCGCGGTGAGCGTGCTCGTATATATCGAGTTGAACCCGTACGTTGAGGTTATGCCCTGGCTTGACTGCGATATGAGGGCATTGTTTACCCCTGCGCCCATGGCAAGGTACTCTATCGTGTATACCGCGGGAAATATCAGGACGGCACCGATTCCTATTGCTATGAGAAGCCCTCCTATCTTGCGCGTGAATGGAGTGGCGCGCAGCACTATACCACCAAATATCAGATATGGCCACGTCAGCATGAAGGCAGTGAGCAGGAGGAGCTGCAGGGTAAAAGATTCAAACGCAAATGAGAGTATGTCACCTATGCTTTTCATGGACCCGATAATCATCGCGTAGCCGGCGAATGGAGTATATGAGATTCCCGTGCTGAGTATTGGCCTGATCGGAACCACCGGGATTACGCACGGACCGAGGATATTTGGAACCTGGGTGCAGAACTTGAATGTAGGAGTTGCCTTTGCAAAGAACCCTACGTATGCGTCCACCTCGAAGAACTGATCGAGGTTAGTTACAGTCTGGTTTGTCATATTCGCGAGTATCAAACCGGTAACCGCCAGCGGATAGTCGGATATCTGGGTCACGTCTGTTGTCGTCGGCGCTCCGCTTATTATATTGCAGATGCCGGGAGTGCTGCCTGAAGCCGTGCTCGCATAGAGCAGGGATGGGCTCACGCCTATGAGGTTCAGGTTTGTAGTGCTTGATAATGATGTACACAAGCTGTTCATGGTGCTGTAGCTCATGAGGCTCGTCCCCGATAGCGCAGTCTCGAAGAATTTGCCGAAAGTAGTTACCGCCCATATCACTATAAGAGCTATCAGTATCGTCCCGGCTATCTGGTAGAACTCGTTTAACGCAGATGATTTGACCGTGGAGTTGTTCAGGATCGAGCCTATCATGTACCATACGGCTATTATCGCGGAGTCGAGCAATATTGCTGCTATTGCCAGCGGTATTATGCCGGAACCCAGCCCGAACGTCAGCATCAATGAAGGATCGAAAAGCATGAAAGCACCATTATACATTGCCCCAGAAGGACGCAGCCCCTTCTATTCCTGCATCAAGCGAAGATGCAAGGCTCTGCGCAAAGCCCAGCGTCACGGCGACGTCGAGACCGAACAGAAAAATCCCAACGAATATGAACTGAGCCATCTCGTCTATGGTTGTCAGCACCTGTGATGTGACTGCGAACGGATCGAAAAGCGAGACCACCCCTGTAGTAGCATAATTGCCAAGAAGCGAATTGAGCGAGGGAGTAGTAACACCGAAGAGGCTTACGCCGGAGACCCCCGAGGCGAGCGAACTGAAGAACGTTGTTGGGAGTGAATCTATCGTGAACGAGGTGTGCAAATACTGGAAATATGGGTTCTGCACGGAGAATATCCAGTTCACTATGTACGAATTATAGGATATCATTAGAGGGTATATTAGATAAACGGCTATCGCAATTGCGAGCACCGCGTTGGATGCGCTGCGCAGACCTCCTGATCCTGAAGCCGAGTAGGCTATCGAGCGCATTATGAGGGCGACTGGCAGCACTATGGTGAATGCAGTGTACTCGAATATCGGTATGGACAGGTATTGGACGAACAGCGACCCTATGACAAGTGTGATTATCGGGCCGAAAACCGCCAGATACAGGTCGGAAAGTATGCCGAAGTTGGCGCCGAGATCCTCGCCGAAGTTGAATCCCACTGAGAAGATTTCAATTCCCTTGTTTGCAGCTGACTTGGAAAGGATGCTTGCAGAATGGCTTAGGAATCCGGGTCCCTCGTAGTTGATCAGCGATGGATACACCCTTGAGTCTATGCCGTAGTCTATCGATGTCAGGTAAACATTCGTGAGAAGCCTCAGCCCGGTGTTAAGCGTGAGGTTTCCTATATAGTAGTCCGAATAAGCGAACGGGCTCTCCGTTGTATGGGTCACGTGCTGGCTTATTGAGGTTGATGCTGCGCATGCGGTAGAGGCAGCGCCTATAAGCACCACTATTATTATCACGCTTATGAACAGCTGCGTGAGCTCTACCTTCATCACAGAGGTTATCTTGCCCTTCATCGAAGATGGAAGGAACCTTGAAAGCATGTAGACTAGGGTAACCACGAATATGCCCGCGAGTATGACTGCGAAGTTTATGCCGAGCCAGCTGTTGACGTATGAGGCGCCGCCGTAAAGTGCACAAGTCTGCAACATTCATACCACTATGCTATGCTGAATTTTCCGAAGCTGATGTTCAGCTCCCCTCCCAACGTTTTGGCTATGCTCTGCGTTATTACTACCACTATCACCAGATCGAATATGAACAGCACGAACTGGAGCAGCACGTCTATGAACATCTTTGAGGTAATGATGTTCATGGCGGGGTATATAGAGCCAAAGCTGTCGAATCCAGCGGTGAAGCCTGTCGCCATGTCAGAGCTGAAAACTCCGGATATGTCGGAGCCGAAGGACGCGACGCTGCATAGAAGGCCGCTGCAGCTCTGCGAAACAGGTGCAGCCAGGGTGGATCCGATCATGCTGCTTATGGGCAGGTTGAACAGCACGAGCACCGACGGATATATTATTGCGGTGGCTATCCCTACCGCTATCATGTTGCCGCCTATGCCCCTCATGAACGGGAAGCCGCGCAGCACCACCCCTATTGGTATGAATATGCCTATGCCTATTATCGCTCCCGTATAGAGAAACTCCGACTGGAATTCAAGTATCACGACTATGGGAACAAGTATCACCGCAATGAACGCCTTGAGGAAGGAGTAGGATAATGGGTCGAAGCTTTCCAGAACGTTTGTATTGTATATGCTTCCAGTGAATCCGAATTGCAGGGCGGCTGGTATCAGGGGATATGGAGGCAATGGAATCGGGAACCAGACCGCGAGGCTGATGCTCTTCAGGAACTGTATTCCGTCTGCAAGGCCGAGCGC
The DNA here is from genome assembly GCA_021797895.1 of Microcaldota archaeon. Taxonomy (GTDB): domain Archaea; phylum Micrarchaeota; class Micrarchaeia; order Micrarchaeales; family Micrarchaeaceae; genus JAJZYW01. Next base: position 13,438 of record JAJZYW010000006.1, on the reverse strand, counting down.
GGTGTCGTATGCGTTCTCCGCGACGGTGAGCTGGGCGACGGTGAAATCGTCAGCCGCGCTGTAGAGCGACTGCAGGTTGCTTGCAAGCCTGTTGCTGCCTCCGGGGGTTCCTATCTGGAGGTTTGGCGCCGGTGCCCCTGCAACGAAATTGAGGGCTATGCCGCTCAGTATTATGAGCGCAGAGAATATCACAACGAGCAGCATGATTGTCTTTGCCGCTTCCCACAGCTCGCCCTTGTACCATTTCTTCAGCCCATCTATCCGCACCACCTCGCCAAGCATGTATGCTATCGCGACCATTGCGAATGTCACAAGGAGGCCTATCGCGGAGAGCGGTATAGCCGCTTCAAGGCAGCCGCCGAGCGACACATAGGAGCCGGTGACGACGCAATACGGCTGGTTGATGGATGGAGCAACATCGACTGACATGCTGGATGACTTCAGTACTGTCCCTGAATTTATCGCATTTACGGTCATCGTCTGCGTTCCTGCCGGCAGCGGCGCGGCTGCGCCGTCGCTGTAGTAGCATGCTGTCTGCCCGCCAAAATTCCCGGATAGGTCGCAGCTTATGTAAGTGAGGCCGCTGAGCTGCTGCACTCCGTTCACATAAAGAGTCAGAGTGGTCCCTGCAGGCATGCTTATGGAAGTAGCGGTGAATGTATCGTTGTAGCCGAACGGCACAGGATTCTGCTGGAGCGACAGCAGTATGTTTTGTGATGGAGGAGGCGCCGCTGCAAATGAATAATTTGAGATTGCGGCTATGAGGAGCGTAGCTACAAGAGAGGCAAAAGCGTACCGTGCAAACATTGTACGGCTTTTGGCATATTGCTCCACCATATTAGGATTCCTCTCAAAAACTATTTATACATGTGAGAGCGCCACCGTCTTACCGCCTCATCATCGGGAATTTCTTCAGGTACGCCTCGCTCTGGAACACTATCAGGAATGGCATCACCAGGATGGAGTTCACTATGATGGAGAGGTATTCGGAGAACGACGGCACAGCCGTTATGAAGAGGAGATTTATCAGGATGGTTGCAGCTATGGCCATCGCAAGCCATATGAGGAAATAGCCGAAGCCGGAGGCGAAAAACTTTGCGCTGCGCTTCATGGCTCTGCCTATCCTGCTGTCCTCCATGACTATCGATGCTGGAGCGTAGAACACGAACGGAGTAAGTGCGAGCCCCACTATTGCGGTTATCAGCCCAACAGGCTTTATCCCGTACGTCAGGATCTCGGATGCAAATATGGCGAGCATGAAAAGGCCCAGCACTGCGAATATCCTGCCGGTGTACTTCTCTATGCCCTTCAGCACCTCTGCGCTAACGCGCACGTGCATCCTGCTGTGCTTCACTATGACGTTTATCGAGACTATTGCGAAGCTGAGGAAGAGAAGGGAGAATATTGATGCAATTATTATCACTGATGCGCTGAGCGGCGTGAGGTTGAAGTAGAAGAGGCTCGACGTCCTTATCAGTATCGCTCCAGCGTCATTGAAGGTGGGAAATGCTGCGAGTATCGGTATGGCAAACGCTATCAGGAAGGAGAGCGAGAACAGCAGAATCAGCCTCGCGTTCTTCCTGTACGTTTCAAGCGAATAATGCATTACTCCAGGCAATTCAACACCTATGCGCTGTTAGTAATGAAAAAAGAAGCTATTTATAGGTTATAAAAAATGCCGCTTGCTGCGGCACCCAGGAAAGGGAGGGGCATCACGCGATTAGGTGCCCTTGCATGCCGACGCTATCGCAGTGTTGCCGGAGATCACCTGCAGCAGGTAAGGCGCTATTATGACGATTATGACGCCTATTATGCCGCCCACTATGAAGCCCATTCCGTAGCCCTGAAGGCTTCCCTTGAGGCTTGATGGAGCGACGTGCGCACCTGCGTATATTGCTCCACCCAGTATCATGAGCGTCAAGCCAAGTATGAATATTACTGTTGTAACGCCTGAATATATACTACATATTGAGTTGACGGCGTTGGCGACGGTAGGGGTAGCTGCAGAACTCGCCGATAGGAGGTACGCTCCAAAGATAAGCACTGAAAGGAGTAGCCTCAGATACCCTGCCTTTCCATTAAACAATGTGCTGATGCTTTTCATTCAAACGCCCATTTTGTAAATAATCAGTAATTAGTTAAATAAACAGATATAAAAAGCTTTTTTATTGCGAGCTGGCGATGCACGGCGAGGATTTAAAGCGCAGCCGCTACATTTAATTATATTTATGCGAAAGTCTGATTGCATAGTCCTTTACGGATTTGCAGCGGTGTAATCATGTATATACTTGGCTTGTGGGACGGCCACGACTCCGGAGCAGCGCTTCTTAGGGACGGCGAGATTGTGTTCGCCGCGAACGAGGAGCGCTTCACAAAGAGGAAGCTTGAGGTGAACTTCCCATACAACGCCATATACGCGGCGCTGAAATATGAGGGGATAAAGCCTACAGATGTGGAGGAGATAGCGTTCTCAACAACCGAGTTCACGAAGACACTTGAAAGGATTTTCCCGCCAATGAAGGAGATTTACTACCAGTTCAGGAGAAGAAAGATACCAAAGCCCAGATTTGAGGACTTCAGGCACAATATAAAATACAGCTTAACGGGTGTTGGGATACTGCCAATGTGCGGCAGCATCAGCTCTTCCATCATATCGAAGAAGCTCAGGCATATGGGTTTCAGGAAGTTCAGACTGCACATTGTGGAGCATCATGCAGCGCATGCCGCGACAGCCGCGTTCACATCGCAGTTCGACAGGGCGATGGTTTTGACGCTCGACGGGCTCGGCGACGGGCTCTCGGGCTCGGTAAGCTCGTTAGAAAATGGCAAGATAGAGCGGCTTATGAGTATAAGGGCGAGGGATTCGGCAGGCATATTCTTTGAGCAGATAACAAACATACTAGGATTCAGGGAGCTGGAGGATGAGGGCAAGGTGATGGCAATGGCCGACTACTCATACCCATTCCCGTTTGAAGAGAACAAGTTCAAGGACTTCTTCGTGCTTGAGGGCACGAAGCTGACTGCAAAATACAGCCCACTCAGGCAGTTCAAGCTCATTCAAAAGATAGCCTGGCAGATGCCCAGGGAGCAGGTTGCCTACATGGCGCAGCAGATGATGGAGAGGGTTGTGTCCAAGCTTGCAAGCAACCTTATAGACAAGTACGGCTTCAAGGACGTGGTATTTGCAGGAGGGGTCATGTCAAACATAAAGACGAACATGGAGATAAGGAACCTCGACGCGCTAGAGCACTGGTACATATTCCCGCACATGGGCGACGGGGGCATAGCCCTGGGAGCCGCGCTTCAGACCAACTACCTGATGACAGGAAGGTCCAAGTACAAGTTCAGCGCATACCTCGGCCCGGAGTACGACCATGAAACAATTGAGAAGGAGCTGAAGGGCACGAAAGGAATACTGTTCAGCGAGGACTCTGATCCTGAAGGGCATGCCGCAGAGCTGATAGGCTCTGACAAGTACATCTTCTGGTTCCAGGGCAGGATGGAATATGGGCCTAGGGCGCTTGGCAACAGGAGCATACTGGCAAGAAGCGATTCGGACGGCGTGAAGGACAGGCTGAACTTGTATGTCAAGAAGCGCGAGTGGTTCCAGCCTTTTGCGCCGTCGATGCTTGAGAGCGAAGCCCCGCGCCTGCTCGAGTACGACAGCAAAGGAGCGGACAAATTCATGACGATGGCGTACAAGGTCAGGGATGATGCAAGACCCCTGACCAAATCCGTGGTGCAGATAGACGGCACAGCCAGGCCGCAGATGGTTGCTGGAGAAAACCCGAGGTACATGAAGCTACTCGAGAGGCTCGGCAGAGGCAAGACGGGAGCGGGGCTTGTGCTTAACACAAGCTTCAACATCCACGGAAAACCCATAGTTATGTCTCCCGCAGACGCGATAGCTACGATGCGCGAGACAAAGACGAGGTACATGTTCGTCGGAAACTATTTTGTGGAGAACAGGAGTGGTCTGAAATGAGCCTTTCTGGCTTGGAGGAATACCTTTTCACTTTAGGGCTTGCGCTTGCATTCGTGGCAACAATCGCCTCGATTGCGATAGGGAGGAGGCATTTCGCCGCGGTGCTCCGCGATTCCGGCCTGGACGCCAGAAAGCTCGCCATTGCAATAGGCATACTCGCGATTTTCGTCGTTGCGGAAGCAGCGTTCGTGGTTCCGACGCAGCAGCTCTTCTTCGACGACGCAATATACCAGGCGGGGGCACTGGACCTCATGCACACTGGGCAGGCGTGGATGTGCAACTACGGATCTCCTTCAACGTGCTATTCCGGGCAGATATACCACGAACCGATAGGCACGTCGTTCAACATAGCAATCGCATTCATCATAGGGGGGGTAAACAGCGGCTCGGCTTACGACACGGAGTTCTTCCTTGGAGGGCTTGCCGTGCTGATGACGTTCCTCGTGGCGCTCGTAATGACAAAGGATTTCACTGCATCGGCGTTCGCCGAGCTGCTCATGGCTCTCTCTCCTGCGCTGCTCGCATGGGCGAGGCCGACAACGTCAGACATGCCGATGCTTGCCTATTCGCTCATCGCGCTGTTCTGCATGCTGGTCTTTATGAGAAGGAAGACAGCCATTACTCTTGCTGCATCGGCGTTCTCGCTTGCGATGCTGACTTACATGAAGGTTGACGCGCTGGCATACATCATAGTCATACCTGCTATATTCCTGGTGCTTGACGAGAGCAGCTTAAGGAAGTCTCTGGCAGTGAATTTCAGAAAGCTGAGGGAACACCTGATGGACACCAGATTCCTCGTCATACTGCTCCTCTTCGTTCTTGCGGTTTCTCCGGAAGCTGTGTACACAGTGCACGAGCAGGTGAGCGGCTCGTATGGTTATCAGGGAGCGTATATCCAGGAAAGCTGCGCGGCGCCGGGATCGGCGAACAGCACGGTAGTTGCGAACGGAAAGATAGGGCTTGTTGAATTCGATGCGAACATATGCTCCAACCTGGAGTTCTGGATTGGCGCATTCGACAAGGAGTACATAGTGCAGCCTTTCGCATTTACTGCGCTGGGAATATTGGGGGCTGCGCTGATGGCGGTGTACGACAGGCGCCTGCTCCTGGCGGTGGGAGGATGGTTCCTTGTGTTCTTCCTTCTTTACACGTCGTTCTATGCCGGAAGCGTCACGTACGGGGTTGACTGGAGATTCATGCTAAGCCTCATCGCGCAGGCAAGCATACTTGGAGGCTATGGAGCTTCAAAGGTGATTGAAGCTGCAAGGGTGGGTCACCATGGATGAAGATAGGGCAGTGCTGGCGGACGGCGGCGACGGATCGGCAGCAGCTGGAAGCGGAACTGCAGAAGTCACAGCCCAGGAACAGAGGGAAGCGGCTCCGGGCACTGAGGGGAATAATGCTTCGCCAGGTTTGCCCGAGGGCGCTGCGCCAGAACATGCTGATTTTGAAAACAACCTGACCAATGCAAATGCTGAAGAAGAGAAGCCGCAAACTTTGCCTGCTGCTGAGGAAACATTGGCAGGGATGCAGAAAGAAGCGGAAGCAGGCGCAGTTGAGCCTTCGCATGCAGAGGAGGAAATGCCGTCAGCAGCAGAAGCGGTGCACGCCGGAAAAACGCATGGCGGTCTCATCATGTACGCGGCTGCCGTGATACTGGTGGCGATAATATTGTACGGTTTCTACAATCAGCTGCAGTATGTGGCTGTGGCGCCCAACAACCTGCCGCAAGCTGGCAACGCGAGGTTCTATGAGGGTTTCGTGTACAACGAGTCGCATCTTATACCCTCTTCCTGCCTGGTGTTCAGCTACGACCCGACCCTGTTCAACATAAACAACAGGACTGCAGCGCAGCTCGGATACCTTTACGACAGGCAGCAGTATGGCACATTCTCAAAGGAGTACAGCTGCCTCGTGGTGGATTACGGCTATTGGTGCTACACGCCAAACAACATATGCACCTATGCAAAAAGCGACTTCATCCTGAGCACGATAGCGAACGCGACATACAACCAGACTGGCCAGACGTACTCATTCTACAGGGTTGTAGGGGTTAACGCTAGCTGAACATGTTCCTGAATATAGTCTTAAGTATCCTGTACCCATCGGAGAACGACCTGAGCTTGGCCTCGCCGGAACCGCGCTTCTTCTCATAGCTCGGCACCTCCATCGCCTTTAGGCCAGCCTTCTGTGTCTTTATGTTTATCTCTGTCTCTATTCCGAAGCCCTTCTCGCGGAGGTTTAGCTTCCTGACAGCCCTGCGGGAGAAGCTCCTGTACCCATAGCACATATCCGTGTACTTCGAGCCGTATAGAAGGTTTACTAGCGACACGAAAACCTTGTTGCCGAACTTCCTGAATAGGGGCATGTCGTCCGATCCTCCCCCGGTAAGAAAGCGCGAACCCATGCAGACGTCGTAGCCTATCTGTATACCTGATATAAGTAGCCTGAGCTCGGACGGATTGTTTGACAGATCCGCATCCATTGACACTATGACCCTGCCCCTCGCGCTTTTCATGCCCTTGACCAGCGCGGAGCCCTTGCCAAGGTCGTCGTACATGACCCTTGCGCCCAGGCTGCGGGCTATGCTGGCGGTGCCGTCGGGCGAGTGCTTGTCAACTACTATTATTTCATAGCTGTAGTCTTTCAGGACGCGCTTTACGCTGTGCAGCACCTCACCTATGTTGCGCTTTTCGTTGAGAGTGGGTATTATGATGCTCACTTCTGGACGCCTTGAACGCATTCACGCACCACCGACATTCCTCCTGCGCCTCCGCTTCGAAAGCACGGAGTATGCTATGAGCGCGACCAGCGCAGCTATTATCCCGCTACTCACATAGAGGACAAGAAGGTCAATGTTTATCCCTGTGGCGCCCCTGTATAGATTGATAGGAAGACCAGAGAGCGCTGCGTAGTGCACGCCCTTGTATGTGTACGAGGAGCCCAGTGCGAACGACGTGTTTATGTCGCTCTCGTTGGGCTTTGAGTACGTGAAGTTGAAGGTTTTTTCCGAATCCGGCCTTATTGTGAAATTCTCCATGCTGGGGGAAACGCTGAACTCGGGAGGCACAAACAGGTAGACGCTGACGTTGAGAGGCGTGCTGCCTATGTTGAAAGCCTCGCCGGTTATCCTGTTGCCCTTAACCGTGGTCACGGTGTTGACCTGTGAGGGGCCATGGCTGCCAAAGCTGGCAAGGCACGGGAAGGTCGCAAAAAACACCGACGGCCCCTGGGTGTATCTTGCTATTATGGCGCCAGCGTATGAGCCGGGCATTGCAGTTCCATTGACGTACAGCTTTACCGAATAGTTGTTGCCAGGTGCGACGAGGCTTATGCTGTTCGCTCCTGTCATGTTGAGGTCCACGAAATTGGGATCCAGCACCATGTTTGTAACGGATGCATTCCCCGAATCGTATATTGAGAAATTAACGTACTGCGCCTGCCCTGAAACTCCGGGGGTGCAGCTGCCGCTGAGCACGGCAGTGAGCGCTCCCGCCTGGCCCACAAGGATAAGCATGGGCAAAATCGCGGCAAGGACAACGAGCCTGATGTTTGAAGCTGACATCGTACCACAGCAGCATAGACGGAAAACCGTTACAAGACCAATATCTGCTTTCATGTTTTATATAAGTTGCGGTGATTACTGTTTCCTCACATCAGAACATGAATTGGAGAAGTCTCCTGCCGCTGCAAAGTAGTGTATAAATATCTGCAAAACACCTATTTCTTGAGAGATTACATGTCAGTAGCCAATATGCTTGGCCTCGCCGGAACCGCGCTCAAATCCAATTTTACTACGCTGGAAAGGCCATACAAGCTTAACTTCGCCATAACGTACTGGTGCAACTCGAGGTGCCTCACCTGCAACATATGGCAGCTGAAGCCCAAGGGCGAGCTCAGCGCAGACGAGATAGCTAAGTTCGCAGCTGCGAACGACTACTTCAAGTGGATAGAGCTCACTGGAGGAGAGGTGTTCATGAGGAGCGACCTTGTTGACATAGCCAGGGCGTTCAAGCAGAACTCGAAGAAGCTTTACATACTCACAATGCCGACAAACTCGCTGTGCAACCATGCGCTCATGGAAAAGAGGCTCAGGGAGATCCTCGAGCTTGGTATACCGCGTGTCGCTATAACGGTGAGCCTAGACGGGTACCGGGAGCTCCACGATAAGATACGCGGAATACCTGGCAACTTCGACAGGGCAATGGACACGTTCCGCATGCTGCAGCGCCTGAAGAAGGAGTACGGCAACCTGTTCTTTGTCTTCGGCTACACGATGAGCAGGTTCAACCAGGGGAAGCTCAAGGATACCATAGAAGCTGTAATGAAGGAGATTCCGGGGGTCGGGTACAACGACTTCCACATAAACCTTGGCCAGATATCAGAAAACTACTACGGCAATTCGGACCTTGACATAAAGGCGAACGACGCGCAGGTGATTGACGAGATAAACTGGCTCATAGGGAAGCGCAGCATACAGCCGAGCATAATACAGTCGATAGAGGGCGCATTCCTTAGGAACCTCGTAGACTACGCAGCTACGGGAAAAAGCCCGATGAGGAGCAGGAGCCTGGAGGCTTCGGTCTTCATGGACAGCTACGGCAAGGTCTACCCGTCCATAATGTGGAACAAGGAGATAGGCAACGTGCGCAATACTGGATATTCGCTCAAGCCTCTGCTGGACAGCGAAGCGGCGAAGTCGGTGAGGGAGGACATACTCAACGGCAGGGAGCCGAACCAGTGGACCTCGTGCGAGGCTTACCAGAGCCTTGTGGGCAACATATCAAGGCTCATAAAGTAGCTCATCCTATCCTGTCGCCGAGCGACACATTTTCCGGCTTGTCGGGAGTTAGGAGCACAACCCCGTTTTTTGAGAGCGACCCGAGGACGAGCACTTCCGACATGAAATTGGCAACCTGCTTCTTCGGGAAATTTACAACGGCCACGACGTATTTTCCCTGAAGCTCCTGAAGCTTGTAATTGGTTATGTGTGCCGAAGTTCTCTTTACTCCGAGAGGGCCGAAGTCCACCTCGAGCTTGTATGAGGGAACCTTTGCCTCCGGAAAAGGCTCCGCCTTGATGATCCTTCCGAGCCGCATCTCGACCTTCTCGAAATCTGAATACGCAATTTCCATTTTGACACCATACGTGCGCCATTGTCATGGCACAAGATTAACGACGCAATGCAGGGGGTGAGATTCGAACTCACGCAGCCCTAAGGCACAAGGTCCTAAGCCTTGCGCGATTGACCGGACTCCGCCACCCCTGCGCAGAGAACATTTTGCCTCAAAGTTCTTTAACGTTTCCTATTATTGCACTTGACACCTCCGCGGATATGTCTATCGCGCCGTCAAAGTCGCCTATGGTGTTTGTGAAGAACATCCTGCTTACTCCGGCTGAGGAAAGCTTCTCGCGCGAATTTCCTATGAGGAGCGCATGGGTGAACGCTGCGCTTACGCTCCTGCAGCCGTGCCTTAGCAGTATCGAAGATGCGTTAGCCATGCTTCCGCCCGTAGAGACCATGTCGTCAAATATTATAGCATCCTTTCCTTCCACTTCAAAGTTTATGTCTGCCGTTTTTACCTCTCCTGTAGTGCGGTCGCGGCTCTTGTCCATCGCGAAGCTCTCGACGTCCAGCAAAGAGGAAAACTCCTGCGCCCTTGCGGCTGCACCCTTGTCGGGAGACACGACAATCGCGTTCTTCGTTTCCATTGCGCCTTTCACAGCTTCCGCCAAAGCTGCAGATGCGCTTATGCTCTGCATGCGCAGGCTGCTGTTTGACAGGGATTTCTCGCTGTGCACGTCAACCGTGAGGAGGTCTGTGACCCCGAAATGCGCAAACTGCGAGAGCACGGCCTCTATCGAAACGCTCTCCCCCTCAAGGAATTCCCTGTCCTGGCGCGCGTACGCCAGGTACGGGACGAACATCCTGATCCGCTTCCCGATCGAATTCAGGTAATGGAGCACGAAAAGCGCCCTTACTATCGACCTGTTCGGATCCGGGTAAAGCCTTGTTATGAAAAGGACTTCCGATGATTCAGGCTTCTCGGCGAGCCTCACCTTCAGTTCGCCGTCCATGAATGGTATCTCAGAGACGGGCATGGGCCTCGATCCGAGCCTGTGCCCTATCCTCATTGCCAGGTCCTGCGACTCCGCGGTGTGAACTATCGATATCGCGGCCATATTTTAGCTTGACATAAAAGGGTTAAAAAGAGTTGAGTAGCTAATAATTACTGTTCTATCAGAGTGTTTGCATGATAACAACGAAGTATGTGCGCGATAATATTGAACAGATAAGGGACTCGCTCGCGAGAAGGAAGAGCGATTACCCGCTTGACGAGCTGCTCGGCCTTGACGGGAGGATAAGGAAGCTGAAGACTGACATGCAGGAGCTCCAGGCTAAGAGGAATAGGGAGAGCCTTGAGGTATCTGCCATGAAGAAGGAGGGCAGGGACGCGTCTGAGAAGATAGCAGGGCTGGGAAAGACCAAGGAGGAAATCGAGTCGATGGAGAAGCAGCTTGAATCGCTGGAGGAGAGGGCCGACTACCTGCTTTGGAACATGCCGAACATACTTGACAAGAGCGTGCCGTACGGAAAGGACGACTCTGAGAACGTTGAAATCAAGAAGTGGGGCGACACCGGCAAGAAAATAGACATAGGGCATGCTGAGATACTTGAGAAGCTCGGCCTGCTCGACATAGAGCGCGCTGCGAAGATATCCGGCTCGCGCTTCTATTACATGAAGGGCGACCTGGTCCTCCTCGAGCACTCGCTAATAAGGTTCGCCATGGACGAGCTGTACGGGAAGGGCTACGTGCCGATATCTACGCCGTACATGCTGAGGAAGCAGTATTACAAGGGAGTCACAGGCTTGGGCGACTTCGAGGATGCACTGTACTTGGCATCTGACGCAAAGGAAGCCGCCGGCAAGGAGGGCTTCGAGAGCATGGAGGATGACATGTTCCTGATAGCCACTTCGGAGCACCCAATCGCAGCGATGTACGCCGGGGAGACCTTCTCCGAGAAGGAGCTGCCAATCAAGTATGCCGGATTCAGCATGTGCTTCAGGAGGGAGGCTGGATCGCACGGCAAGGACTCTAAGGGCATATTCAGGGTGCACCAGTTTGAGAAGGTGGAGCAGTTCGTCTTCTCCAACAGGGATGACTCTTGGAAGATATACGACGAAATGATAGCCAACGAGGAGTCGATATTCCAGAAGCTTGGCATACCATACCACATGGTCAACATATGCACTGGTGACATAGGCGTCGTCGCCGCGAAGAAGATAGACATAGAGGGCTGGTTCCCCGGACAGCAGAGGTACAGGGAGCTTACCTCCGGCTCGAACTGCACTGACTGGCAGAGCAGGAGGCTCGACATAAAGTACGACGGCAAGGACGGGAGGGACTATGTGTACACGCTCAACGCTACAGGGGTTGCAGTGCAGAGGACACTTGCCGCGATAGCTGAGAACTACATCAACCAGGACGGGAGCATAGGCGTTCCGGACGTTCTTGTCAAGTACATGGGAAAGAACAGGATAGCGGCGAGATGATGCCCTCTCTCCTCAAAGGAAACGCATATAACAATTAACGTAGTGAATATTAGCGCAGACGTTTCTCGCTTTTGTACGCTGGGGCAGCGCTTCCGCGCAAGTGATATTTATGAAGCAGGAATATGACATAAAGAGGGAACTCAAGAGGCTCGCCTCGATAAGGGGTGCAGGCACCGAGCTCATAAGCATATACGTGCCTCCGGACTTCCAGATATCCGAGGAGATAGCGAAGCTCAGGGACGAGCACAGCCAGTCCTCAAACATAAAGTCAAAGACCACAAAGCTTAACGTGCAGGGCGCAATAGAGAAGATAATACAGTATCTCAAGCTTTACAACAAGCCCCCGAAGAATGGCATCGCAGTGTTCTGCGGCAACATATCGAAGGAGCAGGCAAAGACGGACATCGAGCTTTTCTCGATAGAGCCGCCGCAGCCCATCAAGGCGAACATATACAGGTGCGACTCCTCCTTCCTGATAGAGCCGATAGAGTCGATGATGGAGGCTAAGGACATGTACGTCCTCCTTGTGATGGACGGGAGGGACGCAACGATAGCGACTCTGAAGGGCACAGGGATAACGGTGGAGAAGACCCTCAGGTCCTTCGCGCATGCAAAGGTGCACAAGGGAGGGCAGTCCGCTGCGAGGTACACAAGAGCTATAGAGGAGAGCATAAGCGACTACTACAAGGAGATATCAAGCTCAATAAACGACGTCTTCAAGAAGTACGACTTCAAGATAAAGGGCCTGGTTGTAGGGGGCCCTGGCCCTGCAAAGGAGAACTTTGTGAGGGAGAACGAGCTGAACTACCAGGTGAAGGTGGTAGGCGTCTTCGACACTGGATATACTGACGAGCACACCGGGATGAACGAGCTCCTCGACAAGGCGAAGGATCTCCTGTCCGAGCAGGCAGTAATGGGAGAGAGGAGGCTTATGGAGAGGTTCCTGAAGGAGCTCTCGAAGAACGGCCTTGCCACGTACGGCTACGACAACGTCAAGAAGGCGCTCGACGCGAATGCAGTCGACAAGCTCCTGATAAGCGAGGACATAGAGCTCAGGAAGGTGCACTACAAGTGCGGCTCGTGCGGCTTCGAGATTACCAGGATAGAGGAGGGCAATTCGAGGCTGGAGAAGCACGACTGCGGAGGCAATTTTGAGATTGTCGAGCAGAGCGACCCGGTAGAGGAGCTCCTCGAGAAGGCGGACAAGCAGGGAGTCGAGACTACGTTCATATCCTCAGAGGGGCAGTACGGGCAGGAGCTCATACTCGGATTCAAGGGAATAGCCGCGCTGCTGAAGTACAGGCCATAATCAGGACTGGTTGAACATCTTCGTCTTCACGATTATGCCAGGAGCCAGGTTTGGCCTGTTTGACATCCTGAAATTTGTTACTGCTATGTAGTTCAGGAATGACTCTATCTGCGTGACAACGCGTATCTGCACCACCTTGCCCGTGAGGTTTATCACAGGTATGCTTGCATTCATGAACTTCGATGCCTGGGATGATGCAGTCGATATGTTCACCGTGTTGAAGTAGACGCTCTCGTAAGGCGTGCCGTTGACAAGCAGCTCGACGTATGCATAGGGGTCGTCAGTGCTCACCACCTGGAAGTTTATGAATGCCTTGCTCACCTTGAAAGGATATGAGGTAAGGTTGCCGTAATTGTGCACCAGGTTGCAGTTTAGGGTCGAGGCCGCGTTCCCTACGGAATTGTTGTTCCACGGCTTTCCGGGATAGCAGCCCTTCTCATTCAGCACGCTTATGTTGGATGGATATGCGCCGAATCCTATGCCGCTGACGTTCCACCCTGTGTAAGTTCCCGTGGAGAAGTTGCCGTTGTATATGAACGGGTACACCATGTATGGGGCTTTTGTCGTAGTATTCAGTATGACCATCGA
>JAJZYW010000026.1 GCA_021797895.1 Microcaldota archaeon | reverse complement strand
GCCATAGTAAACACTCGATTTATAAAAATGCAATACTAATCTGCATGAAAAACTATAAAAAAGGTTGCTTCTGGGGTGCTGCTACATGTATTGCAGCAGGAAAATGCGGCTTTAGGAATAAGATCCTGCATAAGAGCATACAGCCATTCATTGCAGATTCGCGTTTCTGCTTTTCTCATTAAAGTCTTGCACGAACCCTTGAACGCTCGTGCTGGGCTATCGGCTCGTCATCCTTCAGCTTCCTTAAAAGTGTGTATATGTTGGTCCTGTAGCCCCTGGAATCTTCTCCCGCGCTTGCCCTGTATGGCAGGCACCACATCTCGTCGCATATCTGCTCAAGTGAGTATCCATTCTTCCCTAGCTCCCTGTAGAGCTTGTTTGGTTTGGATGGATCAACATCGACCACGAGTATAGTGTAGTATTCGCTGCTGAACGGAGAGGACATGAAAGCGTTCATCTTCGACAGGAAGCGCCCATCTATGTACTTGCTGCCATGCGGCTCAAGCAGGATCTTTGTGCTGTCTCCGTTAGCGACGATGAAGTCGGGGGAGTAGTTTATCGTCCTGCCTCCGGAGGTGATGCTGAAGCTCTTCTCGTGAAAGGAGAAAGGCATCCCGAAGAAGTCGAGCGCAACGGCGACGCTCGCCTCGAACTTCGAATTGAACCGCCAGTTGTTCCTGTCAGCAAGGCCGATAGCCATGACCTGCTCCAACGTGACGTTTCCTCCGAATTCTGCGCCAGCCGGGGCGCTGCTCTCGCTGAATATTGGTTTTCTTATAGTAGTCTCGACCACTCCAACCCCACCAATTTTTGCCGCATCGGACAAATTAGCATAATACATACGGAATGCTTAAAAATGTAAGCGCCATGCAGCGTTTACTTTTTCAGGAAGCGCATGAGCTCTTCGAGCTTCATCGAGTTCAGCACTGATACGCTCTGCAGCCAGCCTCGCCTTGCCGTGCCTACGCCATAGCGCATCATTTCGAGGTGCTGCGTGCTGTGTGCGTCAGTGTCTATCGAGTACATTGGACCATACTTTGAAGTTGAAAGTATGTTGGTGTCGTTAAGGTCAAGCCTGCTTATGAATGAGTTTATCTCGAGGGCTACGCCGTTGTCTTTTGCAGACTGCGCTACCGCGTCGAGGTCTATCGGATAGGCTTCCCTCTCGTTGAGCAATCTTCCGGTAGGGTGGGCGAGTATGTTGGCCATGCCGCTTCCCAGGGCTTTCTCCACCCTTTTGGTCATCTCTTCAGAAGTCAGGTTTGTGGACGAATGCACCGCAGCGACTACGCAGTCCATTTCGCCAAGGATTTTGTCGCCGAGGTCAAGGCTTCCGTCCTTCAGTATGTCTACCTCCGCGCCCTTGAGTATGCGTATCCTGCCGTCGAGCTTCTCGTTGAGCAGATCCACCTTCGCAAAAAACTTCCTGAATCCTGATTCGTCCATTCCACGCGCAATCCTGAGACTCTTCGTATGATTGGTTGTGGCGAAGTACTCGTACCCTCTTGCGATTGCTGCCTGGGCCATCTCTTCTATGGCGTTCGTGCCGTCAGTCTCCTTTGTATGGGTATGCAGGTCTCCGCGTATGTCCTTCATCTCTATCAATTGGGGTATCCTGTGCTTCAGGGCGAGCTCTATCTCGCCCCTGTTCTCCCTCATTTCGTATGGGACGTGCTGCATGCCGAGCTTTGAGTATATGCGCGTTTCGTCAGCTCCTTCAACCGGCTTTCCCGCCTTATCAAACAGGCCGTATTCGTTGAGCTTGTAGCCTTTCCTTATCGCTATCTTCCTTACCTCTATGTTGTGAGCCTTGCTGCCTACGAAATACTGCTGTGCGGCGCCAAAGCTTCCATCCTCTATTACGCGCAGGTCGCAGCTTATGCCGATGTCGAGCCACACTGTGGTTTTTGTCGGACCGCTCACTATCGCCCTGGCTACTCCTTTCATGCTCGTGAAGAAGTCCATCACCTCCTTCGGCTTTTTTGAGGTTACCAAAATGTCTATGTCGCCTACAGTCTCGCGCATGCGCGATATCGATCCGGCTATGAACGCCTTCTCTACTGGCGCATAGGAGAGCAGCTCCTTTACCATGCTCTCAGCCACTGGGAGCGCCTCTCCAAGGAGCATCCTGCCGCGGTTGCCCTCTACGAGGCTAAGGCTTTCGGCTATCTGCTCCTCGCTTTTCTCTCCGAAGCCCTCAAGCCCCCTTATTTTGTGTGCTTCGGCTGCCGCCTTTAGGCTCTCGATATCCTTTACACCGAGCTTGGAATACAGCGCGTATATCCGCTTCGGGCCCAGCCCTTCTATTGCAGTAAGGGAGGAGAAATCTATCGGATACCTCTTCTTGAGCTCAGCGTATTTGCTCATCTTCCCGGTCCTGATGAACTCGGCTATCTTCTTCGCAAGCCCCTCGCCTATGCCTGGAAGCTCCTTGAGCGCCTCTACCCCGCCTTTCCTGAAAATCTCCTCTATCGGCTCCTGGAGCGTTCCTATGGTGAGGCTCGCGGCGCGGTATGCGCGTATCTCGAACCTGGAGTACTTGTCGCCGGATATCTCAAGCATGTCGGCTATCTCCTCGAACATCCTTGAGATTGCCTTGTTGTCCATGATAGCGGATCTCTTCCGAGTATTTTATAGTTTTCTGCTGATTGTATAATGTGCCATTTCCATGGAAGACCAGCCCAATCTTGAGGTGCTGAACAGCATATACCTAGACGTGATAATGAGGTACAAGTCCTACATAGAGGAGCAGGAGCACCTTTCCGTGTCGGAACTGCCGACCCTCGTCACGCCAAAAAGCCCCATGGTTGTGCTGAAAGCCGGGAGCATAAAGGAGACGCTCGAGCCCTACAGCTTCGACCACGATTTCTACGAGGCCAGCGTTAGGGCCTACGAGTTCGTGAACGAGGAGATACAATCCATACGCCTCCCGATAGAGTTCTGGCTTTACCCCGACGACGTGATAAAGCTTGGCGCGGGGGACGCGATGGACAAGAACGTCCTGCTTTGCAGCATTTTGGTTGCGCTCGGCAATCCATCGTCGAAGGTCATAGTATCTTTCGGCGATGCGGAGAACGTGATGGCGAACTACTACGAATTTAAGGGCGCGTTCTACAGGCTTTCCATGGGTGCAGGGGTGAGGTCTTACGCCAGCAAGGAAGAGCTGATGCTATCGCTGGGAATTGACAAGGATTCTACCGCGTACGAGTTCAACGACCAGCTCTACCTGGACATCAACTGACGCGGTTCTTGCGCTTCTGAGCCTTCAGCCTTTTCCTGTGCGCAGCCTTTATCTTTGGCAGCTTCTGCCCCTTCCTGTAGGATTTGCCGACCTTCCTGTTCGACTTCTTGACGCTCTTCTGCAAATTATCACCATTAGAATCTGATATAGTAGCTAAGCCTTCTTAAGCTTTATCTCAAGCACGCCGTTGTTGAACGTCGAGCTCTCAGCCTTCTCGCAGACACGGCATGGCAGGGCGAGCTCTTTCCTGTACGCCTTCGGGCCGTTGCTCGCGTCTATGCTGAGCATTGTTCCATTCGACGATATGTGTATGTCCTCTTTCCTGACGCCGGGCATCTCCATGACAATCTGAAGCGTGCTCCCTGTCTCTATAAGGTCGTAGGCTGGTTCGCGCTGCGCCATTGGCAGAGGCGGGATTGAGGGCTTCTGCTGGGGCTCGGCGTTCTCTATGCCCCCTATCTCAAGGTTCCCGTCCTTGTCTATCTTGAACGTTATTCCGGCAGCTGGACCCTTGACTCCTGCATCCTCGAAATTCTTTGATATGCTGCCAACTATCCTTGCTATAAACTTGTTGAGCTTCCTTATGTCCTCGGAATCGTCAGGTTCCGGATTCTCATTGTTCATCGCACCACGCTGGCATGTGCTTATCTAAAACCATTTATTTATACTTTCCTGTTTTATGCTTCCAGACAGCTTCAAAAGTCGCTCCGTCTGGCGCGTTATGCGCGACCGGTCGAAGCCGCGCTCCTCGCACATGAAGCGCTCCAGCGCCTCAGAATCTACGCGCGACCTGAACATCGACTCAACCTGCGGCGCGCTGATTTCCTTGACCTCGGGCTTCATGAAAAGGTCAAACACCTCCTGCACATCTAGCTCGAACTCTTCCGAATACTTCTGCTTGATGTACTCCTTGAGCTCTGCTATGCTGGAGAGCTGGCGGGCTATCTTGAGCGCGGTCTTGGGGCCTATGCCCTTTATGCCATCGTTGAAATCCGTGCCTAGCATTATGCCTATAAATATAAGCTGCTCCCTTGTTATGCCGTTGGATTCCAGCGTCCCCTTAAGGTCCATGAGCTCCGGCTCGACCTGTATGTATACGTTCTTGTTTGGTAGCTTCCTCCTTCCCGAAAAGGAAAGGTTTCTCACAACGAGCGGCGAGCCGAAAAGGAGCGTGTCGTAATCCTGGCTCGCTGCGGCGCCTACGGCGCCGGAAGCGCACATTACGCTTGCCTGGGCTTCGCCTTCGCTCGGTGCGTCTACGCATGGCACGCCCATGAACCCGAGCAGCTTCTTCGAATCCGCCACTACTGCCTTTGTTATCCTTGTGCTTGCCTGAGCCGAAGTCTTCGCCTTTTCCATGTCGCCTTCAGCAACTGCACGCTTCCATTCTCCATATGCCTCCTCGCGCCGTCTCATCCTCGAGGTTATCGTCTTCTGCTTGAGCATCGATGGTATGCCGTCAAATACGTATATTGGGCGTATGCCCTTCTCCATCATGTCTATGGTCCTGTAGAAAAGCCCTGAGAGCTGGCTCGTGACGTTGCCGTTGGAATCCTCCAGCGGCTTGCCGTCAGGCTGCCTTATTATCGAAAGAAACTGGTATATCATGTTGTACGCGTCTATTGCTACGGTCTTTCCCCTGAGCTCATCCAGCGATATCTTTTTCTTGCTCGCTATCTTGCTCAGGTCTACTGCCATCTTGTCACCCCACGAAGTCGCCTATGCTCAACTCGCCCTTTCCGCGCTGCTGCGAGCTTCCCTCTACGACGTCGGGCTGCTCAAGGAGCTTGATTTTGAGTGCACGCTCTAGCTTGCGCGCCAGGCTTATGCTTGGCAGGGTCTTCTGTTCCTCGAGGCGGAGCAGCAGCGTCTCCTTCTCGTTGATCATCTCGCCGAGCACCTTTATCGGTATGCCCATTGCTTCCCTCGCCCTTTTTATTATTCCCCCGTAATTCTCGACAACTTCTAGGTCCTCCTCCTTTACCTTCTGCGATGGCTTTGCCGCAGCGCCGCGGCTTGAAGCTGGCCCTACTCTCGCTGAAGCAGGCCTGTTCATCACCTTCTTCCCCTTTGCGCACTTTGCGCACACTCTCAGCTCTACGCCCTCAACCAATACGGTATAGGGGGCGGAAACCGGAGAACCGCACAGTTCACATTCTTCCATTGCACCACCGCTAGAATTTCTTTTCTAATCATTAAAAGCCTTTGCTGGGCGTTGTACCCATGCCTTGCCGGCCGTGCCATTCTTTATATAACTTTAAGTACAAATCTTATCTGTTCCGCAGTTTCAGGCGGACTTGGGTGCAGTTCTTTGGCAGGATCCAAAAGGAAGACTTCCGCCGCCGGCAGCAAGACAGGGACAGCCGTAAGGAAGGGCTCGCCCAGGAGCTTGAACGCCGCAGTAATACTGCTTGCAGTGCTGGAGTTCGCATTCATATATTTCGATTACAATTATGCCTGGACTGGGGTCGCGGCGAGATGGATCTCAGGGCTCGCCAGCCTTTTCATAGTAGGGGTCGTGATACAGAGAGAAAAGCATTTTGCAGGAGGATATGGCATGTTCCTGCTCAGCAGCAAGCACGGAATATCCTCGATAGACGAGATATCGCAGAAGCACAAAACATTCTGGAACGAGATGGCTATATGGGGCTTCGTCCTGGGATTCGGGCTTTTCGCGTGGCCTCTTCTGAAAGGGAAGCTGAGCAAGAAGACGTACGCCTTCGGATTCGTTTCGCTGATACTGATAATGCTTTTCGTGGTGCCGTACATGTCCCTGTCGCTGCAGTTCATAAACCTGCCGCAGCTACAGACAGCGATAGCGCAGCAGGAAGCCTCCACAGCCGCGCATACTGGAATAAATTATGCTGGAATACTGCTTGATGGCTCCACGTTCGTTTTCGGCTTTACGGGATATGTAATAGTAGCGATAATGTACAATGCCGCCAAGATACTTTATGCGCTCTCGCTTTTCCTTATCACGGTTGGCGCTGGGCACCCGCAGGTAAGCCAGCTCTCGGGACAGGTAGCAGGAGTTGCGCCTGTGATACCAGGGATAGACCTTCCGCTTGCCGCCGGGGTTCTCGCGCTCGCGCTCATGCTTATGGTGCATGAATTCTCGCACGGCATACTTGCGAGAAACGCCAAGGTAAAGCTCAAGTCGATAGGGCTGGTGATACTTGGCGTTATACCCATGGGGGCTTTTGTTGAGCCTGAGGAGAAGGAAGTGGTAAAGCTCGACAGCATGAAGCAGACAAAGATCTTTGCTGCTGGCATATCGGCGAACTTCATAGCGATGCTCGTCTTCTTCGTATTTGTAGTCCTGCTTTTCTATTACGTCCTGCCCTACATAACGCACGACGTTATTGTAGTTGCGGCAACAATACCAGGCTTCCCAGCAAATGGAATAGTTCCAGTAGGGTCGCAG
>JAJZYW010000005.1 GCA_021797895.1 Microcaldota archaeon | reverse complement strand
TATTCAGAATATGGTAAAGAACCACCGTCTCGCACAGTCAATCCAGAACGCTTCATGGAACAGGTTCATAAACATGCTTTCATACAAGGCTGAAAGTGCCGGTATGAAAGTAATAAAGGTGGATGCAAGGAACACATCAAAAGAGTGCAGTAGTTGTGGCAACATTCAGGAAATGCCACTCTCGGAAAGAACATACATCTGTAACAGATGTGGCATGACAATGGACAGAGACGTAAACGCATCAATAAATATACTCAAAAGAGCTACCCTCGGACAGAGGGGAAGTCACGCTCAGGGAGAGAGTGTAAGACCTCAAAGGGGGGCAGTTCTCGTTGAACTGAGAACCGATAAAACACATCCTTTGCTGGATGCAGTGATTGCATGAACGCAGAGGAAGCCCACGCCGTTTACGGGTGGGGGGGATGTCACGAAACTCAAAATCGTTTTATGGCTAGATGAAAAACTCCTAAAATCTATAGGAAGAGACTGCCTGATGGCAGAAGGTTTCAGCTGTTCGCTTACTCCCCACGGAGCAACCTTAGATACTTGTTTATGTCGCCCACGTTTCCTGTTTTCCTTTCTTCTAGGAAGCCTATGACTTCCGTCCAGCCCCTTGAGGAGGCTGGTGATTCCATCCTATTTGTCATTTTCTCACTTCATTCAGCATGAAAAGTGAGCGGTCGCGCTAATAAGACTACAAATAAGATATTTATTCCTTTCCTAGCATTCGTGCGTTCGCCTTCCCCTGCTTCGGAAGGAAAGCTATCAGCGCTATCGAGGGAATCAGGAACGCGAGCATGACCCATAGTGCAGAGTACACGCTTATGGCGAGTATGAGCGCGGATATCACCGCTATCCCGGCGCCGTTGCCTACATACTGCCCCAGCCCCCATACGTCCCCTCCTGCAGTGGTCGATATAGACTTCGGCACTACCTGGTTTACGTAGCCGAGCAGAACAGGGAATCCGGTGAAGGCGAAGAAGGTGAATATCGAATAGGTGGCGGCGAGCATGTACACATTGCTTCCGGAAAGCAGGAACAGGACAAACGCTATGCCTGGGAATACGGAAGTAAGCATCATGCTGAATTTGCCCCCCATCCTGGATGTTATATACCCGAAAGCCAACTGACCGAGTACTGCAAAGAAGAAGCTGAATGACACAACCGCGCCCATGAGGACGCTGGAATTCAGCACGGTGTCAAGATACTTCGGTATGAAAGTCACTGTGCCAGCGAGGAACATGGCGCGCATGAAGACTATGGCCATGAGGAGTATTATGAAACCCCTGTACTCTCCCATGGTCTTTTTGCCTTTTGCGCCAGCCCTTACTGACTTTTTCCGCGGCCTTCCCCTGCTAAAGTAGGACAATCCCGCATACACTATGAGTGCCGATACAAGCGCGAATGCCGCTAGCGCGAACATTCCGGTGGTTATCCCAAATACTGCAATGGCAAGTACAAAAAGTCCCGATATCACGGACCTGCCAAGGCTTCCTGCTGATCCGTTTATGCCCATTTCTGTCGGGGCATTCTTGCCGAACGAGTAGGCGAGTATCGTTGCCCCTATCGGATGATAGAAAGACTGCGCCACACCAAGTATTGCAGCCCCGAGTATCACCAGCATGTAGAAATACCCTGTAAAGATGAACGGCAGCAGCAGCACGACTACAGCCAAAGCGTACATCGAAAGCCCTATGCCTATCATCGCGGCATCGTTGTCCCGCCTGTCTGCTACCGCCCCTATCTTTGGCGAGAGCAGCCCTGACAGAACAGCGTATATTACCGCGATAAACCCAAGGAACGATATGTTGACGTGCGGCAGCTTCGAATAGTATGTTATGAGCAGAGGAAAAAGCAGGTAGAAGCCGTCATTGGTGAAATGCGCGTACGAAGTGAACGCCAGCGCCCTCAGCGATTTCATGCTTACTGGAACGCTTTCGGAATTTATATGCCTTGCCCTGTGCAATGCAGCATCGTTAACTGATGCATATTTTTGACTTTGATGCCCCTGTTTTCTAGTTAAATTTTTATATGTCGGGTGCGAGTCAGAGCTAGGTGAGACTATGGAAGGACAAAACGTGAAGAAAGAACTTTTTAAGAAATACGAGCTTCCGCCGCTGCCGTACAAGCTGGATGCGTTGGAGCCTTACATAAGCAAGGATATAATGGACGTGCACTACAATGGCCACCACAAGGGCTATGTTACCACGACAAACAAGCTGGTAGACAGGCTTGAGACAGTGATAGACCAGAGCGCGGGAAGCTACGACATACAGGGCATAGTGCGCGGACTGACGTTCAACCTCAACGGCCACAAGCTCCACTCGCTGTACTGGAACAACATGGGCGAGGAGAACAAGCGAGGCGCCCCCGGAGGGCAGATAGCAGACATGATAAACAAGCAGTACAAAAGCCTCGACAACTTCAAGCGGGTTCTCTTCGAGACCGCCAACTCGCTCCCCGGAACAGGATGGACGACGCTGAACTACGACGTGGAGAATGGCAACCTGCACATAATGACGTACGAAAACCATTTCATGAACCAGATAGCAGAGCTCCCTATAGTGCTGATACTCGATGAATTCGAGCACGCGTACTACCTGCAGTACAAGAACAAGAGGGCAGACTACGTAGACGCATGGTGGAAGCTCATCAACTGGGAAGACGCAGAAAAGAGGTTGCAGAAGGCGATAAACAGGGCTGGCCTGGAAAAGAAGTGATTCTCCGGCGGGGCTTCAAGAGCCCCTATTTTTTAGCCTATCAACTTAGCTTATCAATAAAGGTATTCATAAGATCCGTCATCATTGGCGGCATCTTCCCTAATTAGCTTTGAAAGCATCTTTTTCGTGTTTTCCCATCTCACGTTGTTTATGATGTAGAAGATCACCGCCCCGACCTCCCTCCACGACAATTCGCCAGCGCTTTCCACCAGGCCGCTTGTCTCAACATTCCTCTTAAGCGAATACAGGTCCGCGGCATGACCGTTGTTTGCCTGCTTATGGAATTCGTTCGCATAGCTACTGCCGACCTCCTGACCGAACTCGGCGTGCCTCATCAGCAGGTAATCCAGGTGGAGCCTGCTTATAGCGTTGCACCCGCCGGCACTCATTTTCTCAAGTTCCATTCCGACTATCGATGAGAACATCGGGATGTCAATTTCTCCTTCTATGGTGTCCTCAACGTACCATTTGAGCTGAAGGAAAAGCCTCGCCTCATCGAATGTCATCCCATTCTCATGTGCCTTCAAGTTTTTCTTGCCGACTGCCATGGGTTGGAATGTGTCGACATGATATTTATGCTTTACACCTCTTTTCAAGAAAGGTTTTTATCAGAGTGCATAGCAATCTCTAATGTGCCTGGGATTTTTGCGGACAGCTATTTCGTGGCGGGGTCCGCTGCGCTGATACTCATTCTCACTGCAGTGCTGGCCGTGCTCATAACCCGCAGGTACCTATCGTCGAGACAGGTTCAGTACGCTTTTTGGAGCATAGGGCTCTGGCTGTTCGCGTTCGGCGTGCTCCTAGAGGTGCTGTTCGCCATAGGGGTGTATGGCAGCGCGATGGCGGACGCGTATTTCCTGTCAGTCGCGCTGCTCGTCGAGTTCCTCGCCATGGGTTCCATATCGATGACGAAAAGCAGAAGTGCCAAGTACGCCTATGCGGCGTATTCGGCGCTTGCAGGCGCAGCTGTGCTGTACTCGCTGATGAGCTCGCATCTTGGCGACGTGGTGGTAAACCATGTGGTATTCGGCGTCCTCCCGCTTTCTGTTGTTGCCTCTTCGTCAGCCGCTACCTTTCCTGCTGCCGTGGTATTGATAGCTCTTGCAGCGCGGAGCTACATGAGGAGAAGGAGCAGCAAGATGCTCTCCATAATCGCAGGCGTCGTTGTAGTGAGCATAGCAGGAACGCTCTACATAGCTGAGTTCCCTGCGTTCCTGTATTACTCCGAATTCATAGGCATCCTGCTCCTATGGCTTGGCTTCATCTGAAACTATCCTGCATGCGCGAGAGGAACCTTATATTGGAGAGCGACAGGTCTATCACATTCTCTATTGCAAATCTGTTGCTTTCATTCTCTTTGGCTTTTTCGCCGAAGAAACTGACGAACCTATCTAGGTCGCTCTTTGAAGATATGCACTTCATGTATCCTATGATGAACTGCAATGCTGCCGAGTCCACGGCGAACTTCTCCGAGAGCCTGCCCCAGTTGGCTATCAGCCATTCCAGCGCTGCTCTCGTGCTCCTCACCGAGGAGAATGCTGCTTTGGCTGCGAGCTGTTCGTCGTAGAACAGCCCTCTCTTAGCCAGGTGGTCGAGAGCCCTGTGCAATTCTGTTCTGTCTCCGATAAGGCCCATAGCGTAGACCACCTCGGCGCGCTCTGCAGCTGTGTCCGCCCCATCATACAGCTTCTTCATATCCTCAAATTTTAGTATGCCGTTCCTGGCAGCTATCGAATAGGCAGTTGCCCTCAAGTCTGGGGTTATTCCCTTGCCGCTGAGTGCCAGCCTCGCCATCCTGGATGCCCATTCAAGCGCCTCCCTATCGCCAAGCGAACCGAGAAGCTCCAGCGCAGAGCTCGTTAGCATTTTTCCAGGCGTGCTGGAGGGCTTGGACCTTTGCGCCGCAATGGCGCCGCTGGCGAACCTTGCTGCTGCGTAACCTATCTGCTTCGGAAGAGCCTCACCCGCCACGGCACGCATGTCCATGAAGTTCACGGCAATGTCCTTGGCTGTGTATGGGTCAGCCCCCATGCAATATTTCTGGACGAATTCAACGTAATCCCCAATGTTCGCGTATCCGGCTTTCGCCAGAGCGTAGAAGTCGTTTTCTACGCCGAACGCATCCAGTACCTCCAGCCCTCCCCTGCTTATCTCCATCCCTATGTTCTCGAGCTGCGCGCTGTCGTACTTTACCCTGTAAAATCCCGAATGCATGTGGTTGAATATCGCCCATCTGCCTGAGATCCTGAAATCTGCTTTTTTCCTGAGGAGATGTATTCCGTCTATCCCTTCAGAGTCTATGTAACTTACAGGCACTATCCATTCCTGGTCTAGGGCCGACTTTTTGCCGGATATGGCGAACCTGCTTTTCGAAAGGTGCACCACTCCATCCGAAAGCCTCGAGGTGATGAGGGGCATTCCCTCCGCAGTGAGCCACGATTTGGCAACTGCCCTCAATTCCTGGCCGCTCTTCCCAACCTCAGCAGAGAGCGCCGTTATGAGGTCGTTAGGCGTTGCATTCCCGTATGCGTTCCTGCGCAGGTAGCTCCTGAGACCCCTGAGGAATGCGTCGCCCCCCATATAGTGCTCTATCATCCTGAGCACCAGATACCCCTTGTTGTAGCTTACCATATCGAACATGTCCTCCGGCTTCAAGCCCGTTTTCCCTGCGCTGATAGGGTGTGTGTTTTTCAGCGAGTCGGCGTTGGCGCCGCCGTTGAACAGCTCTATCGCGTACTGCGTCCTTATGTTCCATTCCGGGAACAGCGAATCGAGAGCCTTATGGCTCATCAGGTCCGCAAAGCTCTCGTTGAGCCATAGGTCGCCCCAGGACGACGTTGTCACCAGATTGCCGAACCACTGGTGCGCCAGCTCGTGGGCGAGCGTGTCGGATATGTTCTGGAACTGGAATACCGAGGCTTTTTTCTCGTCGTATAGCATGTCCCTCTCACCGCTCACTATGGCTCCCCAGTTCTCCATTGCGGCGTTAAATCCGGGTACCGCTATGAAGTCCACCTTCGGCAGCGGGTACGGGATCTTAAGGTATCCATTGAAAAAGTGCAGTATGTCGGCTGCAACCTTAATGGTGTTGCCTATCATGTACGCCTTCTCCCTCCTCGCGAAGCCCCTTACCTCTGTGCCTTCTGAAACTGATGCCTTTGATCCAAAATTGCCCAAGCCTATGAACAGCAGGTAGGCCGACATCCTTGGGCTCCTCTGGAAATCGGTCCTCTTCATGTCACCAAGGATCCTTGATTTTTTGGATGGCATGTTAGACAGCGCCGTCATGGATTTCGGAGCCGTAATAGAGACATCGAAAGTAGCTTTAAGCAAAGGGTCGTCGAAGCACGGGAAGACCGACCTTGCGAATACGCTCTCCAGCTGCGTCGCTATGATGTAGCTGCCCATGTTGCCCTCAACATACCTCTGCTTGAACAGCCCGTTCATGTCGTTGCGGACTTTTCCTGTATACGATATGTCGAACTCGCACCTGCCACGGGCTTTACCTGAGAGCTTTACCGCCAGCCTGTCCCTTTTCGGATAGCTGAAGCCAGACACGCGCATTTTCCTGCCATTGCAGCTTGCAGATATGCTCCTTACCTCTATCATGTCTGCGTCGAATTCTATGATTCCTGAAGGCTTGTCGATGTCAATCGTTATCCTCGCCCTTCCTGAAAAATCATCAGGGTCCCAGCCTAACGAGAATTCGAGCCTGTAGCTCAACGGCACTCCAGCATAACGCCTGCCCGCCATATCAGCACCAAATGCAATCAAAAATGCCTGCCCTCTCCAAACCAATCGTTCTAATCAGGAAATTCAGGTTTATATTACATTCGGCGTTATCTCAGGGTGCCAGAATGGCGCCCTCAGGCGCGCTTGTAACAAGCTTTGCATACTGTGCAAGAAGTCCTCTCCTGTGCTTTGGCTCCGGCTGCTTCCACTCCAGCTTCCTGCGCTCAATCTCATCGCGCTCAACAGAAAGCTCAAGCGTGCCCTTTTCACAGTCAACGCTTATCATGTCGCCGTCCTTGACCAAGGCAATAGGCCCTCCGACAAACGCCTCCGGGGCAACATGCCCTATCATAAGACCCCTTGTGGCTCCGGAGAATCTTCCGTCAGTCACGAGCGCTACGCTCTCTCCCAAGCCTTTGCCAATTATTTCTGCGGTAACGGAGAGCATCTCCCTCATGCCAGGTCCTCCCTTCGGCCCTTCATACCTTATCACGACTACGTCGCCCTCAGCAACTTTGCCGCCAGCCACTCCGCTGAACGCATCCTCCTCAGAATCGAAGACCTTTGCAGGGCCGCTGTGCTTGAGCATCTTCGCAGCAGCGACTTTTATCACTGCACCTTCTGGAGCCAGGCTTCCCTTTAGAATCCTAAGTCCGCCTGAGCCGCGATATGGCTTCGACACTTCCGATATCACGTCGTTCGCGGCTTCCCTTATGTTCATCGAGCTTATGTTCTCTTTCAAAGTCTTTCCAGTAACCGTCATGGTGTTCCCATCCAGCATCCCGACATCGAGAAGTTTCTTTATCACGAGCGGGACTCCCCCTATCCTGCTCAGGTCCTCCATAGTGTGCTCCCCTCCAGGCTTCATGTTCGCTATCTCGGGCACCTTCCTTCCTACCTCGTCAAAGTCATCAAGCGTCAGCTTTATTCCTGCTTCAGCAGCTATCGCAGGAAGATGGAGTACAACGTTGGTAGATCCCCCCATTGCCATAAGCACTGTTATAGCATTCTCGAACGCCTCGCGCGTCATTATATCCCTGGGCTTTATCCCATTTTCAAGCAGAGCCATGATCGCCTTTCCTGATTCGAACGCGTAATCAGACTTTATTCCCTCGACAGCAGGGGGAGCTGAGCTTCCTGGCAGGGCCATTCCGAGCACCTCCGCCATTGTTCCCATCGTGTTCGCCGTGAACAGCCCGGCGCATGTTCCTTCCGTAGGTATCGCGTTGTTCTCCAATTCCTTGAGCTCCTCCTCGCTGAGCCTCTTTGCTGCAAAAGAGCCTACAGCCTCGAAAACGCTTTCCATGGTTATTACCTTCCCATTCAGGTGCCCGTTCAGCGTAGTGCCGCCATAAAGCACTATCGAAGGTATGTTCATCCTGGCTGCTGCCATCAGCATGCCCGGAGTCGTCTTGTCGCATCCGGATATGCCAACAAAAGCGTCGTAGCCATGGGCGTTGACGCTTAGCTCAACCGTATCCGCTATTATCTCCCTGCTTACCAGCGAGTACTTCATTCCCTCAGAGCCCATCGCAACTCCATCTATAACAAGTGGGGTAGTGAACATCCTCGGTGTGCCGTGCATGTATGCCACGCCCTCCTTCGCCTTCCTCCCAAGCATCATTGCGTGGAGGTTGCAGGGTCCAGCCTCGCTCCATGCTGCGCCAACCCCGACAATGGGCTTTGATAAGTCCTCGTCAGAGAGGCCCATCGCCTTCATGTATGCCCTGTTGGGCGCCTTGTAGGGGCCTTTGTAAACTGCGTCAGATCTAGATTTCAGGTATCTCTCTTCCAAAATATTACCTCCCGCAAGGCAGAACATGCTGCGGCATATCAATATCTTCAGCTAAACTATATACGTTTTAACGCCCAAACGTTTATTGTGATAAACGCAGGTGTGGAGATGAAGATGTACATAGGCGGGAAATGGGTGGAAGGGAGCAGCTCAGGCAGGATTAGCAAATACTCGCCTGTAGACGGGAAGCTGATGTATTCGTTCAAAGGAGCGTCGAAGGACGACGTAAAGGCCGCGATAGGTGCGGCAGAGTCAGCATTTGATGGATGGAGCCGTAAGACTTCGGCAGAAAGATCCAAGCTGCTCTACAGGGCAAAGGAACTTATAGAAAGGGACAGGGCGGCTCTAGAGCATATACTGGCAAGTGAGAACGGCAAGATACCCATAGAAGCAAAGGAGGAGGTCGACGGCACTATAGACCAGATTCAGTACTATGCGGAATTTGCCAGGAAGATAACCGGGGACATAGTTGAGGGGGAGAGCCCTTCGAGGAAGATAATGCAGTACCTGGTGCCTCGCGGCGTCGTGGCTGCGATAACTCCCTGGAACTTTCCCGCGGCGATGGTAGCTAGAAAGCTCGCGCCGGCTTTGCTCACAGGCAATACCGTTGTGCTCAAGCCGAGCAGCGACACTCCAGGCAGCGCAGAATGGATAGTGAAAAAGTTTGAGCGTGCAGGCGTGCCGAAGGGTGTGCTCAACATGGTTGCAGGGAAGGGCTCCGAAATAGGCGACGCAATCGTCTCCGACAGGCGCGTTTCCCTCGTTACAATGACTGGCTCAACATCAACAGGGCAGCGCATAATGGAGAAGGCCTCATCAAATATGGCCAAGCTGGTTCTAGAGCTCGGCGGAAAGGCGCCATTCATGGTCTGGAAGGATGCGGATATTGGCAACGCAATGCGCACACTCCTATGGGCAAAATACTGGAATGCGGGACAGTCCTGCATAGCTGCCGAGAGGCTGTATGTCCACGAGGACATATACGATTCGTTCGTGAAGAGGTTCGCCGCCATAACCAAGAGGCTGCGCCTTGGCAATCCGCGAAATGCTGACATGGGTCCGCTGATAAATTCGGGCGCTCTCGCCAATCTTAAGGAAACGATAAGCGAGGCAATAGAGGGTGGCGGCAAGCTCCTTGCTGGGGAAGAGCGACCCAATATGCCGCAAGCATACTCCTCCGGCTACTACATCCGCCCAGCAGTCATTACGGGTGCAGGGCAGAAGTCGCGTCTTTTCCAGGAAGAGGTCTTTGGCCCAGCCATAGGCGCATTGAGTGTTTCTTCGAAAGAGGAGCTTTTCGAGAAGGCAAACGACTCGCGGTACGGGCTGGCTTCGTACCTGTTTACAAAGGACCTTGCTCTTGCCCAGGAAGCTTCTGAGCGCATAAGGTTTGGCGAGCTCTACATAAACATGCCCGGGCCTGAAGCCTCGCAAGGCTACCATACAGGGTTCAGGATGACGGGCCAGGCAGGAGAGGGAAGCGTGCACGGCATAAGGGAGTATCTCAAGCTGAAGAACGTGTATGTGGAATATGACAGCGGCAGGACAAGCATTCCTACTGTGAGGAAGAACCTTGCATGACTGCACATCCCGTTTTTACGCAGATAAACATTTGAAACCCAGCAAGGTTTTTATTGTATCGCGGTGCAAGTGAATAGCGGTGATCGCATAAGGGATATTAGAAAAGAGAGGATAGTTTATTTAAAATCGGTTCGCAACTTTGCTAAGGAAAAGATGCCATATATAAGCAAATTGAAGGTGCTTGATGCGGGATGCGGCAACGGCGCGTTCCTGCGGGCAATAAAGTCAGTGTATCCAAGCATAGCTGCTGTTGGAATAGATAAGGAAGGCGCCAGAATAAAGGAGGCGCTCTACAAGGAGAAGAAAAGGCGCCTTGGCATAAACTATGCGGTATGCCAGATAGAGAAGCTCCCGTTTAAGGCTGCGTCTTTCGATGCAGTGATAATCGCGCTTGTACTTCACGAGGTGAGCTCTGCGGCCCGGGCACAAATGATAGCCGAGGCATCCAGGGTGCTCAAGAAGCGGGGCCGCCTGGTTGTTGTCGATGGGATAAACGAGAGCAGGGAAATAAGGAAGCTCATGGCGTCCTCAGGGCTGGGAAGCATAACGACAGACAAATTCAACGAATACGACAACGCTTACGTAGGGATAAAATAGCCCTCTCAATCCCTGCGCGCAAGCCCCATCTCCTCCTTCTTGTTGCGGATGTAGGCGCCAACCAGCCTTACCACATTCTCGGCAAGCTCGCCATCTAAAGAGGATTCACCCTGCCTTCCCGCCCAAGCGACAGACTCGGCAGCTCTTGAGTACATCCCGGTGCCGTACGTATGCATGAACCATGCCATTTCACCAATCGGGCTGAAGATTTCCCTCCACATGTAATGTGTAACTCTGTTCGCCCTGACTATGCTTTTCTCGTTGCTTCCGCCTTCCCATTTGGCGAGCAGCCCCATCTTTGCCATAGCAGCCATGACCTTTCTGACCGAATCCAAGCCGCAGCCTGAGCGTGATGCAACCTCTTTAGGCTCAAATCTTCCCTCCAGTGCAGCAACAATTTCAACAGTGGATCTTACAGCCCGCATGCCCTTGCTTAGATAAGGTTTGATTTCTACGACCTTGTCCATCGCTTTCTCTACGTCTATTGGAGACTTCCTGATGTAGCTTGTCCTGCTGGACGAGCCGGTTCCCATTCTCACATATGTGGAGCTGTAGTCTATTGCACCAATCTTCGAGAGCATGCGTATTTCATGCCTTACATCTATGCCGAACCTGCTCATTATTTCGCTCCTCAAGCCGTTGTAAGTGTGATCCCTTTCTGCGTTTGCGAGCGTGTTTATTATTGCATAAACAGATGCCCCCTTTGTATGCCCTCCTGGGCTTGAGGAAGGGCCGAATATCTCTGCAATAGTCACAGTCCTTCCAAATTCCTTAGAAAGGCCCACGGCAGCCCTTATTGCACCTATTATTATGGGGTCGTACGTGCGCTGGCTCCATGCCTCCTTCTGCGCCGATACCCAGTTGACGCTGCCCTTTATGCTATGCTCAGGTATAACCTTCACTGGCACGACCGCGTCATTCCACCTGCAGAAATAGTTCATGAGCGCCCGCTGCGGTATTGATACCTGTCCGCCAAGCCTCGATGACACGCACTCATTGAGCTCGGACGAGGAATACTTTTTCCCGGGATCCATAGCAAGTATTGCTAGCGCCTTGAGGTCTGACGACAGTGAGTAGCACAGGCTGTCCACCATACCGATTGCCTTTTCCGCAGGGTTCAGGCGGGCAGATTCGCGCATCCCCTCCCAGCGAATCTTGTATCCGGGTTTCTGCGTAAACGTGCTGCCGTTGTCGAGCGTATTGCTTATGAGTCCATCTTCAGAAAGCCCGTCCAGTATGCGCTTGGCATCCGCAGCATCAATACGCAGACCGTAACTCCTATGGTACCGTTCCGCAGCCTCCATTGCAGTAAGCTGATGTATCCCGTCGAATATGCTGAGCATCGCAGCTTCCTCCCTGCTGCGAAGCCTTCCGCTCCTGGCATATCCCCTGGTCTCCATAGAATCAATCCGAGTACTTTCAATTCGGATAGTCCAGATATTTATTGGTGTCGGGCAAGCATGCCCGCATTTTTACCGCGGGTCAAAATAAATCAAGCAGTATAAAAAAACTTTGAGATTAGAACCATTATGGTCAAAATGGAGAACAATGGAAAAATCAGGGTTATCGCATTTGCAGGAAGCCTAAGGAAGGATTCGTTCAACAAGGCACTGGTGAACACGGCGAAGGAGTATGCGCCTGAAGGCGTAGAAGTAGAAGTGATCGACCTAAAGGGGATACCGCTCTACGATCAGGACGAGGAGCGGAATATGCCTCCCGCGGTCGCGGCATTCAAGAGCAAGATAAAGGGTGCAGACGCCATACTGATAGCCACGCCGGAGTACAACAGGTCAATACCCGGAGTGCTGAAGAACGCGATAGACTGGGCGTCGAGGCCGTACGGCCAAAATTCTTTCGACGACAAACCAGTTGCGACGATAGGCGCAACCGGCGGCCAGCTCATCGGCACATTTGCAGCGCAGGCGCATCTCAGGCAGATATTTTCATTCCTCAACGCGCATCCGCTTGAGAGGCCCCAGCTGTACATAGCAGGCGCATCGGAGAAGGTTGAGAATGGCATCGTGGTCGACGAGCCCACGCGCGACATGATAGTGGAGCTGCTGAAGTCGCTTGCGGCGTGGACCCTGAGGCTCAGGGGCGCTCAGCCGTCGTAGGACTTGCAGAACGCCTCCAAAGCTTCCGCCTCGTCTGCGATTATGCCTCGCAGCAGCGCGCGCACATTGGTGCACTTTCCCGAGTCTACGCGCATAAACGAGGACAGCACTGCAAATTTCTCGTCGTGGGCCTTTCCCTCAGACACCCTGCACAGGCGCACCGTTTCCCCGAAGCAATTCTTCTCCTTGAGAGTCCCGACTACCTTGAAATGCTTTTTGTCAAGGAAGAATTCGGACGCGTCGTCCCCCGCTGGAGACGTTATTTCTTTCCAGGCACCATTTTTCTCCGACATTTTTACACCCATCGCATATCGCTATGGGAGGTCGGCAAATGCCCTACCTTATTTAGAAGCGAAGTAATTTATTACATACCTTGCGTCCGGGCAACGGCTAAAAATCTTGCTTTACAAGCTTTACCTGTTTGAATGGGCTATGGTGTTGTGCGTTCCGTCAGCAATCTCGAAGCGGCGCTTGCCAAGGCGCTCGCTTCCGGAAAAGATTCCGATGTCGTTGCAGGGCCGAAGGAGGAACCTGACGTGAGCGTGGTAATGCGCATCTACAACTCATCGAAGCACGTGGCTGAGGCAATCGACTCGATTGTTGACCAGGAATATGGCGGCATCATAGAACTGGTAGTGGTATACTCCAGGGCAACGAGCGACGGCTCGCTGAAGGCTATGCTGCCCGGGATGGAAAGGCTGCTGCGCAGGGGCGGCTCGGTAAGAGTGCTAGTAAGGGGGCACAACGGCACTTTTAGGGCTTATCAGGACGGGCTCGCCGCAGCAAAAGGCAGGTACGTGGCGGCGCTTGATTCAGACAACTTCTACTACCCTGGCAAGCTGTTGCGCCAGATAAGCTTCATGGAAAAGTCAGGAGCCAGCTTCAGCTTCACGGCTTACCAAGCTGTGGACCAGAACGGCAAGCCGATACGCAATGTCCTTCCTCCTGCTCCGCGAGACTACAGAAAGTTCTCGCAGCTGGTCAGCAAATACTACGTAGACATAAACACCGTGGTTCTTGACAGGCGCTTCAGGAAGCTTATGCTGAGGGCATTCAGATGCATAAGCGGAAGCGCCTACGACAGATGCTTTGAGGACTACCTGATGGGCATGGTGGCTTCGCTCAGGGGAGAATTGGAATACGTAGGCGAGCGGCTCAACGCTTACAGGATATGGGAGGGCAACTTCACAATGCTCAAATCCGCAACAGTCAAGTCAAAGTTCGACGCCGCGGTCAAGCTTGCGCCGTACGTGCAGGGGACGTTCGCCGCGCTCCTCAGGATCAATTCCGAGATGCGCCTTACAAACAAAAAAATACTCTTCGGCACTGGGCTGACTCTCTCAGGAGATCCCCTATTTATATCATTCAGGAGGGTGGGCAGGCTCAGATCAAGCCGCGGCGCAAAGTGACCCCAACTAATTTATCTGTACGCTGTGAAAGTGGATGCGTTTAAATGGGCGAAGGGAAGCTAAGAAATGTAAAAGGCTCAATAGCAGTTGACCTTGACAACACGCTGGCGGATACCTCCGGTGTTGTGGTCGGAATGATACGCGAGAGGTACAACCCGAAAGCCAGGATTGAAGGATGGAACAAGTACAGCGCGGAAAAGAGCTTCGGCATACCGCGTCCTACAACTCTGAAGTTGTTCCACGAAGCGTGGAAATCCTGGGAGAAGATACCGCTGGTGGACGGTTCAATACCCAGCGTGCTGTCCAGGGTGCACGAGAGCTCTGACATCTACATAGTGACGGCGACCGTGGGCAGGAAAGAGGATTTCACCAGGTGGCTTGACAGCAATGGCATACCATACGATGGCATAATCGTTGTGGAGCATTTTGAGGAGAAGATAACAGTGGGCAGCATGCGCGGCATACGCACATACATAGACGATTACGAGATTGTGGCTCGCAGCGTAGCAGCAGCGGGAAGGCAGGCGATACTTTTTGAGCGTCCGTGGAATTCGGATTTTGCGGAAAGCAATCAGGACCCGAACATAATCCCTGCGCGCAGCTGGGAAGAGATAGGCAGCATACTCGATTCCACGTATGCAGGAGCCAGCAACCAATAAATATCTGGACGGGCGATATCTCCCTGCATTATTACGGGGCGACAACATGCCTGGAAAACCATATACAAGGGAAGAATATTTGGACGAGCTAAAGCAGGCTCAGAAGTCATTCGAAAACGCCCAGACGCTGCGCATCGGAACGCGCATGGGATTACTTCGCGAAACTGCAAGCCAGCGGGGCTTCGGAAAGCTCAGGAAGGACGAATTGCAAGAAGTATCCAGGGGCGCTTCCCACTTAATAAGGGCGGCAACTGCGCTGGATACCTCGAGGATAATGAACGGCCAGATGATGCTCAACAACATCGCAAAGCACTACATCGACGAATATCCAGAGATGCTCCTGCTCACGATAAATTCATACGGGAAATACTGCCGCAACCACAGTATGGAGCCAGCGCGGGCTACCAGGTACATGTCTGCGATGGCTGAAGAGCGCCTTGCTCCTCCTGAAAGCGCAGGCACTGTAGGCAAGGAGTCATTCAAGGAGATGGAGGCAGAACTGAAACATATCATACGCAACAGCGTGCGCCGCATAGTAAGGAAGTAGGCGCTTCATGAGAAGTTGAGCACTATCATGCCCCTGCTGACGTTGTCCACCTTTACTTTTATGCCGTATGCTGCCGCAATTCCGTCAACCATGAGCGAGAAGGCGTCTAGCTTTAGTTTTCCTGCAGCATTCAGCTTCTCCGCTATGCGTTCTGCATCGACATCCCTCACCTCTACGTCGTGGCTTATCCGGGCAAACCAGGCATATCCAACTTTCAAGCGGAGCTTTTCGAGGAGGGCAAGGAGCGTATTGTTCTCCATATACTTCTCATCTGCCATAATGATGCGCAACCCCTCAATCGCAGCGTACTCCGCGTCATAGTATTCATTGCCAAGCCTTTTCATTGCAGCCGCAAGCCGCAAAACTAAGCGGTCCTCCGCAGTTTCACCCTGCAGGTTGACCCTGAAAGCCTCCCAATCCTTTCTCCTTGTAATCTCGATTCTCCTGCCGGAATGGTAAGAACCGATTGCAGCAGCGAGCCTCAGCCTGTGTTCATAATCCTTTTTATAAGGTGTTGCTTCTCCGATTATGGAGCGCATAATACCAGCTGCTGCAATCTGCCTATCCTCAGATAAGCCTGTTTCGAAATCTGCCTCCTTGCCGAACTCTTTTACTGTCCTGTAAAGTCTGGCGCTGTACGCCTCGCCTACCTTTTTGCGCGGCGCAATCTCATGCTCAAGCGCCTTAGTCAGGAAATCTGAGCATCCGAATTCCCAGTTGCGCATGCCCTCATTGTAAAGCCTCGCAGCCGATGAAAGTGCCTCAGACGCGCCTTTCCACCCGAGCTGCCTCGTCGTGTTTGTAATGGCTCCGCATAGCGCTGCAATCTCGTTCGGATCAACCGCGCCAGCGATACCGGTTTCGGATTCTTCCCCCTCCGCAATCCTGTCCAGCGCTGGGCTGTCCTGCTGATACTTATCAAAAACAATGCCATTGACGAAACCAAGCTGCAGCGATTTCATGTACGATACTATGTTGACCAGGATCTCGAATGCGTAGCGGGAAAGCGACGACCTGCCGTATGCTATTGGGCTGCCATCATCAATACGGATGAGTTCCCTTACCACCCCTGCCTTCGCCTCATCAGGATTATCGGCGTCCCGGAGATTTACCAGGTCGTAGTCCACCGATTCCAGCAGTGACCTTGACTCTGTTTTCCCCAGGCTGCTGAAATGCTTGACGTATGCGCGGAGCGCAGCCCCAACAACATCCGATACAGGCTTGTCGCGGATGACATACGAATTTGAGCACTTGTTAACCGCGGATGCCATGCATACGGCTAGCCCTGCCACGCGCATGTCAGAAAGGGAGGTCGCCTGCGCGTCGCGGCTTGCTTCCGCATCGGCTCCTTTCGCCTCGCCAGTTTTAAAGTTCATTACCATAAAATCGCACTTCCAATTGAAAGCCCCAGATATTTATCGCTTTCCAATTATGTTACGAAATTGATTTATCCCTTCTATGCGAAATTAGACAGGTGTGAAAATGCAGAATGAAATAAGCTCCAAGATGATAAAGTACCAAGGTGCAAATGGAAAAGGGATAGACGCTTTCATTGCCGAGCCGAAAGGCGTGCAGCAGGCGCCAGCAATAATAGTGATACATGAGATATGGGGCCTGGATGGCCACATAAAGGATGTGGCGGAGCGCTTCGCCAGGGAAGGATACGTGGCGTTAGCGCCGCACCTGTTCTCCAGTGGTGCAGTGCCTCCTGAGA
Organism: Microcaldota archaeon; assembly: GCA_021797895.1. Classification (GTDB taxonomy): domain Archaea; phylum Micrarchaeota; class Micrarchaeia; order Micrarchaeales; family Micrarchaeaceae; genus JAJZYW01. The sequence continues at coordinate 15,608 of JAJZYW010000005.1, read as the reverse complement.
TGACTCCTGAAAACATAAAGGCGACGATGCAGTTCTTCATGTCAATCCCTCCCGAGAAGCAGAGGGATACTGAGTACGCCAAGCAGAAGCTTGCCGAGATTGGCGACGAGGCAAAGAGGGCTGCAGTTTCAACGCTGATGCCAAAGATATTCAATCTGCCGAGGGACAAGCTCACTGCCGAGCTTGAGAAAGCTGTAGAGTACCTCGGCACCCTAAGCAACGTGAAGAAGGGGGCGATAGGAAGCGTAGGCTTCTGCTTTGGCGGCGGAATGTCTGCACTGCTAGCCTGCACTGGAAAAACCAAGGCATCCATAATATTCTACGGCGAAAGTCCGCCTTCCGAATCGGTGAAGGGAATCAAAGGCGCTGTGATGGGGCTTTACGGCGGCAGGGACAAGCGCATAAATGCCACTCTGAAGGATCTCGTCGAAGCGATGGCAGAGAATGAAAAGGACTTCCAGATGAAGATATTCCCTGGCGCGTCTCACGCGTTCTTCAACGACACAAACCCTGTCAACTACAATGCAAGCGCAGCGAAGGAAGCTTGGCCGATGGTGCTCGATTTCTTCAGGAGGAAGCTCGCCTCCTGAGCGCTCATCTTCTTCCGAGAAGCATGCTTATGCCCTGGTCGAGCGATATCTCAGCCCTGAAGCCGAGCACCTCGCTTGCCTTTGTCGTGTCTGCAAGCGTCTCAACGAGGTAGTTCTTGACTGGTATATCAGCATATCTCGCCTTCACTTCAGAGCCGTACTGCCTATATATCTTCTCCAGCAGCTCGTTCAATGAGAAATTCTGGCCAGTGCCCACGTTGAATATCCCGAAGCCCTTATACCCTACGGCTTTCTTCAGCGCCTCAACCACGTCGCTCACGAACACAAAGTCCCGCCTCTGGCTTCCGTCGCCGTATATCAGCGGGTGCCTTCTCGCCTTCACCGCCCATATGAACTGGCTTACAGGGTTGGCGTATTCGCCCTTTGAGGTCTCGCCGAATCCATACACTGAGAACAGCCTCATCGCGGTTATGTTCATACCGTACATCTCAGAGTAAATCTCCCCGAGCCTCTCTGAGGCTATGTTGGCCTCTCCGCTCAGGCTCCTGACCCTGAGCACGGCATCTTCTTTGTGCGGCGGGGCTATTCCGTTGTATACTGAAGAGGAAGATGCAAGCACCACCGCCGAATCGTACCTCCTCGCATATTCGAGGACTGAAGTTATTACCGAGAGCGTCTCGCCAACAAGTGAAGGCTTCTCGTCATATATCTTTGAGGAGGAGTATGATCCCATATGAAAAATTATCTCGCTGTCGCTGCAGTGCAGCCCAATGTTCCTTGCATCATCCTTAAACAGCTTGAATCCCTTCCCTATGGCCGCCCTCGGAAGGTTGCTTTCCTTTCCTGTTCTCATGCTGTCCACGACAGCCACCTCATTGCTCTTGTATATCGACTTGACTAGGTTCGACCCTATGAAGCCAGCGCCACCAGTTACCACAACCTTCTTTCCTTCAAAAACGTCCACGTTTCACACCGGAGCTTCAAACCCGCATGCAACATCGCATGAAAAGCTTTTTAGCGTTTTGAATTGCATCCCTACTATGCTTGCAGACATAGTTAGTTTCAAGGCTTCGGACGGGCTTGTGCTATACGGTGCGCTCTACGAGCCTCAAGCCAAGAAAGGCTCTGCGCTGCTATACGTGAGCGGGCTCGGCGGCTCGTTTTACGGCAGCACTGCCGAAGCGCTCGCCAAGGCGTCAGTCAAGGAAGGCATTGCGCTTTTCTCCATGCAGCACAGGGGCAGCTACATAATAGAGTCGTTCGGCTACGCCACTGGAAGCAAGGAGCTCATTGCCGGATCCGCTATGGAGAGATTTGAGGACTCCGAGAAAGACATACGCGGAGCAATAATGTTCCTGGAATCAAGGGGCTACAGGCACATAATACTTGTGGGCAAGAGCACGGGCTGCCAGAAAGCGGTATACTACCTGTCGAGAAACAGGGACAGTCGAGTCAGGGGGCTGGTCCTGCTAAGTCCCGTTGACGACAGGAACTTTGACCTGCGCAACTACAGAAGCAAAACTGTATTTGCGGCAAGGGTAGCGCTCGCCAAGCGGATTGCAAGAAAGAACCCCAATGCGCTGATGCCTCCAGGCAAGATGTCATACGACCAGAGGATAATATCCGCCTCAAGATTCCTCAGCACATCGGATAAATCAAGACCTGAGGGAAACATATTCGATTATAAATCGGGGAAGCTGGTCGAATTCTCAAAGATCAAAGCTCCAGTGCTTGCAATTTTTGGCAGTGCTGACGAGTATATGGTAATCAAGCCAATAGAAGCGATTAGGGTGCTTATGAGAGATTCATCGTCCCAATTCTCATATCTGATGGTCAATGGTGCTGGCCATTCGCTGTTCAGAAACAACAGGTTCCCTTCCGGAAAAATAATCCGGTGGGCGCTTGCTACGCTTGGGCGAAGCCCAGGCTCAAGGCGCTAGAAAAAAAAGAAAAAAGGGAAAAGGCTTCAGAGCCTGTATCCCGATATGCCCCCTATTACCGACAGTACGAATCCGACCAGCGCGACTATGAAGTACGCCGACCCTACCGTCAGTGTCAGGAAGGTAATTCCGGAAGCGAGTGCGAGTATCAGTCCCATGTTCTTCGTATGCATGCCTGACAGTATGCTCGCGTCAGCCAGGTATGTGAAGCTGAAGAAGAACATCGCTATTGCGGACACTATTGCAATGCCTACATATACAGGCAGCCAGAATGTTCCGACGTTTGCGAATACGGGGCTTGCTACCATTTCGTCAGCAGCCATAAGGTATACCAGTACCAGGTAGAACAGGCTGCCCACGAATTCGAGTGCGAACGTACCCACGTTCGACTGGCCTTTCCTAGAACGCATTGATTGTTTTGCCATGTTTATCCTTTGAATATCAAAGGAAAGCCTTTAAAAGCTTGCAGGAACATTCGTCGCACAGCATGTCTTTCAGTCCAGGTGGAAAATTGACCCTCCCACTTTCCCCAATCTGCCGCTCCAATAACGTCAATCCCTCCTTACCGTGAAAGCGTCGAACCTCTCTTCATCGTCGCTTCTGGCTATCGCGTCCATGGCCTTCTCCATGTTGACGCGCGTTATCCTGTCTATCACTTCGTTGAACTCCTTCTGGAATATCTCCTTTGTTTTCCCATCGTACGAGCCGAAAATCTCGATTCCCTTGTTTATGACGCCTTCGACAAGCTCAAGAACCCCATTTGTTCCAAGGAAACTCGGCTTCTCCTCAAGAACGTTGGCGCTTATCCCGTTCCTGTCATAAGAATCGTACATTGCCATCAGCTTTGCAAGCTCCTTTCTCGCGAACCGCCTGTAATCGTCCTCTGCATTTCTCATCATGTCCTTCATGCAATCATCACAATCCCTGCTGCTTCCAGATATTTATTGCTTTGGAAGATTCAAGACAGGATTTTAAGCCATCCCTGCTATGTGGCGCGGCTGAAGGCAGGGCAAGTGAATGCGCCTGCGAATGTCCCACATGCACAAAACATTTAACACCGTGAGCGGGAAATCCCACATGCTTTAGCGGTGGGATGAAAGCGAACCGCTGTAACAAAGGATATAATGGTTATGCGCATATATAAAAGTGAGCGCAATGGAACTGGCAAGAGCCTACAAATTCAGAATCTATCCTGATGCCAAAAGGCAGGAAGAGATAGACGAGAAGCTTATTCTCGCACAGCAGTTCTACAACAGGATTCTTGAGAAGTCAATTGCATCCTATCGCAACGGAAAGACAAAGGTCTCGATGGCGCAGTTCAACAGGTTTGTGAAAGAGATAATTCAAGAGGACAAGAAATACTTGAAACTATACTCGCAGACAAGATGCGAGATTGAATTCAGGATTTTCAAGGCATACCTGAACTTCTTCAGGAGAGTCAGGGAAGGAAACAGGAAGGCAGGATTTCCAAGATTCAGGTCAAGGGACAGATACAAGTCGATAACATATCCGCAGGACAACGGCTCCTTCTCAATAAGGAAGGACAGATTGCGCGTATCAAGGATAGGCACAATGAGAATAGAAATGCACAGGAATATAGAAGGCACAATAAAGACGCTTGCAATAAAGAGGGGAGGAAGAGATTATTATGCGGTCTTCACCACAATAAACCACATCAAAGTTCCAGAAGTGGATGACATAAACCCTGTAGGAATAGACATGGGGCTAAACAACTTCATTGCACTTTCAGACGGCCATACAATCCAGAAGCCAAAGTTCATGCAACAAAAGAGAAAGAAAATCGCAAGATGGCAGAAGATAGTCGCAAGAAGAAGCAAAGGCTCGAAGAGAAGAGAAGGCGCAAAATCAATGCTTCAAAGGGAATGGGAATACGTTACAAACCAATCAAACGACTTCGCACATAAACTGTCAGATAAATTGGTAAATTCAGGATACACATCATTTGCAGTGGAAGACCTTCATATTCAGAATATGGTAAAGAACCACCGTCTCGCACAGTCAATCCAGAACGCTTCATGGAACAGGTTCATAAACATGCTTTCATACAAGGCTGAAAGTGCTGGTATGAAAGTAATGAAGATAGATCCAAAGGACACGACGCAGGAATGCAGCAACTGCCATTACATAAAGAAGGGGGCGGAAAGGCTGGCTCTAGAAGATAGGATCTACCACTGCAACGTTTGCGGAATGACACTAGACAGAGACGTAAACGCATCGAGAAACATACTCAAAAGAGCTACCCTCGGACAGAGGGGAAGTCACGCTCAGGGAGAGAGTGTAAGACCTCAAAGGGAGGCGGTTCTCGAGGAACTGAGAACCGACAAAACACATCCTTTGCGGGATGCAGTGATTGCATGAACGCAGGGGAAGCCCCTGCCTTCAGGCAGGGGAGGATGTCACATATTCGACATATTCACTCATTAACGGCGACATGATGGACTTGCAAGCTGGCAAACCTGTTGATGCAGACAGTGCGGCGCTCGCCGCACGGGCCCACAAAGCGAAAGTGCTTTTCTACGACACAGCCTATGGATTGCTGACGGACGGCATGGCCATGCAGACGGAAATTGGCTCATTTTCGAAAGCGATAAAGGACTCCGTCAGGGAGATAGAGAGAGCAACAAGCTTCAGCAATTACAATTATGGCATGCGCGAAAAGGAATCCATATGCGGGGCGACGAGGGTGATGTGCGATTCATTCTCAAAGTTCGCCGCTACGCTTTCCGAAACAGTATGCACAAGGATAAGCCTAAAGAAGTATCTTATAATGTGCGGTGTGGCAAACGCCAAGGGCATAGACCATGTCCACACCTCCGAGATAGCGAACATGCTAAGAGATGGCTCCGACGGGAGAGTGTTCGAGGTGTTTCCTGATGGAATAGTCACTCCAAAGAGCGGTGCAGCGGATGCGTACACTCCCGGGCAGCTGAGGGCGGAGCTCAATGCGATAAAAGCCCTCGAAGCGGAGCTGGATGCAAGGGATCCGCTATACGCCGATATGCTCTCGCTCGATTCTGCGACGAAGCATGAGCTAGCCCTGCAAGCGATAATAAACTCGGGAAGGGTTTCCAAGTCGTGGGACGACGAGCTGATTGAAATAGCGTCTGCCGCAGTCAAGGATTTCGGCATGAAGGGATATCTGGACTCTGAGACCGCTCTTAAAGTGCTCTCTGACATTGAGGCATTGAAGGGAATATACTCGCTATCGTTCTCATTGGCGCCCAAGGATTCATACGATGCACTTGCGCAGGATGATGCGTCGGTATCCATCAAAGTCCCGAGCGTAGACATCATCCCGAATGTGAGGCTTGCGAGGCGCTAACCCCTCAATTGCTGCGTCGGAAAGCAATCTTTATTAAGAAGTTTGCCCATATAAGCTACGCAAAGCGGTCTTCTTCATGGGAATCTCTATGTCTAGGGAGAACACGATACTCGCAGTCGTTGTAATCGGGACGCTGATGGCATCGATAGATTCTACGATAGTGCTGCTTGCGTTTCCGGCGATGACTGCTGCGCTTCATTCCACGATATCTACCATAATATGGGTCATACTAATTTACATGATAGTCGTGGCTGTGTTCTCGACGCAGTTCGGCAGGATAGGCGACATATTCGGCAGGGGAAGGATGTTCAACCTCGGCTTCGCGATATTCACCATATCCTCATTTCTGTGCGGGATTGCTCCCACAGACATAACGCTTATAATATCCAGGGCATTCCAGGCTCTGGGAGGCGCGCTGCTTGCATCCAACAGCAGCGCTATAATAGCAGATACGTTCGAGCGCCACAGGATAGGCAAGGCGTACGGCTACACAGGGCTGAGCTGGAACATAGGCGCTCTCCTCGGCATACTGCTTGGCGGGTTCATAACAACTTTCATAGGATACAGGTACATATTCTTCATAAACGTGCCGATAGGCATAGTCGCGCTTGCGCTAGGGCTTAAGTACATAACGGACAACAAGCGCTCTGCAGACAAGGTAGACCTTCCGGGTATGGTGACCATAGGCATCGCGGTGGCATTGGTTGCATACGCAGGCATAAACTACTCCTCCGTTGGTGTGACGTCGCTAAACGTGGCGCTCCTCATTGTAGGGATAGTCTTTGCGGTAGCGTTCGTGCTGATAGAGAAGCATGTCAAGATGCCCACCATCAACTTCAGCATGTTCAAGAACAAGATATTCAGGAACTCCCTTCTTGCATCGCTCTTCCAGGGGCTAGGCTTCCTTGGCGTCACATTCCTTCTCATAATGTACCTCCAGGGGGTAAGGGGCTATTCGCCTCTTGACGCCTCGCTCATTCTCTTCCCGGGCTATGTTGTTAGCGGAGTGCTCTCTCCGCGCATGGGAAGGTACTCTGACAGGCTTGGCGCGAGGCCAATCGCAACCGCTGGGATAGCCCTGATGGTTGCGGGCGTGCTGTTCTACATACTGGTCCTCGGAGTCTCATCGCCCATATACCTGATAGTTATCGGCACCATAATAACAGGATTTGGCGGTGCGATGTTCTGGCCAGCAAACAACAGCGCGGTGATGGCAAATGTGAGCGGAGAGCTCAGGGGCTCGGCTTCCGGAACGCTAAGGCTCTTCAGCAGCCTGGGGCTCATAGGCAGCTTCATAATAGCATTCGTGGCTGCAGCATCCGCAGTGCCGAGGTATCTCGCTTTCGAGATATTTGCAGGCACATCAAAGGTTATAGGGGGAGTGGGCAAGGGCTTTGTTGCGGGCATGCACTTCGCCTTCTTCGCCCTCATGGCGATGCTCATAATAGCCGGGATATTCTCCTATGCAAGGGGCAAGGAGGACAGGAGCGACGGCTCAATGCAGGGCAATAAAGAAGATCACGCCAGCCGCAAAGCTGCCGCTGTCAAAGCTATTCAGTCAAAAAAGCGGAAGGCAGTCAGCCTTCCATAAGTGTCTCGCTCCCCATTTGCCGATTCCTTGGCAAGTTATGGTTCAGCTTGCGTTGGTTAGCTGTCAGAAAGTCACGCAGCTTTTCGGCCTTTCTCTTGTACATGAAGCTCGTCATTCCAAGGATTATTGGCACCGCCAGCACACTCATAAGCGCCCCTCCAATTGCAAATGTTTCAGGACTTATTCCTGCAGTTGGTGAACTTGAAACTCCCATGCCTATGACGTCTCCTAGAAACCATGCGGCAGCCCAAACCCCTGCCTGCCCAACCAACGATTTTTCCGATTCAGCTGCGTCCTCCAAATCATTCAAATTATAATTCCATGATTTCGTCTTTTCGTCAAAATGAAGCGCCGCAGGCACGCTCATCTTATAAAGCTTCCTGATCTCCTTTTTGGTTTCAGCTGGGAAGAGTATACCTGTCTTATTGTAAATAGCCTGCTTCGTATGCTCCGCAACGTCTTCCTTATAAACCTCAAGAAAATCCTTTTCAACGGTCTTGGACACCACGATATCACACTATTACAGCGGCTTTATTGATATATATCAGTTTGCGTTTGCAGCGTCAACAGTCTAATCCTTCCTGATTGGCAGCCTAGGCGAAGCCTTTATTGAGTTCACCACATCAATGGCGAGCTTCCTGTTCTTCTCTGTGTCCAATATCATGTAGATCGGCTGGTTGAAGCCGTAAGAAAGCTCTATATTCTGTGCACTCCAACTCTGATTTGAGTACCAGTAGCTCTTGTCCATCTCTGCGAATATCCTGCCCACGTCCACTCTGTAAATCTTTTCTATGTTCTCCGGGAATAGCATTGCGTTCCTGGCGTATTCGAACGCTTCATCATCATCCATATGCTCAAAGTGGTATTTGAGCTCCCTGTATTTGTCCACGTTTTTGAGGTACAGATTTTCACTCTTTCTTAAGAAACCTAGATACCCCATTATGCTTTCCTCTATCGCTTTCACCGATTCATGATGGCTATCCTTCCTCCTCCCTACAAAAGCAGTTTGGTCCATGCTACCACGGTAAACTCTCAAAATCATGATATTTAAATCTTTTTATGAGGCGCCTTGGCAATCCACGCCGTGCATGGAAATGCAATTCAGCATATGCTAATTTAAAGCATTTCAAAAAAATCCAATTGTTTATATGGAACCAGATCCTGCAAGGAGGCGAGTGCCTCATGGGCAGATAGTCACGGAGGTGTTTCCTGTCCTTAGCGCAAGCCACACCCCTGAAATAGACCTGCATGAGTACAGGCTGCGCATCTATGGCGAGGTTGAGTATGAGCTCAGCATCTCCTGGGACGAGCTGATGGCGATGCCAACTGAGGAAAAAACCGTTGACGAGCACTGCGTGACGCGGTGGTCCAGGCTTGGTGACACGTGGGAGGGAATACGCATCAGATACCTGCTTGACAAAGCGAAAATCAAGGAATCCGGCCATTTCCTTATGCTCAGATCCTCGTATGTCGGATATTCTGCAAATGTTCCCATGGAATACGTCGACGACGAATGCCTCGTAGCATTCAAGTTCAACGGCAAGCCTCTTGAAAAGGAACATGGCGGTCCGGTAAGGGCTCTCATACCCACGCTATACCTGTGGAAGAGCACCAAGTGGCTGGACGGGATAGAGGTCATGAAGGAGGACAAGGCTGGATTCTGGGAAAAGAGGGGATACAACATGCGCGGCGACTACAACAAGGAGGAGCGCTACTGGAAAGGAATGAACTTCGTCAACAAGCTTTTCTTCTTCGGCCAGAAGGACGACGACTGAGCGCTCAATGCAGAGAGTATGCGCCTGCAAAGCTCTATATATCTGAAAAACTGAATAGTATAATCTAGCATAGCAAGTGCATATTGATGGATTTCACAAAAAGGCAGCATACTCAAAAGCGCAACGCCCCGATAGCGTCGCTCCAGGAAGCATACCAGTCGATAAGCAGGGAGGTAGCCCCCGCAGCCGTTATAGGAAACTGGGCCCTCAGGCTATCGGTTTTTGACAACACGTCGTGGGACACAAGCGGCATAGAGATCGCCCTGGCGCGCAAGCCAAAGCAAGGAAGCCTCAAGTCCCTTATTCGGCAGGGCTACGAGCCGCTGGAGCACGAGGAGCATGCTGACGGCTCCGAAAGGCGCACCATGCTCAAGCCGGAGAAAGGCTATTCGATACCAGTGACTATTGTATACGACAAAAGCGGCAGCTTCTACACATACGGCATACCGACAAGCGCGATGTTCTACAACTCAATAGACATGGACGTGCCTCGTGTCAGGATAGCCGGAAAGAAGATCATGCTTTCTTACGAGCTGCTCGCTGCGCGCAGCGCACGCACCACCACTAGCATCCAGGCAGAGAGGGAGCATGCATACGCGGCATACAGGCTTCTCGGAGAGCTCTACAATCTTGACGTGAACAGCTTCATAATGGATCTTAGCCAGGCCGCAAGTCCTTCACAGGGAGTGTTCTACGACCTCATCAGCTTCAGCTCAATGAAGCAGTCAATCAAGCCGAAGGCTGCCTGGCCGGACGGGCTTGCCCTTGCAATCATAGCTGAGGAGGCAGCCAGGCTGCGTTCTCTGATAAGGGATTCGCGGAGCCAAAGCAGGATCCAGGGCTGAAAGCCAGTCGCAGGGCTGAAGAAAAGCTATTTATATGAAGTGCTGCGCTAGTTTACTGATAAAATGCTTAAAACTCCCAGCGTGAACAAAACGCTGAAATCAGAAGCTGAGAGCCAGCACGAGGAGTACAACATACCCGCATCACTCGTGCAGAAGGAGTACGAGGCAATATCCCTAATTTTCGGCACAACCGTGCTCATAGGCGGCAGGGCAGTCAACGTCCTTTCACAGGGAACTTTCAGGAAAACACCTGACATAGACCTGCTCGTGCAGCACGACATGAGCCGCGAAAGGCTTTCGATGATGGAAGCTCGGGGCTGGATACAGGATGATTCAGGAGTCAAGGACGGAAAGCACCACTTCAGGAAGGACATCAGCTACAAAGGGGTAGAGATGTCTATGGCGGCTGACATAAACACGCTGAACGGAAGGGACGCGCTCTCCAGCCTTGACAAGCGCGAGATAATGAAGCACGCAATACCTGTCAGCACGCAGTCAGGGAGCGATGCAGAGATGCTGGTTGCGTCGCCCGAAGCACTGATAGCCATGAAATTCTCAGCAATAGAGAACATGAAGTACACTGCAAACAGGCAGGAAAGCGTCGACGTCACAAAGCACATGGAGGACATATACAGGCTTTTCTCCGAATACTACAAATCTGACGAGGCCATTTTCGCCTCCCGCCTCAAGAAGATAAAGCCTTTCTTCAAGGACGCTTCCATGTATGGAAAGCTCGAAGAGTCAATAGGAGACATAATAGATGCGGGAAGGGTGAACCTCTCCATTTATTCGAGGAAAGGCGCGATGCTTTTGGAGGTGCTCGACGCGATGGAGTCGAGCGAGGAGGAGCGCGAGGAGAGGCGCAGCATGAAGAGCCTCGAATCTATGGGCCAGTCGGTCAGGTTCAACTTCCTTCTGTCAACAATGAGGTCGGATTCCGAACGCGTGAATTCAGATGCAGTGGCTCCGATCGCCTTCAGGGCTGCGCATGAATTCTTTGGCGGCAAAGTCGGCGAATTCGGCAGGGCACTTTACTCAGCAATGAAGAAGGCTGGCCCTTCGGCGTATCCAATGCTTGGCGGCCTCAGGGAAGGAGACTTAATCTCAAAAACGGCAGCCGCAGTTGAGAGGGGGGCGAAGGCAATGCCTGAGCTCGCCGAGAGGATTGCAGCTTCAAGCGAGATATACTCGACTGCAGTCAAAATTATATTCCAAAAGGAGACCGGGGAGATCGCTCCTTTAAAGGAGGATCTCATGGCGGCGCGCTCGCTTCTAAAAGAGCACTGGGGCACGGTAGAAATCTACCTCAAGGAGAACTGGGACAGCATAGTTGCGGGCTCTGATAGGTTCTTCCAGAATGAGAGTGGAAAGAGAATAAGCATAACAAAGAAAGCCCTTGCGGAAGCGCTTGCAAAAATGTAGCCAGCTGCTGCAGTTCAATCATCCGGGAAATCAGCTGGTGACCTTGTTGTAGTCCCCGCCTGGCGCAAAAAGTATCTTCTGATAAGTTCCGCTGCCCCTGATTATCTTGTAGCTGTGCTTGGTGTTCTTTGGGACGAACACCACAAATGGCGTTTCCATAATATGCTTTTTGGTGCCAAGGCTTATCTCTACCTCCATCCCTTCAAGGAGCCTTCCGAAGCCAGTGAACACCATTATGGCGTTGACTGTGTGACTCCTGAGCTTGGCAGGCTCATAGGGTTTTTTTATTCCCCTCATGACCCTCTCTATCATGTAGACATTTCCATCTGGAAAGTTGTTCTTGTCAAGGAACACGAAGCGCTTTCCTACCTCAGAATAGTGCTTTACGACCTCGTCCTTGGCGCTCCTGATTTCAGGCTTGAATATCAGCTTTCTGACTTTGCTGTTTGCCATTTGCATCGCCATTGGAGGAAGGGGCTCACTTTGAGCTCCTCCTGCCCCTTCCAGAGATAACCTTCTTCTCTGTTATGTCCTCCAGCGTGCGCCTGGACGTCTTTATGCCCCATACCGCTATTATTATGAGGCAGACAAGCCAGCTCACTGCGGTGAAGCTAAGCTGCGCAACGGGTATGCCAGCAAGTGCGACTCCTATGACGAGAAGCCCAACGACGTTGAAGCCCCTGCCGAGCCCGTTTGCAAGCCCGCCTCCGCTTGCCCTAACTCTCGCGGGGAATATCTCGGGCACGTATATGTACAGCGTGGCAGCCCATGCCTGTATGAAAATATTCACCAGGAAGGCAAGCAGCACAACCTCGACTGCGCTGTTAGGCGGAGTAAGACCCATAAGGAATATGAACAGCGCGGCAAAGAACGCATATGTGGAGAGCAGGTATTTCCTCTGGTATTTGTCTGAGATCACTGAAACCAGAACGGGGCCAAGGAAACCGCCAGCCCATCCTATTGCAGTGAAGAATATTGCGTGTACAAGGGAATAGCCTTTTGCTATCAGTATGAGCGGGAGGAATGCAGTGAAGCCGTAGAATCCCCATGTCTGGAATATCCACAGCAGCGATGCAACTATCGTGCTGCCTATCACGTCCTTTCTGAAAAGCTCGCTGAGAGGCGCCTTGTACTCTCCTATAGAGTATTTTACGTCCTTCGAATACGAAGGCAGAGGCCTGTGTGTCCTCCTATGCACAGCCTCCTCGATGCCGGTCATCGCCGCATCGGCATCCTTCCTTCTGTTCCTGCTGAGGTACCAGCGCGGTGATTCCGGCGCAAGTGCTCTAAGAGGCCATACTATGAAAGCTATTAATGCTCCGAGAAGGAATACATATCTCCATCCGTTTATCGGGAATGCGGATATCAGCGCTGTTCCTGAAAGCCCCACCACAGGAAGCGAGAGCACTCCTATTATCATCGCGTACCCGAAGAACTTGCCCCTGAACTTCGATGGCGAAAGCTCTCCCAGGTAAGCCCATATGACCGGGAGGTCGCCTCCTATTCCGAATCCTGTAATAAATCTGAAGAGCCAGAGCTCTGCGACGGTTGTTGAAAGGAACGTCAGGAACGAGCCGAACGCTATTACGAGAAGAGTTATGATGAAGAGCCTCTTCCTGCCGTACTTGTCGGCAAGCCTTCCCGAAAGGATCGAGCCGAAGAACATCCCTATGAATGCCATCGCTATCGTAAGCGTTGTTATCAGCGGCACCATGTGGAATGTCTTGGATATTACTGCGGCGCTCACAGACATCGTGTCTATGTCGAATATGTCGAAAAAGAATCCAGCCCCGGCAGCTATTATCAGCAGAAGGTAATAGTTAGTGAAGGGGAGTCTGTCGATTCTCTGGCTTATATACAAATCGTCTTTTACCTGGACGGCCATCTATACACCCATTATTCCGCTAATCTATTGATAGAATCGTTTAAAAATGTTTGCATAGCCCTGCAAATAGGCAGCCCTGCCCCGCACCCGCATCGTGTTCTCAATCGCTGCGTCATTCGTCTACCTGCTTGCCGTAGACGCTCACGAGGTTCCTGAACCCCTTCTTTCTGTAGAACCCTACCGCTATGTCGTTCATCGAGGGGAATTCGGCAGACACGAGCGATATGCCGCGCCTCTTCAGCATCGAGGTCAGCTCCTCAAGCAGCGCATGGCCTACAGCTTTTCTCCTGTGCTCCGGCATTATGTAGAACTCCACTATCCTTGCCTCCTTTCTGGGCTCGTATCCTATCCTGTCCAGTATGTCGACCTTTATCATGCCAACCGCACCCTTGCCCGCATCGGCGACAAGCACTATGTGTCCCTTCTCATCTCCAATGGCTGCAGTAAGATATCCATTGATCTCGTCGCCTATGCCTTCGCGGACAACGAACGAGGAGTCGAACTCGGCGTTCAGCTTCTTCAGGCGCAGCACCATGTCGACCGCGCCTTCCATATCCTTCTGCTCCATCTTCCTGACTGCTATCCCATCCACCATCTCAATCACCTTCAAAATAATTTTTTATCATCCCTTCCTCCATCATCCTTGCGTATATCTTCCTGTTGCCCTCTATTATCTCTGTAGCGCGTTTCAGGAATCCCTCCCTAGAGTCGTTCTTCCTCGCAAGCCCCATCTCAACAGTCTTAGACGCAACTGCAGCCGCGACTTTCGGATAGAGCTCCCACTCGTCCATCGTCGGCACTATCCTTTCAGGAGAAGGATCCTTCACGAAATCTGCTATCTCGTAAGAAGCCTTGACCATTATTTCAGGGTTGACTCCTTTTGCTCCAGCATCCAGGATGCCCCTGAACACTCCAGGAAACACCAGGCTGTTGTTTATCTGGTTGGGGAAGTCGCCCCTTCCAGTCGCAACTATCCTGGCTCCAGCTTCAGAAGCCCAGCGCGGCCATATTTCCGGAACGGGGTTGGCAAGCGCAAATACCGCTGCATCCTTATTCATCGCGCCTATCCACTCCTTCTTTATTGTGTTTGGCCCGGGCTTTGAGGCCGATATGACAACGTCAGCGCCCTTGAAGGCGTTCTCTATGCCCCCCTTCCTCCTTTCAGAGTTTGTCTCTATGCCAAGCTTGTACTTCCATGGGTTGTTTATCATAAGCGAGTCCATGTCCTCCCTTTCCGGCTCCAGTATGCCCTTCGAGTCCGCCATTATCATGTTGCCAGGCTTGACTCCGGCAGCTGTGAGGAGGTGCGTCGCAGCTATGTTTGCAGCACCTGTTCCCATCATGAGAACGCTTATCTCCCCAAGCTTCTTGCCTGTTACCCTAAGCGCGTTTATCAGCCCCGCAAGTATTATAGACGCGGTGCCGAGCTGGTCGTCGTGCCATACAGGTATGCTGAGCTCCTTCTGCAGCTCCTCCAGTATTGCGAAGCACTTCGGCGACTCTATGTCCTCCATGTTGAATCCTCCGAAAGACGGCTCAAGCGCCTTGGCCACTGCCACATATTCCTCCTTTGTTTTCGTCCTTATGGGGATTGGTATCGCGTTCACCCCTCCAAGATAGTTGAATATGAGCGCCTTGCCTTCCATCACAGGCATTGCCGCCTCAGGGCCTACGTTGCCCAGCCCAAGGACTCGCGTCCCATCGGTCAGTATCGCTATGCTGTTCCATCTTCCTGTCAGCTCGAACGACTGCTCCTTGTCTGCTGCTATCTTGAGCGATACGGCAGCAACTCCTGGAGTATACCATACCGAGAAGTCCCTGAGGCCGCGCACAGGCACCTTCGGCATCGTGTTTATCTTGCCCCTGTAAAGCCCGGAGTACCTTATCGCCTGCTCGTTGAACTCCTCTGTTCTTTCTTCGTCGCCTTCCATTTGCGTCATCTTTTAAATGCAGCTATAAGCACTCGAATCCCACAATTATAAAACTTGCTGGCGTAGTTAGTGCAATCAAAGCAATGCGCGGCTGTGCATTCCGACGCAATCAGCTCAAGATTAAATATCTGGCAGAGTTAACCCAATGCTGTAGAAATCCCTACGCCGCATCACATGAGGGTAAGCCCATGGAGAAGAAAGATGAGGACAAAATAAAGCGCATCCTTGATAGCTCGGAGGATGGATTTCCAATCCTCAAAGAAAAAATAAATTTTGCAGAATCAATGTTTAGGGCCGGCATAATAAACGCCGACGAATTAAAGAT
>JAJZYW010000004.1 GCA_021797895.1 Microcaldota archaeon | reverse complement strand
TGGTGATACTTGGCGTTATACCCATGGGGGCTTTTGTTGAGCCTGAGGAGAAGGAAGTGGTAAAGCTCGACAGCATGAAGCAGACAAAGATCTTTGCTGCTGGAATATCGGCGAACTTCATAGCGATGCTTGTCTTCTTCGTATTTGTAGTCCTGCTTTTCTATTACGTCCTGCCCTACATAACGCACGACGTTATTGTAGTTGCGGCAACAATACCAGGCTTCCCAGCAAATGGAATAGTTCCAGTAGGGTCGCAGGTAACGTCATGGGACGGAGTGCACGTCTCCAGCATCGCCCAGCTGGAGGGTGTTGCATCAAAGGACAGGCCGGGGCAGACAGTCGCTATAACTACAAATAAGGGGAGCTTCTCTTTCGTGGCAAAGCCGCTTAACTCCACTTCGACGCTGGGCTTGATAGGAGTTGATCTTGAGCAGGAATCAGCAGTGAATCCTGGAGTCGCAGCTTCAGCGCTTTACTTCATCTACACGTTTGTATCGCTTTCCTTCCTACTCAATTTTCTGGTTGGGGTGGTAAACCTCCTTCCGCTGCCTTCGCTCGACGGGTGGAGAATATACAAGACGAACTTCAAAAATCAGAGATTTGTAAGCGCGATAACAGCAATAGTGCTAATCGGGCTCATAGTGAACATATTCCCATGGTTCTTCTAAGATTTATCTGAGTTTTCCTTCTGCAGCACGAAATGATAGCCCTTTATCTTCTCATGGGCGGCCTCCAGTTTCGCTCTCTTCTCCTCGTCAAGCCCGATGCTTTGCGACATATCTATGTTTTGGAGGAGCTTGCTATGCATGCGCTTCATAAGTTCAATTTTTTCCTCGTGCTTCATTTTACCACCTGTGTATTATCAGATCTAGAATTCTTAATATTTTGCAACAGGATTCTTTATCCTTGTAGCTGGGGCATGCGCGGGGCGCTGCTCGACAGGGAGAATTAAGCCTTATGCAAGGTTGCGAAGCCTGCCCACCTTGCCGAAATCCTCGGTTGAGCCGTAGCCTATGGCTATAGCCCTCATCGAGTCCACATCGAGCTTCCTGAATATCGGAGCCAGAAGATTGCCCTTTGGCTCCATGTTCACCTCAGTACCTGTGGAGAAGTAGTTCATTGCTGGAAGTACAAGCAGATTGTAACGCATGTATTTTCCGTACAGGAAGCACTTGAGCTTCTCCTTCCTGTCGGATTTGTTGTACACGCCTATGGCAGGATGCTCATGGCCCATCACGAGAGTCTTGATGCTGGCGCTGCTGCCCGGCATTTCCTCTCCGTGGAAGAACAGGTATTCGCCGAATGCAGCCTCCTGCCTGTATATCTTCAAGCCGAAGGCATTTCCGTACCTCTCCACAAAATTATCGTGGTTTCCCTTTATCAGTACAAGTTCTGCGCCGGTGGACTTGACGTAGGTTATGAAATCGTACAGCTCGTTGAATTCCTCCATTTCAACCTTCGAGAATTCGTTTTTTATGTCGCCGTCTACTATTACGCGGTTGGCACCCGTGGCGTCGAGCGCCTTTGAGATAGTTTTCTTTATCCGAAGAAGATTTATCTTTGGCGAGAGAACGCCGTTCCTTGCCATCATGCCCTCGTATCCGAGGTGGAGATCAGATATGACTATCGAGGACAGGCTCCTCATGTGAGCTACGGGGAGCCCTTCAGGAAGCTCTATATCCTTGGTAAGCATCATCCTCTCATCCGTTTATCCGTTTCAGTACAAGGCGGTTGAGCTCTTTTAGGTAGTCGTGCTTGTTCTTCATCATTATCACGTCAGCATGGCCGAACGTGAGCGTCTTGTGCGCGAACGGCGAGGGCGTTGGAGTGATTATGAACTTGTACTTGAGCGATCCTTTCGAAAGGCGCTCGACAACCTCCTTAGCTCTCGGCACGTCCATCACGTCCTCCATTACTTCGCGGTACGTCTCCTTTAGTACCGGGAAGTCCGGGTCTATTTCCTCAACGGCGTTGAGGAGCAGCTGCGAGTTGACCTGCTGCCTTCCAACGCTTATCTTCCAGCCCTTGTAATTCTTCAGTATCATAAAGCTCCTGCCTGCAACATGCCTGAAACGCCTCTTCATCATCTCAGTTTTGCGTATGTTGAGCCTTATCGTTGATACGATGTCTGACGAGAGCACGTTGGAAAAAAGCTCCTTCATCGCCTTTTGGGAGAGCCTTGATTCCCGTTCGAGTTCAAGCATGAAACCGTTGTCTCCGACCAGTATGCCGACGTCCATGTCGAGCATCTCGCCCAATATTATGCCGAAAAGCCTGGAAAGGGTATCATTCACCCTCCTTCCGAACAGCGCATGGAACACCAGGTAGTTCTTGCCGCCATCTATGTCGTGCGTCTGCTCTACAAGCATGAGCTTGTCATTAGGCACCTCCTTTGCGAAGAGTATTTGCTCGAGAAAATACCTGAAGACCGCGTCCTTCGCGTTTTCATCCATCGGCAGCTGTGCCAGGGCATTTTTGACCTCTGTAGGCATTTTTGTGGACTTTGACACCCTTGATATCTTCCGTTTCTTTATTGAGGCGCGTATGACTGATGCGAAGCTCCCTCTGAACTTCCCTATCTCCTCAGCGAGCTCGAAGCTAAGCGGCAGCTGCTCTGAGAACCACGGCGGTATGGTTGGCGCGCTGGTCTTGGCTTCGGATACGAAGCACTTCATCCCTTTCGCGTATTCGAATCTGTACAGCCTGCCGCCCAGAGTGAAGATGTCTCCTGGCTTCAGCTTGGTCAGGAATTCCTCCTCTATGTTGCCAATCCACTTCTTGCTCAGGTCAAAGACATTTATTGCTACCTCGTCAGGTATTGTGCCGAGATTGAGCATGTATATGACCTGCGCCATCTTGCCGCGCCTGCCGAACATTCTCTCCTTCTCATCGTACCATATCTTGCCGTACACCCTCCTGCTCTCCAGGCCAACATAGTTTCCTGCAAGGTAATTGAGAAGCGCGTCGAAATCCTTGCGTGGGAGGTCGCGGTATGAATAAGCTTTCTTGACAAGCGAGAACGCTTCGTCAACGTTCCACTTTCTGGTTATCGACATTCCTATGATGTGCTGCGCCAGCACGTCAAGCGGCGCTTCCGGCACCTTGAAGGAATCCAGATGCTTTTTCAGCGCAGCGTCAAGCATTATCGTGCATTCGACAAGGTCGTCCCTGTCAAGCGCTATCATCTCCCCTTTTGCAGTTGCCTTGTAGGAGTGGCCTGCGCGCCCGATTCTTTGTATTGCCCTGGTGACGCTCTTCGGCGAACCGAGTTGCACGACGTCCTCTATCGCGCCTATGTCCACGCCGAGCTCCAGGCTTGTCGACGATACTGCACATTTCAGGGCGCCCTTCTTGAGCAGGTCCTCAACCTCCATTCTCGATTCCCTGGACAGCGAGCTGTGGTGGGCGGCTATGTCCTCCCCGTAACCGAAGCGCCTCTTGAGGTTGAAGACCACTCGTTCGGTCCCGCTTCTCGTGTTGGTAAAGATGAGCGTAGACTTGTTCTCTTTTATTATCTGGTTGACCATCTTGTACATTTCGTCCTCAATCTTCTGCCCGTCGGTGTATATTAGATCCCTTACCGGGCTCCTGGTCACCACGTCGAGCTTCTTGCTCCACGATGCATCCACTATCACGCAGTCTTCGGTTGAGGATGCGGCGCTGCCTACGAGGAATTTGGCTGCCTCGTCAAGAGGATACAAAGTTGCGCCCAGACCTATCAGCGATATCCTTCCCGCAACCTCCTCCTTGAGCCTTTCAAGCGAAAGCGATAGGTGTACCCCGCGCTTGTTGTTGGCGAGCTCATGAAGCTCGTCTATTATCACGTATTCGAGACCAGAAAGGTGTTCCATGAACTTCCTTGAATTTAGTATTATTGCGAGGCTTTCCGGCGTGGTAACGAGAATGTTGGGCGGCTTGAGCAGCATCTTCCTCCTCTCCTGCTGTGTCGTATCGCCGGTCCTTACCCCTATCGTGACCTTGCGCATGTTGCCCTTGAGTATGTCTTCCCCTTTGTCCTTGACTATCTCAGCGTATATTTGCTCCAGCGGCACAGTGAGGTTTCTGTATACGTCGTTGTTGAGCGCCCTGAGAGGGGAGACGTACACGCAGTACACCTTGTCTTCGAGCTTTCCCTCAAGCGAATAGTCGAACAGCCTGCTTATTATAGAGAGGAAACCCGAGATGGTCTTCCCTGACCCGGTAGGCGCGGTTATGAGAAGGTTCTTGCCCTCGCTTATAAGCTTGAACGCGTATTTCTGGGGAGGGGTGAGCTCGCCGAAGTTCTTCATGAACCAGTCCTTAACGTAAGGGTTGAGCACTGCCATGCTCTCGGCGTCGCTGAACGGTTTGCCCGCATAGCTTATCATGCCAAACACTGCCAAAATTAGCTATATAGAATATGAAAAAAGAAGAATAAAAAGGCTTGCAGGGCAAGCCGTTTTCACTTGTATACCGACTGGTATGTCGTACCTGTGTCGTCAGTTATGTGTATGCATTCGCCTTCGCACTCTATCAGGCACGCCTGGCAGAGTATGCAAGATGAACCGTTTACGCCTACGGATATGCCGCCGCTGGTGCCGTCGCTCTCGTCAGCGAAATGCTTGTGGCCGTCCTGCACGCTGCCCCACTTGTCTATTACCTGCTGCTCTGACTTGCCGGTCCATTTCATCGCTTCGGGAGCGTTGTCCGCGTTTGCCGCAGCCAGGTCCTTCCTGCTCCTCATCTCGAAAACGGCTACCGGGCATACATCGAAGCAATGATGGCAACCGGTGCACTTTGGCTTGTCTACCCATACGTCCATCTAATCACACCAAACATCATTAATCATACAGTTTCCTGTTCATCTTTTTATAAGCTTCTAATTTAGAATTAACCCAGCATACAAAAGACGACGGAAGCAAGGCTGGGCCCGTGACTCCGGGCCATGCCTGATCAGCCAAACAGACCAGAAAGTCCGCCGACAGCTTCCTCCTCAGTCTTTTCGGATTTCTCCTCCTTCTTCGGCTTTGGAGCCTCTGCTGCATGCTGCGGGGCCGGGGCTGCTGCCTGTACGCTCTGTGCGTTCTTCAGGACCTCCTTTATGTCCACTCCCTTCAATGAGGATGCGACCGCCTTTGCCTGCGCCTCGTCCGGCGTTATTCCTGCGGACTTGACAACTTCCATCAGTCCCTTCTCGTCTATCTCCTTGCCAGCTGCGTTGAGCAGGAGCGCTGCGTATACATATTCCATAACTTCACCTTTATAGCGTCATTTCTTTATCATGCTGTCCAGGGCCGAAGCCTCTGATGAGGCCTTCCCTATGAACCTGTCTATTGTCTCCTTTGTATAGATGTTTCTCTCCACGCTGAGGTACATAGCATCGTTGAAAGCCTTCGAGAGCATCTCCCTTATCGTGTATGCGTTAACTATGCCAGCAGACTTAGAGAGCGCCAGAGCCTCCTGGAAGCTCTTCATTATGCCTGCAACTGTGCTGTCGCGGTCTATGCCGAGCACTTCCCTCCTGAAAAGCACACCCTCTGAAAGGATAGCGTTTGGGAGTATCGAAGCCTCTATCGGCTTTATGTTGAGCGTATGCAGCGCCTTCGATACCGCAGTTGAAATCGTCTCACCGGCCTTCACTATTGTCTTGCCTTTCCCTATCACGACCTTGCCCTTCTGTATCTGCACGTCTATCCCTGCCTGCTTCAGTTCAGTTACAGCCTGGCCTGGCTGCAGCGTCGTCTCGCCCGGCTCTATAGTTATGTCGGATGGAGATTTTTGCTTGGGCTTCGCCGGAAGCATTATGGACCCTGCCTTGAACTCAGAGAAAAGATCAAACGGGTCCTCGTTCGTCAGCAATATTGCGCATGTCCCGTCGAGCATGTCGAGGAGCTTGGATGACTTGCTGTCCGACTCAAGGACCTTCTTGAGCAGGTTCTTCCTTCCGGAGATGAACCTCGCCTTTCCCCTGAGCCTGTTCTTCGTCTCCTGGAGCAGCATGTCTGGGACCTTGTCCAGCCGAAGTATGCCGACCGACTTGTACTTTTTGAGCTCTGCTGACCCTTCCTGGACGAACTTTTCCTTTTGCTGCTTTGTAATCATAAAGGCACCTACATTATCTTTATCGGCTTGCTCATTGTGAGCTTTAGGTATACCGATTTTATGTTCTGCTTCCCTACCTTCTTCGATATGTCGGACACAACCTGGTCCACGTTAGCCGCTATGTCGTTTGCCGGCATTGACTCGGTGCCTACAGTGCAGTGCACCGTTGGGAGGTACTTGCCCTTGCTCCTTATCGAAACAGAGCCGCCTGCCTTTCCAAGTATGCCCTTGACGTCCGAACCTACTATAGGCCTTGGCATCTTGTTCCTGGGTCCGAGAAACTGCCCGAGCGCCTTCGCAATCTGGGGCATGAGGCTCGGCTGCGCGAACATGTCATAATCAAGAAGCTCTGTCATCCTTGCCTTGTCGCTCCTTATCTGCTCCAGCTCCGATGAAGGTATCAACTTCGCACCTGTCTCCTTTGCTGCATCTATAATGCGCTCGTCATCGGCAAATACTGCGACTGCGCTCTCCTTGCCCCTTCCCTTCGGGAGCGATATTGACATGTTGAGCCTGTTCTCTGGCTTGTTGAAGTCTATGCCCTTGAAATTGACGGCGAGCTCCACGCTCTGCGTGAATTTCCTCTTGCCCTTGTTCTCAGCCATGAACTTCTCAAGTTCGCTAGCGGTATTGGTTTCCATCTGATCAATCCCTCCTGCAAGCTTATGCAGTAACTGCGGGAAAAGCAGTGTATATATCTATATGGAAAGTTCTTTAAGTATTTCTGCGCAGCCCGATCCGTGCGTTATGCCGATGTGGGAAGGGGGGAGGGAAGATTTAAATAGTGTGCATTTTATCTATAATCACACAGCAGAGAGTAAATCGCGTGACCAGGCGGCTATGTATATGACCGAACATAAGCATTCTAAACGTTCTCAGTCGGCTATGGAATACCTGATGACCTACGGCTGGGCCATACTCATCATAGCAGTCGCTTTGGGGCTCCTCTATGTCCTTGGGCTTTTCAGCCCTTCCTCGACGACGAGCAGCTCCTGCACATCGCAAAGCGGATACGTGTGCACAGACCTTTCGTTTTCGTACAATGGAATCGTGACGTTAGAATTTGGCCAGGACACAGGTACGACGCTTTACAACCTTGAGTTTACGTGCACAGCATTGGAGAGTTCTGCAGGGCTGCCGAGCCCCCGCAACGATTTCGTTGCTTCGCCTGCAAGGACGGTAATAAACTCGCAGAAGTTTTATGTAAGCATGCCATGCTACACGTCTTACGGAACGAGGTTCAGTTCCACGCAGATAGGGACACCGTATACAGGATACATATGGATAAACTATACGCAGGCAAACCAAGCTCCAAGCAGCAGCAACCCATGGCTGACAGCAAAGATAGCTGCTTTCAGCGCTAAGACGACAAATTAAGCAACCTTTGACAGGCCAGCTATCGATCCCGAATTGCGCACGGTGAGAAGTCCGATTTCAGCTCCCGAGACGCGCCTTACGAGTGCCGTGGATATAATGAATTTTTCAAGCGTTGAGAGGTTTACCCGGACTACCATCTCCGAGCTTGACAATCTTATTATGCGTAGGTTGGAGAGTGCGTAATCCGCCTGGCCCATCACCTTCATCATCTCGGCAGTAAAATCGCGCTTGAACTGCTCCTGGTCCCCGTTTTGCGCGTGGGAGAAGCGTATAAGCACATACCTCTTTTTGTCGCGCATCATTTCAATCGCCGAAAATTGATGGCAGCATGCCGTTTGAAGCGACTGCCTTTTCCCTTCCGCCGCCAAGCATCAATGAGAGCGAAGAGAGCTGCATCCTAGAAAGTAGGTAGTCAGCGCTTGCTGCCATGCTAACGAATATGCATGTAACACCGGACTTGCGCATGTCGTTATAGAACCTTGAAGTTTTCCTTATGAGACGCACGCGCTCGAAAGATGCCGAAGCAAGTATCCCGTGTAGTGGCACCAGGATTGGTATGCCCTCTGCCTTCATATATTGGGGAAGATCGGTAGGTATTTCAAGCACATCGGCAACAGCGCATTTTGCCCCGGATTTCAGCAGTGTGGTCGCGTTGCGCCCATCGCTCAGGTATGCAGGTGCATCTGGCATCCCGCGCTCGCCCTTCCCCGGAGCTAAGAACACGAGATCCAAGCCTATCTCCTTGCATATGCCTGACCCTACAAGCTCAGGGTCCGCAACAACATCGTAGAAGCGCATCGTATTACCGCACGTTGACCCCGAACAGGTCCTTCTCGAGAACCTCCTTCGTCCTGTCGGCAGGGTATGCCAGCTTTATCAGTTTTGTGTGGCCCCTTATCCCGCGGCCCGATTCGAACGTCTCTATAAGCCCCTGCATCTGAAGCTCGGAGAGGTATTTCCTGTACCAGCGCTCGCCTTTGGGTTCCTTCTTCAGGCTTTCAGTTATGGATTTGTATCTGCTGTAAACCTCGCCGCTGAAAAGGTAGGTATCCACCCCGTCGGTGAGCTTCTTGTACGTTCCGCCGCTTTTGGTCAGCATGGCGATTGAATACAGCACAAGCTTCTGGTGCTCCGGCAGCGTGGATATGACTTCGTAGACTATATCGTCCTCGGCAAACTTTATTGCATGCTGTGCGTCCTCTAGTGTTATCTTGCTGCTGTTCTTCTCCTCCGTGATCTCTCCCGCCCTGGAAAGGACATTTAGTGAGAAGCGCGCGTCTCCGCCATCCTTGGTAGCTGCTGCAGCTATGTATCTGAGCACGTCCTCGTTTACAGCTCCAGGGCGTAGGCCGGTAGTGCTCCTGTCAAGCAGAATCTCGAAAAGCTCGTTTGCGTTGTATGGCGTGAAGACCAGCTCGGTTTCGTAAAGCGATGAGAGGCTCCTCGGGTCGAGGCTCTCCTTGAACGATACGGTGTTGGATATTCCGACCATGCTCACGCCCCCAGCCTTTATCTCGCTGTTTATCCTTGTTAGGGCGTATATCAGGTTGTCAAGGTCCCTCACCACGTCTATCTCGTCAAGCACCACTATGAGCGTCTTGCCGTCTTCCTCTATCCAGCCCGTTAGCTTTTCGTAAAGGTCCACTACGCCGTATCCGCGCTTCGCGTATGTTGGAAGATGGTCGCCTATTATCTTGCTGAAGACGCGATACCTTGAATTGTATATCCTGCAGTTCACATACGATATCCTTGCGCGCGTGTTTGGTATGTTGTTGACCTCGTTTATTACGTATTTGATGCATGAGGTCTTTCCCGCGCCTGTTTTACCGTATACGAAGAGGTTCCTGCCGCGCTCTCCCTTGAGTGACGGAGCTATCGCCTTCTCTATTGAATTTATCTCCCTGTCCCTCGCAATAAGCTTCTTTGGTATGTAGTGCGGTGACAAAACCTCCCTGTTGGCAAAAACCTTTGATTCTACCAGCAGGTCGTTAAGCACTGACATCGTTCACACCCGGATGGTTATATGCAGTTCAGGTTTTAAGCTTTAGTGGGTACGCTACTTTGACTACTCTATAAGCTTCCGCTCCTTTATCTTGTTTGCGTCGAGTATGCTGTACCTCCAGATTATGTCGCCCTTCTCGTCGCTCTGCACGACCCAGGGCTTCACCATTACTATGTCGTTGACCTTTATCCAGAAGCGCCTCCTGAAGCGCCCCGGTATGCTGCACACTCTTTCCTTGCCGTCGGAGCATGCGACTATGAACTTTGTGGCGCCGGATATCTTTATCACCTTCCCGAGGGTTTCGCCCTCATGTGGCAGCCTGAGCGCGTGCTCCGGCTCCGGCTGTGAACCGCGCCTGTTGTACCTGTTGCCGTATCCCATTGTCAAAACCTCAATAGCTCTTCACGCCGTAATGCGCACCGCACGCCTCGCAGACGAAGCTGAACATCCCGCGCCCTGCCAGCTCCAGGTGGGTGTCAGGCTTGTGGCATTCCCTGCATATCACGTATGTGTTAAAATAGCGTTCTATCTTGGCGTCGAGATCCTTCGATGGAAACCTGCCGTTTATTATGAGCCGCTGGTCCTCCGCGCTGACTGGCACTGACAGCTCCTTGCTCAGGTAGCGACCTATCTCCTCCGGCTTGCGGCGCGCCCTGTCCGCTATAGCGTTTATGTTCCTTATTATTGTCTTGTTGCCCTGCACCATCGAGTCCACTTTGGGTATCTCGAAGTCCTGCTTTGCCACGCCCTGGGAGGGCGACTCTGCAAAAGCGCGTTCAAGCAGCTTTTCATATTCGTCTTCTGCCATTGATAAATCACATTTAGATTTTACCCTCGAATGATATATATTACTTTGTTAGATTGCGCGCGTTATGCGCATTTTGGAGGGAGCGCTCAAAAACTATTTATGAATTGGGATACAAGTTTATAAGGCAGATAGGCCGGGGAGCCAAGGGTTCCCTGTGACGCAGATCCCTTTAACGGCGGGCCAATGTGCATGCGGTGTAGGAATCGGCGGTGCGGCCCCCGCTTAGGCGATGAGGCCCTGCCCTGATAGATGGCTTTATGTGTGAACCAGGCCAGGCCGGAAGGAGCAACCTTAAGCATATAGCTTTCGTGCGAACGCTCGCACCAGGCGTGCAAATAAGCCATGCTTTCAGGATACAGGACCGAGCTAATGCGGGACAAGCTTGCATCTACGACCCTATGCTGCATGCACCTCTGCCACTTGATGTTGTGCTGCGCGCGGGACGCTGCTGCGAACATTATAAAAACTGGAGTTGGATAAATATCTGCGTGCCGGGGTCGCCTAGTGGTAGGGCGGCAGCCTGCTAAGCTGTTTAGTCAGAAATGGCTTCCGCGAGTTCGAATCTCGCCCCCGGCGTCCAATCCTTTTATTCGCCAAGCGACTTCAGTATTTTGTAAGCTGCTTTCTTCAGGTCAGAAATTGTGCCGGTATTCTCTATGTGGTAATCAGCTTTTGCTACCATGGCATCGAGACCTTCCGTTTCCTCCCCTGCAGCAAGAAGACCCTCGCGCTCCTTCTCGTCGCGCTTCATGAAATCCTCGTAGCTCTTTGGGTCGCCGCGCCTTCCCCTTGACAGCATCCTCTGGAACCTTACGTCATCGGGGGCGTTCACCGATATCAGCAATGCGTTCGGGAATTCTGCTTTTATCCTGTTCAGCTCCTCCTCTGTCCTCAGACCAGTAACGACTATCTTTGCCGAGCCTAGCTTCTTTATCCTTTCAACAGCCCACGCTGCAACGACATCCCTGCCGTAAACTTCGCGTATCATTCCGGAGAAGCCGCGTATGTCTCCTGCGAACTTCAGCGCGGCTGGATCGACCTTCATCCTTTCCCTTACAAGATCGCCAAGCTCCACCACCGCAAAGCCATCGTCTCCCAGTATGCCTGCAAGAGTGGTCTTTCCTGAGCACGGATATCCAGTTATGCACACTACAATAGGCATGGAACCAGTAGATTATGTGATGGCAACTACTAAAAATCAAGCTTTCCGTAGGAGCTCGTTTGCGAGACCACGGAGAAGGGTGCGCACCTCCTCTTTGTTGTTGTCCACCTTTACGGCAATGCAGTTCGGCGTGGCTGCGCAGAGCCTTACATATTCTTCACGCATCCTAGTTTTTGATTCTAGGCCCATGCGCTCAAACGCCTCAAGGCTTCCACGGGCGCCGAGAAGCTGCTTCCTAGGATCCACGTCAAGGAATACGGTAAGGTCAGGCTGCATGAATGTCCTGTTTACAGCGAGCAGGGCGTCGCGCTGCCTTTCCGAAAGGCCCGTGAGCACCGCATATGCTATTGTAGAAAAATAGTATCTGTCGGAAATGACCCACATGCCGCTGTTCAGCGCAGGGATTATCTCTGACGAAACATGCTCGGCCCTGTCTGCCGTGAAAAGTAACTGCATGGTATAAGGATTGAGCTTCAGCTCCATAAGGTTGCCGCGTATGTACAGGCCGAGCTTCGACTTGGTAGGTTCGGCTGTGAGCAGGCATTCAATCCCCATCTCATTGACTAGGTAGTCATTTAGAGATGCTGCCTGCGTAGTCTTCCCAGCACCGTCTATGCCTTCAAGCACAATAAATTTTGCTTTTCCCACTGCCATAAATGTAGCCTTTGCCTCGCTGGCACGTTGCATTCAGCTTAGCTGATATAAATACGTTTGCAAGCATATCAGAGCTTCCGCTTTTTCTGCGCAGGGGCAGTTTTCCTGCCTCGTGCACAGGACAGACACAGGCCGAGCTTGGAGTCGAAATGTTCGTCGCAGAAATGGCCGCCGCACATGCTGCATACGTGATGCGCTATGCGACCGCATTTCCTGCAAAGGGTTGCAATTTCAGGCACTTCATGCACTTTGTGTTGCGCTTTATATGCTGGTTCCTCAAGCAGCGCATAAAATATGCACGCTGCTTTGATAATAATCAAAATAATGAAATGGATAGTTTTATATTTGTATGGTGAGAGATAGGAAATGGGGGTATAGGTGCGGGTCGCAAACTGCAATGCAATTGTTGCGCACAACTTCTATTCCCGATTCTTCACAAGAAATCCTAATTCTGGTGGCATAAGCGTGGAGCTCGCTCCGGCAGACTGGACTGCTGCAAACGCTTTTGCTTTCACTTCTCTCCTTGGATTTCACCAAACAGGAATCGGGCAGGATGGGGCGGACATTATCGTGGCTGATGCAGTCAAATTCTCTGGCTTATAAAATCCCGCACCTCCCTTTTCATTTCTTCTCTTTGCCAGTTTTCTCGTCCTGGAGGTCTATTATCCCGGCGAGCAGCTCCTTTGCTTTCGTGAATGAAAGCGGCCGCATCCCCTTCTCCTTGGCGTACTTGCACTGGTACATTATCTGGGCATCGGTTATATGGGTCGAGTTGTCGATCTGCCTGCACTTGTTTATGTAGTCCAGTATTATTGGATACGCTGCGTCGGGATCCATCTTCTTGACGTTGACGAGGTAAGGCGCGAGTATAAGGCCCACCACTCGCTGCCGCACATCAGGTATTGGATTGGCTAATATGCTCTCTATCCACTCCGAGCTTCTTCCGGGAGCGGAGAGCTTGGGCTTTGGCAGCCTTATCGCCTTTGAATACTCGATTATTTCCTTTGGTATCTGGTTCTTCGGTATCGGGAAGCCGGTAGACATCGCCGATGCTATCGGCTCGGAAAGGAAGCTTGCGGTTTTCTGGAAATTCATGCGCACGATACCTTGCGACAGCTCCTGATTTACAAGGCGGAACTGGCTCTCCTGTGGCGCATGGTGCAGATATTCGACGAAGCCGATTGAGTATTTATCGTCTTCGTATTTTAGGTTTATCCCGAGCTCAGAAGCTATAGCGCCGAGAACGTCTTTATCTTCTAGGTAAAGGAAGGAGGAACAGCGTTTGGCTTCAGCCCTTATGTACTTCTGCATGAGGTCGTTGCGCTGTATCGAGCTGGCAAGCAGCCTTGCATACGGGTATGCCAGCACGTTTTCCAGCTTTGCAGAATCCATGTGCAGCCTGTACGCTTCAAGTTTGCCGCTCTTGAAAGCCTCTGAAACCCTCGCAGCTGCACTCTTCAGTATCCTCTCCTTCGTCTCGGCTGATATCTTGTCGGCTGAACTTTCCCTGACTATCTCCTTTGCTTTGACGGTGAAAGGGTACTTGTAGGCGAAGTCAAGATCAGCGGTGGTGTACATCACTTATAATTCCTTTCTTCATTAATAAAAATCTTGATATGAAGCGGAAACAGCGAGGTCTTGTGAGCAGGCAGATTTTAACGGGCAAATGTAATTGATGGCGCAAAAGCAAGTATGCACATAGGGTTTCATTGTTTTGGCTTGCTGATGCGCTACGCTACAATTAAAAGCCTTTTATAGGATAAACTATGTTGTGGGGCTGTACGCTAACCTGGCAGACTACCGGCCTCGGGCGTCGGCAATCCGAGTTCAAATCTCGGCAGCCCCATGCTTTGCTTAAAAACGCAATCGCATCAGACACTACTTTTTATTATTTTTGAGGGATAGCCTAACGATAAAATGGAAAGAGGGCGCACTAAACGTAATCTTGTATCGCTGAAAACGGAGCACCGGAACATAAACGGCAAAGGGAGTCGGACTCAAGAAACCTTTGAACCAAAAGTCTCTGTCGTACTACCATTTGTCGATTCAAAGAAAGACACTATTCTTATCGAACGCCAATACAGGCAGGCGTTGCGCAAATACATATACGAATTGCCAGCCGGACATGTAGAGGAAGGGGAAACCCCACGGGAAGCGGCGATAAGGGAAATGCAGGAAGAGACCGGCTTTGCTCCAGAGCGCGTATATTTCATGTACAAAGCATATCACACGCCAAGTTCATCATCAAAATTATTCTATTGCTTCCTGTCAGTTGGCTTGACAGACGGCAACGCTAAGTTCCATAAGGACCCAGATGAAGTGATAAAGATAGAAAATATCGGCCTGAAAAAAGTTCTAAATATGATTAAATCTGGGAAGATAATGGACAACAAGACCATAGCTGCGGTATTATACTACGAAAAATACTATGAAAAATTCATTGCTAACAGATGAAAGTACATCGCAGCACAAAATGTTTTATGCACGGGAGCAAACGGATACCTAAAATTCGGGCTTTCTGCGTCTAATGATTTCGGCGTGGGTACTGTGCTGGAAAAATAATAGAGAGATACATATCAAAGAGTGAGAAACGTTCCGTAATCAAAGTTTGGTCCAGCAGCATTTTAGGAGAGTGTATCTGGAAGCATTATCAGAAAAATCTATGTGTTTTAAGAGACTCGCGGCTCAATTACTACTCCAAGCTAAGCTCCGCTTACAAAAAGGCTTAAATAAGGAGCCATTATCTCGCATAATTATATATATCAATAAAACAAACCTTCAAGATAATTGATAGAATGGCAACTAAGAGCATTGATAAGAGCAACACAATAGGAGTTGTGCTCGGAGATGCTAACCTAGATTTGACTGTAAATAGGGCAAAAAAGGCAGCAGAGCTCTTTAGAAACGGGGAGGTAAATGATATAGCTGCTGTAGGTACCCACAGAGAAGTCGATGCAATGTTAAATGTCTTTCTGGGCTGCGGTATACCTATAAACAAGATATCATATGATGGTGATTCAAGGGATACTGTAGACAACTTTTACCAGATGTCAAAGCTACTTGTTATGATGGGCGGAGAAAATGGCAAATTGTTCCTTATAACATCAAACTTCCATATAAATAGGGCCAAATTTATCTTCCAAAAGCTTGGTACTTACGATATTGTGGCACAGCCGGTACAGGATACAGATCCAAAAGTGCTTTACAGGTACTGGCTAGAAGTACCAATCCTATTCTTGTCTGCGATAAATTTGAACAAAGAACCGCTCAGCAATAAACAGAATAATCTAGCCGAGCGTATTAAGAGTTGGCTTTACAATGAAGGCAAGGAGAGATAGAAGCTAAAGAGATACCAGACAATTACGCAATCATGCCGGAACAGATGCTCGACCTAAGGCTCAAAAGAGTTAAGAAAGAGGTCTATACTCCGAAATCTTGACGGAGGAGAGCGCAGACAAGTAGCTACTTCTTCGCCTTTGCTTTTGATTTTTTCATTTCTGGTATTGTGTACTTATTCCAGAATATCTTGTACAGCTTCAACCTGTCTGGAATCTGCCTTACTCCCGGTATGAACGGCAGGAATACGAGCACCGCGAACGCAACCAGGGCTATCGTACCGTTCTCTATGTCGCCCCACCAGGATATTCCAGATGTAATTATCTCCATCCAGTTATACGGGGCTGTCCAGTAGCTCCCTATCTGCCACCACAGGCTTCCAGCCTTAAGCATTCCCCACTGGTGGGTGCGCAGTCCGTACTGCGTCGCATAGGTGTAGAGCGCTCCGCTGTCAGTAATGAACCTTATTACGTAGGTCTCGTTTAGCGGATTCTGCACTTCGTTCTGAAGAACGGACTGGTAGGTTCCTGTCTGCGCCATGTAGGTGAGCTGCGAGAATAGCGCTATAGCAGGATTCGCGGAATGCATTCCTGCGGTTATCGACCCGTTGCCGTTGAAGTACGAAGCTGCCTGGGCGAGCATCGCATCCTGGTTCTCAGGGCTGTAATTGAGCAGCTCTGCTTCATAGTCCTTTGAGCCTGAAAGCGCAGTGTAGCTTTGATAAGGCACTGTCACAAATGCGTTACGTGTGCTGAACGTGTACGGGTCTATCGTATCCAGGTATGTAGCTGTGGCGGATGAATAATTGAATTCCTGGATGAATGTTGTAGCAACTATGTCAGGAGTAGTGTTGGCTATCTGCTGTATGGACAGGGGTGCTATGTATGGCGAGCGCAGGAATATCGCGAACAGAAGAACTATGATGAATATGTATGCCATGCGCCTGTACATCGCGTTGTGGTTTGCGGGAACCATACTGTAAGGTATGTCGCTCCTGTACGGCTTGCTCAGCCCCTTCTGCTTTACAAGCATGTAGTGCACGAACATCAGCAACGCTAGGAGTATGGGCACTATCGCGACATGCCAGCCGAGCACCGCGGTCATGTTGAGAGGATTGACCCAGTATCCGAGGCCCATGCCGTTCCATAAGTCAGCTCCGGCTTTGGCGTTCCACTGTGCGACGAAGCCGCCCTGGACCCCTATTCCGAAAGCGAATTCAAGGAAAACGAGGAACAGCATGACCGATCCTATCATCCAGACCATTTTCTTCTTTTTGAACGAAGATGTTGCGAACTGGACGAATAAGTGAACGAATATCAGAGTTACAAAAGCTTCAGCTGCCCAGAGATGGAGGCTCCTGAAGAAGGTGCCAACAGTCGTAAGGTTCCACCAATACGGTCCGAATATCAGCATCACTATTCCTGTTATTGCGAGTATGCCGAAAAGCTCCAGCAGGTATACTCCTATTGTGAAGAAGAAATTGTTGCCGTATGATGGAACGTCCTTTATGTAGAAGAATTCAGCAAGAGACTTTAACTCGGCAAGCATTGATTTGCCTGATTCGGTATCCTGACTCCCAGAATCTTTCGGGGGTTTCATATCGGATTGCATGCAGCTTCACACGACGCTTTTGGACGCAAACCTAACACTGCAGACATATTTAAATATTGGGATTACCATTTGTAAGTATGCAGAAAGCCAAGTTTTGCCCTGTGTCAGAAAAGGTGTCGGAAGGGATGAGCCTGCAGGACCTTAGGCAGCTGATAAAGGGCCACTGGCATCTCTCAACTCTCGAGATACTGAAAAGCTTGGGCGCCTCAAACTTCAACAGGCTTTATGATATTTCCGGATTGAATCCGAAGACCCTGACTGCCGTGCTCAGGGACCTTGTCGGGATGGGGCTTGTGAAGAGGCAGGTAGTATCGCAGCACCCGCTCGCGGTATCTTACTCGATAACTGAAAAGGGAATCGGTATCGTGTCACTGGACTGCCCATTCATAACGAGCAGCATATGACAGCAATTGTCAGAGTATGTGGAGGAATCCCAGGGCTATTATCACGACCATGAGCGTGACGTAAGCCCTTAGGAACCAGAAAGCAAACCTCACCCATCCCTTTACCTTTGCCCTCTTGACACGTATCTTCTCGTAGTCGTATAGCCCCTCGGACTTGAGAAACCTGTCCCAGTCCTCCTTTGACTTTATGAAGCTGTAATCTATTTTTCTGTGTTCCATTGCCATTCACCTATCCGAAAAGATTCGGTATTATCAGCGAAATTGCATATAGCGTGCTCATAGTTATAAGCACCCCCATTATCACTATCGAAGATACGTTCTGCCACGCTCTGTTCCTGTACTTGCCGACTACTTCGGGATCGTTCACGAGGAGAAGCAGGAACAGCATGGCTGCCGGCATGAATATCGACGCAATAACCTGTACTGTTATGTTTAGGAAACTCAACGGCAGGTTGGGTATCATCACTATCGCAGCAGCTATGACCAAGCTTATCAGCCCTGGAGCGTAGAACTTCCTGCTTTTCATGAACGGGAGATTTATGCTTCGGGGCCAGCCGAACGCCTCGCCTACAGCCCATGAGGTGCTTGCGGTTATTGCTATCGCGGCTATAAGCCCCGCGTCTATCAGCCCTATCGCAAAGAGCTCCACCGGGAGCTTCCCGACCTTTTGGCCTATCACATTGAGTATCAGCTGTATATCATAGCTATTGTTCGCAGTGGTGTAGCCGTGGACCAGCCATCCAGTTATCACTATTATTGATATCGCAACCGCAGCCATGATAAAGGCTCCAATGAGGGTGTCACGGCGGCTGGCGCCTATGTCCTGCGGCGTGATGCCCTTGTCTACCTCAGATGATTGCTGGAAGAACAGCATCCACGGCGCAATCGTCGTGCCTATGTTGGCCAGCAATACATATATGAAGAAGGAATTTACTCCGCCGGGAATCTTCCACGTTGCGAATGCCTGCAGCACGGTATTTGGGTTTGGATGCACGATAAATGCTAATGGTATGAATATCAGGTTGAACGCCGCTATGACAAGGCTGACACGCTCCCACCTGTGATATCGCAGCCCGAGCGTTATTCCCACAACAAACAACAGCCCAAAGGTTACGGCGTAGACGGGCTGTATCCCAAATATCCCGAGACCGAAAGAGATGCCTATGAACTCTGTGACCAGAGTAAGCGAATTGGCTATCACCAGATCTGCAAGGGAGAATATGCCCCAGCCTCTCCCGTATCTCTTCCATATCATCTCTGCATGACCGCGCCTGGTCACTGCAGCAAGCCTTACTGTCATCTCCTGCACTATGTACGCGACGGGTATCATGAGAAGCATGAAGGGCAGGAAGAAGCCTAGGCCGAATATTGAGCCTGATTGCGCATAGGTTATCACTCCTCCTGCGTCGTTGTCCGCTATCATCACTATTATGCCCGGGCCTATCAGCGCTATCGCAAGCAGGAACTTAGACATGCCGGTGCGCTTCAGGCGCTCGGACTTTATCCTGAGCCTGTCGACTGCCCTGAGCCGTATGTCCTGTGGAAGCTGCTCCAGCGCTTTTTCAACGTCGAACTTAACATCAGCTAACTCAACCACCGCTGCAGCACGGGCTGCCACAAGTTTTATTGCGCACAAGCATTTTAAGAGGCTTTGCAATTTTCTTCCATTTGAGGCGCGGCAAGTAATAAGTATTGGGATGCAGAAGATGAAGCATGGAAGGGAAAACAAGGCGCGCTGTGCTTATGGCAGGATACGGCTGGATAGGCGCGGGAGTGGTAAGCCTCTTCACATGGCACATTATCATGATTAGGCATCTTCTCTCAAGCAACCCAGACGGGATGCTTTACCTTGGTGCGTTTGTTCTCGTTGTTGGAATAGCCATACTTGCGGCAAGGAGGCGCATCAACGCGCTGGTAGACAGGAAAACTGCAGAAGCGAAATCAAAAAAGGACGCCAAGATGGAAGCTTCCAGCGATGCGGGTATGAAATAGTTGCATATCTTGCTGTGCTGGGGGTATACCGCAGGCACACATCATTTCCGGAAAGAAGTAAGTAGTTTTGCTGGAAATAGCGTTTGTGGTTGAATGCCTAAGATAAATGATATAGAGATAATGGAGCTCGGCGACATGGAGGGCGAAAAATCAAGCCCGTGGAGCTCCACCATAATAGTCGTGAGGGTCACTACTTCGGATGGACAGGTGGGTTATGGGGAGGCGCCAACAACTATGATGACTCTGCCAGTTCTCGAGGAAGTTAGGGAGCTGTCCAGGATCCTTAAGGGCAGGGAGGTCACTGAGATACAGGCAAACAGGATGGAGATCTACAAGCACTCGTTCTATCTCACAGTGTCCATGGAGACAACAGCCGCGCTGAGCGCGATAGAAATAGCGTGCATGGACGCAGTCGGCAAGATTTATGGCATGCCTGTATTTGACATGCTGGGTGGCATGCTCAACAGAAGGGTCAGGGCTTACGCAAACGGGTGGTACGACGGATGCGTTGAGCCGGGAGAGTTTGCGAAGAAGGCGAAAAAGGTTGCCGCGATGGGCTTTACCGGAATGAAGTTCGACCCGTTCGGGAAGGCGTTCGACAGCATAACGGAGAAGCAGGCGGCGCATGCAAAGGAGGTCGTTCGCACCGTAAGGAAAGCAATCGGAGATCGAGACATAATGATAGAATGCCATGGGCGATTCAGCTCCAATTCAGCTGCAAGGTCGTGCGCCCCTCTTTCTGAATTTGAGCCTCTTTTCGTCGAGGAGCCGGTGCATCCTGACCAGTTTGAAGGGCTGCGCAGGCTTAGAAGGGTGCTGAAGTCGCCTATAGCTCTGGGCGAGAGAGTGCTCGACAGGAACCTCTTCCTCAACTACCTCCGCGAGAACCTTGTCGACGTGCTGCAGCCTGACATAACGAACTGCGGCGGCATCCTTGAGGCGAAAAGCATAGCCACCATGGCTGAGTCATTCGGAGTTGAGATTGCTCAC
The DNA here is from genome assembly GCA_021797895.1 of Microcaldota archaeon. Taxonomy (GTDB): domain Archaea; phylum Micrarchaeota; class Micrarchaeia; order Micrarchaeales; family Micrarchaeaceae; genus JAJZYW01. The sequence continues at coordinate 13,085 of JAJZYW010000004.1, read as the reverse complement.
CACAATGCGTTCGGTCCGATACAGACCGCAGCTACACTCAACGTGGACGTGACGATACCAAACCTGCTTATACAGGAATCGTTCGAGATGTTCTGGCCGAAGTGGAAGAAATCGCTTGTCAGGTCGGGCTATTCGCTTGATGACGGATATTTCAGCGTCTCTGGGAAGCCGGGACTGGGCATAAGTTTGGACGAGCGCATACTGGAAGAGTACAAGGTGAAGGGCATGGAGCCGTTCAACCAGGGCGAGCCTCCGTGGGTCGTCAAGGGGACTTTCAAATAAACGCCGAAGTATTGCCAGCTCGGCTTACTTGACCGTGAAGTTCTTCGTATAATTAAGCATGACGACGTAGCCCGTAAGCACAGACCCACTATAGTTCATCACGACGAACTGCGACTCCTGCGAAGTGCTTGTCTCATGCAAATATTTTACTAACCAGATGTTGGTATAATTCTTCCCAAGAAGTGTAGTATTTCCATAGAAGTTCGCCGATGCTGTTATGTTGTTGAAGCCGCTCGCGTTGATGAAACTTACCAAAGGAGCATAATCGGCATTATATGCCCTGTCTATTGCGATTTCAGGAGAGCTCACGGTATAGCTGAAGTATGGCAGCGCGGAATTCGGCAGGCCGTACACGTGGCACGTGCCCGACGAGTAGTTTGAATACACATTGGTAACCGTAGGCACAAGACCTGTTGCAGGATAGTCAAAGCTCTCTATCTTCACCGTAGGGCAGGGAGTTGCCGGCCCGTATATCACGCCGAGAGTAATCTCCCAGCTGTTGTTGCGCACGTAGGACCTGTTTACAGAGAGCAATCTCACGGATGCGTTGGGGTAGCTCTGCTGAAGATCGGATATGACCAGCTTGGATGCGGACGTAGCGTTCAGCGGCGGCGCATGCACCACGGTGTAGCTCTTTATGAATAGCAAGACAAGCACTATTGCTATCATCACAACAGCTGTTATGACAGCCTTTGAAAGCAAATCCATGAATTAGAATGCGCTGAAAAACAATATAAGGCATTCCGTTGGCTACCTTCCTTTTGATAGGTAGAGCAGTATCGCCTTTGCCAGCAGCATCTTGTTCTTCGCCTGCTGCCATATGATGCTCTTCGGCCCGTCTATGACATCAGCGTCCACCTCAACGCCGCGGTGGACAGGAAGGCAGTGCATGACCAGCGCCTCAGAATCGGCCTTCTGCATGGCCTCCTTGGTGAGCCTGTACTGGGAGAGCGACTTCAACCTCGCTTCGTCGGGATTAGACTTCCCCATACCTGAGAACGTGTCAGTGTAGACTATGTCGGCGTCCTCAAGACCCTCATCCAGCGACGCGAACGTGTCCAGAGTGCCGTACTCCCTTGACTTGTTGAAGTATATGCTATTCGGTATCATCTCCTTTGGCCCGACGAGTGCGATCTCCATTCCGAGCCTAGAGCCGAAAAGCATAAGCGAATTCGCGACGTTTGAGGTTATGTCGCCCATGAAGGCGAGCTTGACGTTTTTGAGATTGCCCTTGTACATCCTTATGGTATAAAGGTCGGAAAGCGCCTGAGTAGGGTGCTCCAGGTCTGTCATCCCGTTTATCAGGGGAACGCTTGCGCCCTCTGCCATCTTGGCGAGGTCCTGGTGCTTCAGCATCCGTGCAACGATGAAATCGCAGTACCCGCTGAGGGCCTTTGCTATGTCACTCGGAAGCTCGCCTGATTCAAGCTCCGCCATATTCCCCGATATGTATATTGATGAGGAGCCGAGTTGCGCGGCAGCAGCCTCGAAAGCGCTGCGAGTCCTTACTGAAGGATACTGGAAAAAAAGCGATATGACGGAATGCTCCCTTAGGGTCAGCTCCTCTTTTCCCTCTTTAAGGTTGTCCGCTATCTCGAATATCTCGTTTACCTCGTCCTTGGACAGGTCGTCAGCGCTTATCAAGTTCAGTCAACCACCGAATATAGAGCCGAATCCGACGTTGCCCTTCTCTTTCTCATCGTTTATGAACGTTATGACCTTCCTTTCAGTATCCGGGTCGCAGCGCTTCAGCCCCTCTATCTCCTTTGTGAGCTTCTCTTCTGCGCCCTTCATGAAATCCTCGTTTGCCTTTATGTAGAGATAGCCCTTTGAAGAATCCATTCCTATCATGTCCCCGTCCTTTATCTCGCACTCCTGCCTGGTGAATATTATGTTGGCGTATGCATCAGATTTCATCTTGCGCAACGCCTCGTCGTCGAGCGTCTGGTCAAGGTACGGATCGTAGTCTATGAGCTTCTTGAGCGCCTGCTTCTTCGAGGAATCGAACTCGTAAACGCGCTCCGCCATTCAATCAACTATCTTTGCGTTCACGCCACCTTCCCTTCCGGGCCTGTTCGTGACTACCGCCTTGCCGAGCTCGGTGTTGATTATTGTGCCTTTGGTTATTATGTTCTGCCTGGCGAAGTTCCTGTTGTCCTTTGATTCCAGGACTCCGGTTATCTTGGCCTTCTTCATCCCGTCTTTTGTGAGGACGTTTGCCACGCCTGCCGCCTTGAGCACCGTAGTAACATAGCCGCCCCTGTGCCTTATGGTCTTAGGCGAATTCTCTGCGGAGAGCTTTGTAGCTGAGAAATAGCTGCCGACCTCACGCCTCTTCTTGTCCCTGTTGGACCTCCTCCTGGCACCGTTGCCGCTCTTCTTTGTGGCCGACTGGCCATGTACTTGAACTCCAAACTGGCTCATTTAATCCACTCTAGTATTAGCGATTAGTATCAGTAGCGCAATTATGTGACATCCTCCCACCCGTAAACGGCGTGGACTTCCCGAACTAAACAACAAAATAATATAAGGGAAGGAGGTATATAAATGTTTGTAACAAAATTATATTATACGGCGGGACACGCCGAAATTCACGCTCAGGGAAATGATGTAAGACCTTAGATTTCCAGTGAGGCGATTGCCCATGAACTGAGAACATACCGAACTAAACAACGATATGAAGTCAAGGAATCCCTGATGGGAAAATGGGATTCTTCTATTTATCCGCGGTTCGCTTTCATCCCACCTCTAAAGAGTGTGGGATTTCCCGTTCACGTTGTTAATATTATTGATGATTCTGCTGCCCCCTTTTTGTGAATGGCGGCAGCCCCAGCTCGAAAAATTCATCGAGCATGTGCGAATTGGGGCCCAGACCCCAGGAAAGCCTGAATGCCGCTTCGGTGACGTAAAGAACCATTGATGGCTGTCTATTATAGGACGCTATGTGATGATTTTTGTAAGTTATCGAGTAGGGGTTCTTGCTTAGCCCAACCACAGCTATAAGCTCTACAGGAAAGTCCCGATTTATTGATACTGCGAGCGCCGCCGCGATGAAACCGAAAGAGTTAGATGGATTTTTTGAATCCCAGAGATACACGGTTTGGTGGGGCGGGCTGCTGCCCACGCTTACACCCTCCACCTTGAGATATCTATAGCCGGTATACTTGCCGTTATAACATACTAATTCTTGTGCGGATTTTGGCACAATGTCGGCAATCTCTGTTTCGACAAGCACCGCGCGATCGGATCTTAGCAGCGACTTGAACTCATCGGCACAGATGCTTCTGTCGGGGGATGCGCTCGTGCCGCCATCCAATATTGATACCCTGTTTCCCGGCCCAAATTCGATTGCTTTGTAGCGTTCCGCATTAGACTGCTCTTTGGAATTCTGCATATACGATATCCGTCCTGGATCATATTTAAACGTTTCTGGCGCTGTTGGGACTGGCTGCCATGCATTTTTATTATATCGCGGAAAAAGTGACTTATGAAGGTTTACAGGCGGGTCCTGGAGAACGGGCTTAGGGTCCTTGTTGCACCAAGGAAAAGCCTTGAATCTGTCGCAATCGTCATCGGTGTGAATTTCGGCTCAATCGATGAGAGCAAAAGGCTTAATGGGCTGGCGCATTTCATAGAGCACATGCTTTTCAAGGGGACCAGGAAAAGGAGCTGGACGCAGATAAACGAGATAACACGCAGCTACGGCATACTCTACAATGCAGAAACGGACTACGAAGCCACGATGTATGAAGCTGTGGTGTACAGGAGGTATCTTGACAAGGCGATGGACCTTATCTCAGACATGGTGAGGAACCCGGTTTTCGACAGCAAGGAGCTTAAGCTGGAGAGAGGCCCCATACTGCACGAGATAGCGATGAGGAGGGAGGACCCTGACTCGATACTGTATGACAACATGCCAAGGACCATCTTCAGCGAGGACGGAAAGCTAATGCCGCCAGACAGCGGAGCGATAGCATCAAGGATAAGACGCCAGGATCTTGTAAAAGCGTACGAAAAGTATTACAACCCGCGCAACATGTCGCTCACGATATATGGGGGGATCAGCGCCGATGAGGCGTTTGAGCTGGCAAAGAAGTATATGTCCGGCTTCAACAGGAAGCACGTCGCTCCCGAGAGGCATGCATTTCAGGAAAGGAAACGGACAGAAAAACTTTACATAAGGAAGAAGGATATAGAGCGCGGAGAGATAGGGATCGGGTTCCCATGCAGGGGAATTGCGGGCGATGCGGGCACGGCCCTCGCAGAATACGTTGCGATGGACGCAATCGCAGAGCTGCTCAGCAACAGGATATACGACAAGGTGAGGGAGGAGCACGGCCTCTCGTATGACCCGGGGGTGGACTATGAACCCTACGGCACGTTCGGCTACCTCATGGCTTCAGCGGGAGCCGCAACCGCAAAGCTTGAAAGTATAAAATCAATAATGCTGAGCGAATTCGCCAGGCTGAAGAGGGGAGGCGTTAGAAAAACAGAGCTAGACGAAGTAAAGAAGGGGCTCGGAATAAAATACGCAATGGGGCTGGACCATGTTCTCGACAGTGCGATAGAAATCAGTGAAATGGAACTCATGTACGGCGACGGGCGAATGCTTGAGCACATTCAGGGCGAACTGGAGAAGCTCGACATGAAAACCATATTGCGTTATATAAAGGAGTACATCACCCCTTCAAAGTATGGCGAGATAATACTCAGGAAGGCATGATGTGCGGGTTAAACAGATGGCTATCTGCACAAAAGCGTTAAATAGGAAGACGAAAGAAGAGTATATCCGATAGGGATGGAACGCTCAATATCAGGAAAGGAAACGGACGAATTGTCGAAGCAGTTCATATCTAAGATATGCGCGCTCAACTCAAGGGTCATTGACAAGCTGGATGGGCTGAAGGAGACAACCTTGCTAAACAATGTCAGGGAAATGATAGGCGGGCTTGGAAGATACCTGGAGAGGGAGAACGAGGAGCTGCAGGCCATCGCTGGAAACAGCGGGCTCGAAAGGATAAAACTGCTTGAAAGGAGGGAGAGCACAGGGCTCTACGACCACCTCAATGCGCCGTTCGACCTCGGGGCGGAGATAGAAAAAAATGACATAGGGAGCGTTCTCGATTTCGTTCTATCGTTCTCGAATTACAAGATAAGCATATTCTTACTGTGGGAGAAGGAGTATGAAGGCAGCGGCGTAGCGCAAGTGTTCGGCAGCATAAGGAGCAACGAGGAGGAAAAGAAAAGGAAGCTTGAAAACCTTCTGGATGCATTTGTCCACCACGACTGGTAAGCAGCACTATAAACATTGCCGTAGCAGTATGTAACGTTGAAAGCAACGCTTGGCGGTATCTATGAAATCAATAGCTGATTATGAGAAGGAAGGCAAGAAGCTCAGGGACGTGACGCTCTGCTACTTAGTCGACAAGAATACTGGGAAGGTGCTCATCGCTATGAAGAAGAGGGGCTTCGGCGAAGGGAAGCTCAACGGCGTGGGCGGCAAGGTCAAACAGGGGGAGAGCATAGAGGATGGCATGATGCGCGAAACCGAAGAGGAAATAGGCGTCAGGGTAAGCTCCTTTAGGAAGGTGGGCACCATAGATTTCTACTTCGTACAGTCTTCCGAGGAGAAGGACTGGAACCAGAGGGTACATGTATTCATCGCGGACAAATGGGAGGGGGAACCTTCTGAAAGCGAGGAGATGCGGCCACTCTGGGCGGGAATCAGGAATCTTCCATTGGACAAAATGTGGCCTGACGATAAGTACTGGCTGCCCGATGTGCTTGGAGGCAAGAGAATAAAAGCTTCATTCCTTTTCGGGGAGAACGAGGAGATACTGGACCATTATGTAGAGACACTTGAAGAGAGCATCGGCATAAACGATTTCGCAAAGGTCGACCTTCGCGTTGGAAGGATAGTCGAGGTCAACGACCTCCAGACCAAGAAGCCGATGTACGCGCTTGTAGTGGACCTCGGGAGGCTGGGCATACGGAACATAGCCGCAGGGATAAAAGACAGGTATTCAAAGGATGAGTTGCTCGGCAAACGCATAATCGTAGTCTCAAACCTTGAGCCGAAGAGCATAGGAGGTATGTTCATATCGGAAGGAATGGTTCTCGCTGCAGAGGACGACTCCAATCTTTCGCTGCTGACTCCAGAGAAAGGCATCAAGGAGGGAAGCAGAGTAAGATGATCATGAAAATGAGGAAAGCTTTTCCTCATCCTCCTTTTCGAATTTTGAGAACAGCGGCTTGGGCTGTGATTTTATGCTTAGTGGAACCTCCTCGAAGATTGAGGAGAGCTTTGGTCCTGAGCCGAAAGCCTCCAATACTTTGGAGGAGGATTCCGGGCAGAACGGATATAGCAGTATGCCCACAGCACGCACGACTCCAGCAAGCAGTGACATCACGCGCTTTGCTTCTGCATGCTTGCCCTCGTCCTTTATCATCTTCCACGGCTCGGAGGAGCTTATCAGCTCGTTGCCGTATGATGCTAGCTCTACCACGTTGCCCAGCGCTTCTCGTATGTGCTGCTGCGAGAAGTTGAGCCTGTACCCCTCTACAATCTTTTCCACTTTTTCGTCTGTAGATGTAGCGATTCCGTTCAGAATGGAATTCGACCAACACAATGTCAGCACCCTGTGCACAAGGTTGCCTATTTTGTCGTTCATCACGCTGTTGACTATTTCTTTCACGGCGTCAACGCTGAATTCGACGTCGGCGCTCTCAGGATAAAGGTACATCAGTATGAAGCGCCAGTATTCGGCGCCCAGGACCGTTAGCGCGCTTTCCATGTTGAGCCCTATTCCTCTGCTCTTTGAAAACTTGACGCTTCTTGAATTGAGGTACTCGCTCGCCCTTATCGAGTATGGGAGTATGTATCCCATATCCGCCCCAAGAAGAATTCCTGGAAACATCATCGTATGAAACTCTATGTTGTCCTTGCCCATGAACTGTATCAGCTTTGTGCTGCTTGACATCCAGTACTCCTTCCACTTTGACTCGCTCCATTCCCTGGTTATGCCTATGTAGCCTATCACAGCGTCGAACCAGACGTAGAAGACGGAATCCTCGAAACCCTTTTCCGGAACAGGAAAGCCCCACTTCATGCTCCTGGTTATATCCCTTGGCTTTAGACCCTCCTTCAGGAAAGTTAACGTCTTATTTGTTGCGTTCTTGCTCCAGCCGTTCTGGCTCGCAGAGTTCACGTACGCCTCAATGCGGCCCTGCAGCTTGTCAAGAGATATGGCAAGGTTCTTCACGTCCCTGAACTCTATTTCGGACCTTCCGCATATGTTGCAGTGCGGGTCTATTATCATTATTGGGTCAAGCAGCCTGCCGCAGTCGTCGCACTGGTCGCCCCTCGCCTTCTTGCCGCCGCAGAACGGGCATGTGCCTTCTATGTCCCTGTCAACCAGGAAGCGCTTGTCGTACCTGCAGTATGCCTGCTTGTCGTGCACCTCTGTTATGTAGCCGTTCTTCTTCAAAGCATGATACAGCTCGTACACGCTCTGCTTGTTCTGCTCGGTGTGCGTCTTCCCGTAGTACGTTGGCGTGCAGCCGTAGGCCGCAAGCATGGACTTTATCCTTTCATGGACGGAATCAGCAAGCTGCCCTGGCGGAACGCCCTCCTTTATGGCGCGGAGCTCTATGGGCGTGCCGTGCTGGTCAGAGCCGCATATGAATATTGCGTCCTCATCCTCCATCGTAAGGTATTTGTAGTATGCGTCAGCAGGCAGTATGGAGCCTATGAAGTTGCCAAGGTGGGGGAGAGCGTGCGCGTAGGGCAGCGCCGACGTCACTATTATCTTTTGCTTACCGTTTTGCATTCAATAACCTCAACAATTTTGGCGAGATTTCTTCCAGTGCGTCTTTAAGCTGCGGGTACTCGAAGCTGAAACCTATTTCCTGCGCTTTTGCAGGGAGAGCTCTCTGGCTTGAGAGCAGCATCTCCTCGGCAAGATCACCAAGGGCAAGCTTCAGCGCGAATTTGGGTATCTTTATGCCATTTTTCCTGCCAAGAGATGACACCAGGGTTTCGGCAAATTCAGAATTCCTGACAGGATTTGGTGATACGCCGTTTGCAGCGCTTGACGGTGCACCGCTCTTCGCGAAGCTTATCATCAGCCTGGCTATGTCCCTGATGTGTATCCACGACATCCACTGCGACCCGCTGCCCATGGTTGCGCTTATGCCCCTCATCGCCTGCTTCGCCATTATTGGGAGCGATCCGCCGTCGGCAGAAAGGACCATCCCAGTCCGTATGGCATAGACTTTGACGCCATACTCCTTCGCACGGAACGCAGCTCCCTCCCATGCCCTGCACACCTCGCTCAGAAAACCGTTTCCAGGCGGCGAGTTCTCGGTGAGCTCCTCGTCGTTGCGGTTGCCGTAGAAGCCTATCGCAGAGCCATTGACAAGAGCTCTCGGCTTGCTCCCAGATTCGCCTATCGCTTTGACTATCGCATTGGTCGCGTCGATCCTGCTTTTCATTATCGCATCCTTCTCTGCCTTGCTCATCCTCGATGGAGTTATAGGCGCGCCGGAAAGGTTTATCACGTAATCCGATTCGCTTATCGAATCAGAGAGCGTTTCAGTGTCGGGCCTCTCCGGATCCCAGTGTATGTATGCGATCCCGTCTTTTTCCATAGTGCTGCCGCGTGTCAAGACTACCACGTCCTCCCCGGAGGCGTTGAGGATGTCGATTAGCGCGCTGCCTATAAGGCCTGTACCTCCAGCAATCAGGAATGACATTGACTAAAACCCGCTTTCAATTGAATATACTTTAATTCCAAACCTAGTAATAAATATTTGCATCTGGCTAATTAGCTTGTGCTTTGTATGGAAGCGGTCAGTTTCGGCTATTCAAGGAACAGCGCTGCGAAGAATATGGCGCTGGACGAGGCTCTCAAGGAGCTCTCGGAGAAGACAGGCCGCATATACATCAGGTTCTACGATTTCGACAGGGATTCTGTTATATTATCGGCGTCGGACGACCCTGGCAGCATCAGGGATCGCAGCCGAGTAGAGGTCACAAGGCGGGAGACTGGAGGCAAGACAATATATGTTGGAGAAAATACGCTCGCATATAGCATTGCAGGGCCGCTGAACGGCGACAGCTCAGTTTCAGGGCCCGAAGCGCTGCACCGCAAATACAGCAGCATAGCGCTCGGCGGAATATCGGATATCATAGGAAGCGCTGCTAAGGTCTCTTTGGGCGGCGTATATGCGATAAACGTTGACGGGATGCCCATAGCCGGGCACGCGCAGAGCATAGGGCTCGGCCACTCCTTCCTCTACCACGGAGTGGTTGCGGTAAGCAGATGGAATTCGAAAAGGATAAGGGATGCGATGAATTTCCCTGAATCCGATTATGAAAAGATAGGGATGCTTCCTGCGCTTTCCGACTTCACTGATGGAAGCCTTGGCACCACTAAGAAGCGTTTGATGGGAAATATGCTGAGGAGAGTTGAAGCAAAATTCCCTTCCGAGGAGGAAAAGCGCAAGGCTGAGGAACTCGCATCAAGGTTTTGCTCGGAAAAATATATGAATGGTGAATGGATAGAGGGGAGGGGACGCAGGCTGAAAACAGGCGCGAGATTCTGCCTCCTGTATCCTGATTAGTGTTTTGCATGCAGTATTCCGAGGGCCTTATTTTCGTAGTATTCATAGCCGCGATGCTTCTTCTTCGCGTGCGAAGGAATTCGAAAGGGCAGAGATTCTCGCGCTCGCGCGTGCTTAGGCTGCCTCTTATCTATCTTGTAATAACCGCAATCTCGCTGTTTGGCATTCCAGAGTATGCAGTGTTGCTTACTTTCGCCCTTGGAGTGGTTGGGCTCCTCGTTGGCTTGGGCCTTGGCGAGGGCATTTCAGTATTCACGAAGGATTCTGAAGTGTACTACAGGAGATCTCCCATAATTTTCTCAGCTTACATAGCGCTTCTCCTTCTCAGGTACGTGGTTTACATGCTCTATCCGGCAAGCATTACCGCAAACGCGATTATCGCAGCGCTCCTTGGCCTCTCTGCTGGGCTTATACTTGGAGAGGCTTTCCATATAAACAGGGCAGCGGTAGCTGCTGGCGCAAAATCCCAATCCGGGAATGCCGCAAAACGCCAGCCATAGAAGCTATTTATATCTTTGACGCGTATACGCAATACGCTTTACTGATTATGGTGCTTGCTTGGCTGATGACGCTACTATTGAAGGGTACAGGGAGAGGTTCTCCGAATTCTTCAGCAAATACTGCAAGGAGGAGGTGGAATCGCTTGCACTTTCCTATCCTGACAAAGTCAGCATGCCTGTTGATTTCAGGGAGCTCGAGAGGTTTGATCCGGAGCTTGCGGACGAGCTGATAGAGAGCCCTGACGACCTGCTTGAAGCTTCAAAGCTAGCATTGAGAGAGCTCATAGGCAAGCCCGAAATTGAGAAGGACGTCAACGTAAGAATTTTCGGCCAGTCTGTCAATTCGCCGCTGGTGCAGGACGTTGGATCATCCTACATAGGCAAGATGATAGCGCTCGACAGCCTCATAGTAAAAAGGTCCGAGATAATACCGAAGGTCAAGGTAGGGGTATACAAATGCTCGTTCTGCGACGCAACCTACAAGATAAGGGTTGACAGGGACGAGGTCCCTGAGATATGCGACCAGTGCAAGCGCAAGGCGCTGAGGCAGGTGCCTGAGGAGTCGCACTTCCTCAACCTCCAGAAGATAGCCGTGCAGGACCCGCTGGAGAAGCTGAGCGGCAGCACGCCTACATGGCAGCTCGAGGTCTGGATAGAGGACGACCTGGTCAACACAGTCATACCTGGAGACAGGATAGAGCTGACAGGGATACTGCGCATAAGGCCAAGGAGGAACTTCAGGGGGAAGCAGGAGAAGAACTTCTACTCGATGTTCCTCGAGACCGTTTCTATAGTGCCCAAGCAGAAGGAGTTCGCAGACCTTGACATAAGCGAGGAGGAGGAGCGCAGGATAATAGAGCTTTCCAAGGATCCGGGCATATTCGAGAAGGTGGCAAAGTCGATAGCCCCTTCGATATACGGCTACGATGAGATAAAGGAAGCGGTTACGCTTCAGCTTTTTGGCGGCACGTCAGGAAAGTTGCTTGTTGACGGAGGCACGATAAGGAGCGACATGCACATACTTCTCATAGGGGACCCAGGAAGCGCTAAGACAAGGATTCTGCAAGCAGTGTCAAGGCTTGTTCCCAAGGGCATATACGTGAGCGGCAAGTCTGTCACAGGTGGAGGAATGACAGCTGTTGCAGAAAGGGATGACTTTGCTGACGGAGGATGGACGCTCAAGGCAGGCGCCATGGTACTGGGAAGCGGAGGCATAGTCGCAATCGACGAATTTGACAAGATAGGGGACGAGGACAGGGCGGCGCTCCACGAAGCGCTCGAATCGCAGACCATAAGCGTCGCAAAGGCTGGAATAATAGCGACATTCAATGCAAAAGCTGCTGTGCTTGCCGCTGCGAACCCCAAGTTTGGCAGGTTCGACTCGACGCAGTACCCAGCAGAGCAGTTCGACATACCGCCTACTCTTCTCTCAAGATTTGACCTGATATTCCCGATAAGGGACGTGCTGGACGAGGAGCTTGACAAGAGCATAGCCGAGCACATACTTACGCAGCATGAGGCGGCAGGCGCCAAGATAGCTGACATAGAGAATTATAAGCAGGTAGAACTTCCAGTGGTCGACGGCGAGCTTCTCAGGAAGTACATAGCATACGCGAGGAGGAACGTATCGCCAAGGCTTAGCCACGAGGCTTCGGAGCGCATAAAGAAGTATTACGTTGAGCTTAGGAAGAGCGGCGCCAAGCAGGGCGCAGTGCCTATAACGCCAAGGCAGATAGAGGGGCTTATAAGGATGGCTGAGGCGAGAGCCAAATCTAGGCTGGCGGATACTGTTGCTCTCGAGGACGCCGAGAAGGCTATATCGCTGAGCGAATACATGCTGAAGATACTCGCAGTGGACAGCAGCGGCAGGCGCGACATTGATACGCTTCTCACGGGAATGCCAAGGGAGAAGGTCGACAAGATAAATGCAATGATAGAGATAATAAAGAAGCTCGACTCCGATGAAGGAAGCGCCAAGATGCAGAGAGTTATTGAGGAGGCGGAGAAGGCCGGCTTCGACTCTGGAACAGCAAAGAAGTACATAGAGGAGCTTGAGAAGAGGGGAGACGTCTACTCTCCAAGGCCGGGCATACTAAGGATAGTCAGGCACGACAGCGAGTAAGCTTGCCTGGCGCCGAATTCTGTGCGCCTTGCCCAAGCTATGGTTGCCAATGAAGAGCTCTCGCTTTATGAGAGGTCACACAAAGACGGCATCGCGGGCTAGTGCAAGGCCGTAGAAATGCTTATAAATTAGTATTGCGACACGGATATAGGTCATGGGTGAAAATTATGGAAGGAGGAGCAACTGGCGGAACGGGACCATAGAGAGTTTTTCTTTTTCTCTATTATTGTTAATCGTATTCTTCAGCATATACTTTATTCTTGAATTTCCTTAATTTGTAGAACGTTTCTTCGTCGTAGACTCTTGGCGATTCTGACTTTATCTTGTATTCTGAGATTAGACGCATGTTCTGGCTGGAAGTTAACGGATCCAGCTCAAAGTATGCGATCTTGCTTGCGTATAGGAAACGTGTATCCTCAAGTTCATAAGAGAGCGCAGAAATGCTTATAAACCCATACTGTGATGCGTATTCAGTAAATTTATAGGTGAAAATTATGGAAGGAGGAGCAGGCGGGCAAGCGGATCCATAAGGAGTTTTTCTTTTTCTCTATTATTTT
>JAJZYW010000002.1 GCA_021797895.1 Microcaldota archaeon | reverse complement strand
TGAATATTCTGAGGAGGAGATAGAGAACGCGATAAAGCGCTCAGCCTCAGAGAACGCATCCCTTGAGTACGAGCGCGTAGAGGATCCTGCGGAGTATGCCGCAGACATGGTGTGCGACGGCAAGGTGGTGCTCTGGTTCCAGGGCAGGATGGAGTATGGACCTAGGGCGCTGGGCAACAGGAGCGTCATATCCCTGCCGAGCTCGATAGAGAACAGGGAGCGGATAAACCTGATAATAAAGAAGAGGCCGTACTACCAGCCTTTCGCAAGCACGATACTTGAAAGCGATGCAGCGCCGCTGCTTGAGGATTACAGGTTTTCAAACAGGTTCATGACAAGTGCCAACCGCGTGAAGAAGGAGCACTGGCACGATCTCGAGGCAGCGTCACACATAGACCACACCACAAGGCCGCAGATTCTAGGAGAGGAAAATGAACTCTACGCGAAGCTGATAAACAGAGTCAAGCGCAATACAGGCATAGGCGCGGTGCTCAACACCAGCCTAAACAAGCACGGGAAGCCAATAGTAATGAGCCCAGACGACGCGCTGTGGACACTTCTCAATACCGGCGCCGAAAACCTCGTGATAGGCAATTTTGCCGTCAGGAAAAAGGCTGAAAGCTCACTTCGCTGACTTCAGGAACTCTATGACTTCTTTAGGGTGCGCGTTCGGCTTGACTTTCTGGTAGAATTTCGCCACCTTTCCTGATTTGTCTATGATTACCGTATTCCTGATGGTGCCCATTCCGAAGATGCCCCTGTCCCCGTATGAGTTGTACTCCTTTATCGTTTTGCTTGTAGGATCCGAAAGCAGCAGGAACTCGAGGTTGCACTTATCCTTGAACCTTGCGTGCGATTTCAGGTCGTCCTTGCTGACCCCAACCACTTCCGCGCCCAGCTTTCTGATCTCTGGGAGGTGCTTGTTGAACTCGTTAGCCTCTATAGTGCAGCCTGGAGTCAGATCCTTCGGGTAGAAATACAGTACAACATACCTGCCCTTGAATTCGGACAGGCTGTGCTTCTTTCCATCAGATCCTTCCAATTCGAAATCCGGTGCTTTTGAGCCCTCTTTTATCATTTTACCACCAATAGTGTGGCTCAGTCAGGAATTAATAGGTTTGCCGGAGCGCAGGGTAAGTCCCCTTCAGCATGTGCATTTTTACAGCAGGCACATGATTCATGCGCCTACACTGCATCACGTGCGAACTGATATAAATATGAAAGGCGATGCGATATGGTGCATGTGCAGCAATGCCTGCATGTGCAAAATTTTTGCTTGATAAGAGAACATTGTGGTAGCATGGGAATATTCGACTTCATAAAGAAAGTCAAGAAGGACGAGATCCTGATAGAGGTAAAGAACGTCAATGTGCGCTGGCGCGGGAGCTTCCACTCGCTTCAGGGAACATCCTCAAAGGAGCGCAAGTTCGTATACAAGATACCGTTCAAGAACACGATAGAGCAGAACGAGCTGCTGAAGGACATAGCAAAGGAGCAGAAGCCTGACGTAATGCGCATAGAGGGGATAACTGTCGCCCAGCCGTTCAAGCTCGTCTCAGTTGAGCCCAATCCTCCATTCGAGATAAAAGCCGGAGAGCGGATAGAGATATCGCTGACGATAGACGGGCCTGAGGGCAAATACTCCGGGCCCATGTCGGTGAGCATAATTGAGAACCAGCCCGAGACTGTGAAGATAGGGGTGAACAAGGTGATACTCCACAGGGCGGGGAAGGATTTTGAGATAGACAACTCAAGCATAATGATGGAGATACAGAAGAACATGATATTCGGCAACCAGATACAGATGTACAAGATAATGGGCTTCGGCGACACCGCGAACGCGATACGCGTCTCGCCTCCTTTCAAGTTCGTGAGCAGCAACCCGAAGCTGCCATTTACGATAGATGACAAAAACAGCTACATAGCCGAGCTCTACATACAGGCTCCGGAATCGAGCTATGCAGGGCCGCTCGATGTCTACATAGACTAAGCCTTAAGCCTTGTGCTCCAGGAACCTGAGCGATATCCCTGCAAGCATCGCCTCCAGCTGTATCCTCTCGTTTGCTCCCTCAACTATCCTGAAGTTCGATTCTCCTATGCTAACCATTATGGCGAGCTTCGCCCTCTCAGGTATGCCCATTCCCTGCACTTCCTTGTAGCATTGCAGCAGTATGTCCTCACCGCTCAGTCCCTGCCTAAGCGTGAGGTTGTCAAGCTCAACCCTGGCCTTGTCGAAATTGCCCTCCACTGCGTATTTCAGCATTGTCGCTATCTCCTTAGGCCTCGCCCTGGATGCGATTTCGTAGATGCCTGTTTCGGTCACCTTCCCGTCCTGTAGTGCCGCGCTTTGGAGGATGTTGGTTAGCTTGCGCAAGTCCCCATCCCCAACATAGATGAGGGCGTCCATCGCCTTCTCGTCAATCTCAAGCTTCTCCTTCTTGGCTATCATTTTGACGTACTTCTCCATCTCCTCCCTTCCAAGCGGCTTGAACCTGAAGACCACGCACCTGCTCTGTATCGGCTCTATTATCTTGCTTGCGTAGTTTGCGCTCATTATGAAGCGCGTTTCTCCGGAGAACTTCTCCATAGTCCTCCTGAGAGCATGCTGCGCATCCGTAGTGAGCGAGTCCGCCTCGTCTAGGAATATTATCTTGACAGGAGCCTTAGAAACCGATATCGTCCTGGCGAACTCCTTGACCTCGCCCCTTATGACGTCTATTCCCCTTGAGTCGGAGGCGTTCATCTCCTTGAACGCGCTCATGAATTCCTCGCCGTACAGGTCTCTCGCGAACGCTATCGCGCACGTGGTCTTTCCTATGCCTGCAGTTCCGGCAAAAATCATGCTTGGGAAGTTGCCGTTCTTGACGAATGCCTTAAGCCTCTCCACGATGAGCTTCTGCCCTATCACGTCGTCCAGGTTCCTGGGCCTGTATTTCTCGGTCCACGGCATGTCGGGAAGCTCCATAAAAACACCTTTCAGCATAAGATATTAGCGATATAACTATTTGTCGGAAAAGTATTTATTAGGATGCAGCGCCATAGCCGCAAAAAAACATATATAAATATTGCCACACAATATTCAACTGCAACTGCGTCGCTTTGCAACATAGAAGGTAGAGTATCTTGTATTATCCGCAAAAGGCAAGTGGCTTCTCGTCCTGCGTTAATCCCAATCCATGTTAGTAGGTCTCTCAAAATGATGGTTTGGTTCTGATGGCTGGGGAGAAGGTTTTGATAGTGCACAGGTATTCCGGCAATCCGAAGTCCGACTGGTACCCCTGGCTCAAGCGCATGCTCGAAGCGAGGGATTTCAAGGTTGAGATAGTCAAGCTCCCGAGCCCGGACAAGCACGCAATGGATGAGTGCATTAACTCTCTAGAAGTTTCAGTACTTGACGTAGAGAACACCTTCTTCATAGGGCACGGCATAGGCTGCCAGGCAATAATGCGCTATCTTGAGAGGGAGACGCTGGGCAGCGCCAAGGGCGTCCTGCTTGTGGCGCCTTTCCTGCATCTCCGCGAATCAGCGCTCAACACTCCTCAAGGGAAGCGCGTATCTGCCGAATGGCTCTCAAAGCCCATTAATCTTGATGCAGTGAAAAGGAATGCAGGTACGGTGCGCATACTCGCAGCGAAGGAAGACCCGTACATACCTGAAGGCGACGCAAAGGAGCTCGCGTCAAAGCTCGGCGCCACAGTCACTACTATGCCGATACGCACCCACTTCACTGCCGAAGATGGGTATGCAGAGCTGCATGCAGCGCTTAACGAGTTCATGAAGCTTTAGCTAATTCTTAAATAGATTAAGGCAGAAGATAGCTTTGCGGTGCTTGCATAGTTGCGAAAAAAGCGAAAACAGCTTCAAGGAAACCAAAGCAAATAGGCTTCTCAATAGCAAACATGGACACTTCGATAGACCCTTTCAGCGATTTCTACCCCTACTCCTGTGGATTATGGAAAAAGCGCCACCCGATACCAAAGGACAAGCCCTCTGTGGGCTCTTTTGAGGATCTCTCCGAAGCCAACCTGCTAGAGCTGAAGAGGATAGTGGATTCCTGCGTTGCCAATCCGTCAAGATACAAAAACGGAAGGCTGATAGCTGCGCTTTACGGCTCTTTCATGGACACAAAGAGAATTGAGCGCCTCGCCTTCAAGCCTATAGAGCCAATGATGGACAAGGCATCTTCGTTGGAGCGCATGGCGCAGCTCCCTTCGCTCATATCAGAGCTTTCAAGGATGGGAAGCTGGTCTTTTATGGGCATGTACTCTGCAGAAGACGAGAAAAACAGTTCAGTATACGCGCTGCATATCTCACAGGGCGGAATAAACCTGCCCGACAGGGATTACTACTTGCAAGACAGGTTCTCCGGCATAAGGGCTGAATACGTCAGGCACATGGCAAGGATGTTTAGGCTGTACGGCTTCAGCCAGGCTGAGGCTGATTCCAGTGCCTTGGCAATAATGAAGCTCGAAACGCGCCTGGCGAGGGCGAGCCGCAGCTCGACCGAGCTCAGGGACAGCATAAAGAACTACAACAAGATGAGCGTAGCAGCTGCATTGAGAAGGTACGCCAACCTTGGCATAAGCACCATATACGAAGGGCTGTACGTAAGGGATCCTGATTACATCATAGTGGGCCAGCCTGAGTTCTTCGACAAGCTTGACAAAATATTCACATCAGAGAAGATTGAAACCGTAAGGGCATACCTACAGTGGAACATACTCAACGACTATTCGTCAATGCTGCACGATGCAGCCGTGACGGAGCACTTCGATTTCTTCGGAAGAAAGCTTATTGGCCAGAAAGAGATGAGGCCGAGATGGAAGCGGGGAATAGGCCTTGTAAGCTCCATGCTTGGCGAAGCTCTTGGCGAGATCTATGTAAAGGAGGATTTCGGGGAGGAAGCAAAGCGCAAGGCGCTATCTCTTGTAAAAGGGCTTCAATCCTCATTCAGGAAGCGCCTTGAATCGGTCGACTGGATGGACGCGTCGACAAGGCGCAAGGCGCTCGACAAGCTAGACTCAATGACACTCAAAGTGGGATATCCAAAGAAATTCAGGAACTATTCAAAGCTGAGGATGGAGGGCAGCAATCTCCTTGAAAATTTCGAAGCTGCGTACAATTTTGAATTAAAGAGGGATATGTCAAGGGTAGGCAAGAAGGTCGACAGGGAAGAATGGGACATGAATGCCTATACTGTAAACGCATACTACAATCCATCAAAGAACGAGATAGTGATACCTGCGGGCATATTCCAGCCTCCATTCTTCGACAAAAGCATCGACCAGGCAGTTAACTATGGAGGCATAGGCGGAGTGATAGGGCATGAGATGACGCACGGCTTCGACGACCAGGGCAGCAGGTACGACAAGCACGGCAATCTCAGGGAGTGGTGGACAAAGGACGACAGGAAGCGCTTCAATTCAAGGAGCGCAAAGGTCGCAAGTCTCTACGGATCTATGGATGCGCTTCAGGGGATAAAGGTGAACGGAAAACTTACTCTTGGCGAGAACATAGCTGATCTGGGTGGAATACACATCGCATACGATGCGTTGAAGAGCAGCATGGGAAGCAAAGGCATGGGGAAGCGCATAGGCAGTTTTACTGAAGAACAGAGATTCTTCATAGCATGGGCGCAGATATGGAAGAACAACACTACGGAAGACCTGAAGAAGCTCCTAGTCACATCGGACCCGCATTCTCCTGCGCATGTAAGGGGATCACTTCCTGTGCTGACGCATGAAAGGTTTGAGGATGCATTCGCCGAAAAGAGCAAGCTGAAGCTTCCAAAGGAGAAATACAATAACATAAGCCTGTGGTGAACACAGCAAAGAGGGCGCAAAACCAACGTATAAAAAAACTAGTGAACAATACTTACTGCATTGGGGAGCTACGCTAACCTGGCAGACTGCTAGCTTTGGGAGCTAGTAATCGGAGTTCAAATCTCCGGCTCCCCATTTAAATGATAAGTTTGTTTATATGACTCATTGAATAGCTCCTTCTTTCTTAACATACTTTTAGTATGTGAGAGCCCTATTTAGTTTTGTTTCAAAATATCCTCTGTAAACTTATCAACTTAGGCATCTAGCTCAGCCAAACGTTTTTTTGGAATTTATTAGTATCTCTTTCCATTTGTCATGATTGAGTTTTGTTAATGCATCATCAAATGTTGCCCAGATATAACCTTTGTGCTCTTGACTAATAATTATCTTATCATTCAGTACTTTTATAAGATATAAGAGTATTATACGTGTATTTCCGGTAGAACTGCTAACATATTCGTTTTTTCCTAAAAAATTTTCTATTAACTCAAATTTTTCAATACCTGTTTCTTCTTTAAGTTCACGTTTAAGAGTTTCTATGTCACTTTCACCTTCTAATTGGTGTCCTTTTGGAAACTCCCAGAAGTCACCATCTTTATTGGCTCTATTCAATAATAAATAGAGCCCGTCGGTATTAACAACTATTGCACCAACCGATTTTTCTACTACTATACAAATCACCTTTAATAAAAGTTTTTTCTATTACGTCCACTAATCTGTTTGCATCTTCAATAAATTTATCTAATTCAGTGTGGTTATTCTTAATTTCATAATCCGCCATGCCCCTAATTGTTGATACACTATTGTTTTTATACCCCTCTGGAATCCCTTCTCTATGCAAATTTTTAAGCTTAAAATCATTAATCGTATAATTTTCTTCTTTACTCCTAGCTCGTCTAATCAGCTTTGATACCTCATCATATCGTCATCAACAACTATTGCTACTATCCTTAGACTTACGCCTTCAATGCCTCTTAGGTAAATTATCTCTGCGGGTCTGTAAAGGCCAGTAAAGAATATAGTTTCATCTTGGCTATACTTTTTAATCCAGTACTCTTCAAATACAAGTTTCATAATATCCTCTTTCCACTCAGAAGGCTGAGGTAAGGATGCTATTCTTGGGTTATTTTCTCGAATTAATTTTCTGTAACCCTATCCAATTTCTTCTATATTATAACCACGTGGCTAGCTACTCCTAAAAATGCGCTTTTCGATTCATACATCAAGAATATTAAAGTGTTTTTTGTATATAATCGTGTTGTTGTATGACCTCAAACAATGTGCCTCCTGAGATAGAATGGCATATAAACTACGACAGTCAGAAATCCGAATCTGACGCTGAATACATAGACGCATTGATAAGGCTCTTCTCCAGAAAACTCGGCTGCAGGCTTGACAGTATATTAGACGTACCTTGCGGCAACGGGCGCCTGCATGACTTTCTCAGGGCATACGGCTATTCAGTATATGGCGTTGACATAAGTAAGGAGCTCATATCGCAGGCGAGGAGAGCACATCCTGCTAATGACTTGGAATATAGTACGGGCGACATGAGGGATTTCAGCTTGGACAGGAAATTTGATGTCTGCCTGTCATGGTTCACCAGCTTCGGCTACTTCAATGATAAGGATAATATCAAAGTGCTGAGGACGGCACGTAGTCATCTAAAAAAGGATGGCATAATAATCATCGATTTGTCAAATGGCGAAATCACGACAGAATACTTTAAAGCAAACCCAAAACCCGTATTTATTCGTGAAAGGTCCGATGAATATGTATCTATAGAAAGGCCATACATAGAATACGAAAACGGTGTCGCGTACCAGGTGAGAAACGAAAGTATATACCGGAAGCGCGGCAGGGATCTGTTGTTCATTAAAATGCAAAGACTCAGCAGGCTTAGGCTCTATTCAAGGGGCGACCTGGAGGGGCAACTTGCGAAAGCGGGTTTCAAGGTTCTACGCACCTTTGCCGGTTACTCATTCAAGGAGTTCACAGAAAGCGACAAACGCATGGTGGTAGTTGCATCCAAAAAATGAACACCTAGAACCCAAAGTGCTGCATCAGCAAGTCCGTAACGAGAAAACGAATTTGAATCTAAAAATGCATGATATTTTTGATTATACACCAAACGTTTTATCCTTTTCGTGCGACCATTATGCGTGGTTGAATGGGCCTTGCGGAAAGGATATACCAGTACTCCTCTTCCAAGAAGAAAGTATCGAACGAAGCGATTGACGAGCTGAAGAAAAGGATTGCAGACTCGATCTTTACTGCATACGTTGCAAGGAACTCCCCGCCAATAAAGATATCCAAAAAAGTGCTCCTTCCAAGCAAAGGGCCTTACAATTCAAGCATATACTTTTCTAAGGAAAAAGCCTCTGCTGAAGTTGCTGCGTTCATAAACGGCAGCATGACCAGGTACATGGATTACAATGACACCTACCTGTCAAAGGAGGCGATTCACCCTTCTGACAACATCGCGCCCATACTTGCCGTTGCTGATTCGGTTGGCGCCGGAGGAAGCGATGCGCTAAAGGCGATTTTCCTGTCATATCAGGTTGCATGCGCTTTTGCTGATGCCTCATCGGTGAGAGACAGGGGATGGGACCACGTCGTTTACATATCAGCCTCATCGGCAGCAGGGTTGGCGCAGCTCCTTTCTTTGGATGAAGCTAAATTTTCAAATGCCATAAGCCTATCGCTGAACAACAACGTAAGCATGCGCCAGACAAGGGTAGGGGCGCTTAGCATGTGGAAGGCCTGCACTGTTGGAGACGCAGCAAGAAACAGCGTTTTCGGTACGCTTCTGGCGAAAGGCGGTCTTACAGGCCCATCTCCAATATTTGAGGGCGAGATGGGATTCTTCAAGCAGGTGTCCGGCAATCTGACTCCTAACTTATTGAAAGAAAGACCACAACTGACGATGATAAAGGCTTATCCTGTCGAGTACCATGCGATGAGCGCCGTCCAGGCTGCGCTCTCACTCCGCAACAGAATAAAAGGAAGGATAGACAGCATAAGCATTGAGACATTCGGAGTTGCCTACGAAATAATAGTAAAAGGCCCTGAAAAGCTGAGGCCGAAGAACAAAGAGACCGCAGATCACAGCCTGCCATACATAATTGCATATGCATTGCTTTATGGCGAGCCCACACCAAATTCATACGGCAGCAGGTATCTTAACGATAGGAATATACTTGCGTTGATAAACCGGACAAGAGTCACAACTTCAAAGAAATTTGATAAGATGTATCCAAAGTACACGCCTGCAAGAATTTCGGTGAGTGCAGGCGGGAAGACCATTTCTGAAGAGGTTGATGTCCAAAAGGGCCATGCAGAGGATCCGTTCACATGGGAGGAATTGAAGGGGAAGGGCATGAGGTGCATGCACGATGAGCGCATTGTCAATGAGATAATAAAGGTCTGCCGCACCTTCGATCACAGTGATGTCTCTGATATTTTTGAGGTGATGCAGAATGTCGATATTAAGCGATAACAAGAATAAGGGGCCTAAGGGCCTGCGAACTCTTTTGAAGAAGGGTATAGTTGCAGCTCCTGGCGTATTCAACGGCATTTCAGCCGAGCTTGCAGAGCGTTCAGGAGCCAGAGCGCTCTACCTTTCAGGTTCTGGCGTAGCTGGAGCAATGGGCCTTCCTGACCTTTCAGTTACGACTTTGGACGAGCTTGCGGAGAAGGTGCGCGAGATAACCGCAGTTACGACACTGCCTCTTATAGTTGATGTTGACACTGGTTTTGGCGAGGTACTAAACGTAATGCGTACTGTAAGGCTAATGGAGCAGTCCGGTGCAGCTGCAATGCACATGGAAGATCAGGTGCTTCCTAAGAAATGCGGCCACCTTCCCGGAAAAATGGTAATACCACAGGAAGAGATGGTGCTAAAGATAAAAGCTGCAGTGAAAGCCAGAAAGGACAGCGACTTCATGATAATAGCCAGAACTGACGCGCGTGCAGTCGAGGGGCTTGATAGTGCAATAGCAAGGGCGAAGGTATACCTGAAAGCGGGGGCTGACGCAATATTCTCCGAAGCGTTGGAGAATGAAAGCGAATTCAGGAAATTCGCGAAAGAGGTAAAGGCACCGCTCCTCGCAAACATGACCGAGTTCGGCAAGAGCCCGCTTCTTTCTTCAAAGGAGCTCGAGTCGATAGGCTATCGCATGGTGATATTCCCGCTTACCGCATTCAGGGCATCTCTTCTTACCATGGAAAGCGTGTACAAGGAACTTGCAGCGGCTGGGACGCAGCGCTCAATTATGGGTAAGCTAATGACACGGAAAAAGTTCTATGAAGTGATAGGCTACGATGAGTATGAGAAGGATGATGCGGCGATATTCTCCTCAAAAAAGTGATCAGATGGAAATCTCAACAGTAAGGGTTGCGAAAGGCCTCGAAAGGGTAATAGTGGACGATACTGCGATATCCTCAACGGACAGCGCAGGGAACCTGGTGTACAGGGGATACCTTGCTGTTGACCTTGCGAGCAAGCTCTCTTTTGAGGAGGTGGCTTACCTTGTTGCGTACGGGAAGCTTCCAACTAAGAAGGAACTATCAGATTTTTCCGGGAAGCTGCTTAAAATGTCTTCGCTAGACCGCGGCACTGAACGTTTGCTAGAATGCATAGACAAGGATTATTCTCCGATAGACATGCTGCGCACGGTAGTCTCTGGAATGGAGCTTTTCGAGAAGGATGACCAGTCTTGCATGCTCGAGATGGCTGCACGAATGCCTACCGTGATAACAAGGTTCCATTCGAAATATAAGGGGCGAGTTCATGCGAAGGCAGAGAAGGGCAGCTATGCAGAAAGATTCTACTTCGAAATGACGGGCAAGGATGACAAAAAGGCAGCAGCTTACCTGGAGAAGCTGCTCATACTATACATGGAGCACGAGTTCAACGCGTCAACATTTGCGCTCCGCGTGACAACTTCTACGCTTGCAGGACCGCAGGCAGCGTTTACTACTGCGCTAGGAACTCTCAAAGGGCCGCTGCACGGTGGTGCCAACTCGGAGGTTCTGCGGTACATGCTCTCGTTCAAGAAGAAGGAAGACGCGATACGCTTCGTCGATAGCAAGCTCAAAAAGAAGGAGAAGATAATGGGCTTCGGCCACCGGGTTTATAAAATGAAGGATCCGCGTGCCGTATTCGTAAGAGGGCAGCTCAAGTCGCTATCAAAGACGAAGGGCATGCCGCAGCTTCTCGAGTACGCTGAGGCGATAGAGAACCGCATGTGGGAGCTCAAGAGGATACCTGCCAACGTAGATTTCTACGCGGCTCTCTATATGTACCTCCTTGGCATAAGCGAGGAGTTTTACCTGCCTATATTTGCTGCAGCGAGAAGCTTTGGGTGGATAGCGCATTATACCGAGCAAGTGTCAAACAACAAGCTGATACGCCCGGATTCGGGATACGTCGGGCCAAGAGGGCTCAAGTTGAAGTGAAGCGAATACAAAAATGGAAAAAGATGCAAGCGTGCAGGGAATACCCTGCCGCTGCGCAGATGCCGAACCTTTCAGCCTATGACGTCTTCCATGCGCCTTAGGAAACCCGCAAGGCGGTCCATGTCCTTGGAGACACGCATGAGTGCCCTCCTATTATAGGCGAGGAACCTGTACTCTTCCGCTGACTTCCTGTATGCTGCTGAATACTCCTCCGTTTTCTTTATCAGCCCTGAAAGGTCCGATCCGTTTACAACCTCAGACTTGAATCCCTTGTTCGACTTGTACATTGCACCTATCACATCCTTTGCAACGCTGTCGTAGTTGGACTTGTCAAGGATGAAATTCCTTGCGTTTTTGAGAACCATCGTTTCAGTAGAGGCTGCGAGCTCCCTTCTGCCAGCTTCGGAATCTTTGATCAGCTTCTTGCTATCGCTTATCCTTGCAGCTATCTTCTCCTTTGCCTCCTTTGCTTTTTCTGCAGCGGTCTTGGACTTTAGGGTGCTGGTGACTGTCGACTCGTTCAGATTTATACCAACGTTGTCCTGCTTGCGGAAGGATGCCCTCCTAATGCTCTGCTTTCTGGCTGCATCAACCGTAATCGACATCTTGACAGGCTTGTCATTGTAGTACAGCCCGCTTTTCTCGAGGCTTCTTGCCTGCTGCATTTCTGCGCGGTAGAAAAGCGAGTCTGCTACCCCGCTGGCTATTATCCCAAAAAATTCGGAAGCACTGTTATCCAACGACTTGACGTACTTGCGTATCGCCTTCGATGAGTCAGGCACTACCGCCTTTGTAGAATCCTTCACGTCAAGCAGCCCGCCTATAACCTTTATGCTTTCCTTGATCCTGTTTATGCCGAGGTGCAAAAAGTCTGTGTTATACTTTGCATACGATGAATAGAATTCTCCCACGACCTTCTTGAACGACTGCGTTGCCTCGTCCAGCTTCTTCTGCTCAAGCTGCTTCCTATTCAGCTTCTGCACCGTGTTCCCGTTCTGCACTATCTGCACTGATGGGGTTGAATTGCCCTGTGCATTTGAAGAATTTGCATTCGTTTCTGCGTTGTTGTTCGCTGCGTTCTTTGTTCCTTCCATTGTCAACACCTATTAAATGTGGTTAGGGTATAGCTGTTCCGTTAATATAAAAAGGTTTGGCAAAAGGTTTTTAAATGCTACCTTCTGCCTCCCCAAGTGAAACCCAGATCAGGAATGGGGCGCCTTCAGCGGTGCGGGGGTCTTTTCGAGCCCCTGCGCCTTCCCTGCAGCGTTGCTACCTTCTATAGCAACCTTCTCAGCGCTCGGTACGCCTATCGGCAGCGCAGTTACCTTTCTTGCGCCGTTGACAGACCTGAGCAGCTCTTCCAGCTTGCGATGCATCAGCTCTATCTCGTGCTCCTCCAGCTTTATGAGCCTGGTCGACGTTTTGAGTATGCTCGACAAAGTGCTTATGCTGTCGTCGGTATAGCCGTTTGCCTTGAGGTTTTCAACCCCGACCTTCTTTATGCTGACGTAAGCTATGTCCTTCATCCATATCCTCTTTGCGTCGTCCGTTGTCTTGGCGTTGACTATATCCGCTGAGGTATATGCCTCCTTGTCGTCCTCGGGTATGTTCATGAGCCTCTTCCTCTCAAGCATCAGGCCCTTCCACAGCACCATCGCCTCGCCTACCGTCATCTGGTTCAGCTTGAACTTTTTCTCCAGCCCTGGGTACTCGGCATATATGCGCTTGGCAGTCTCCTTCGCCCACTCGTTCTCCTTAAGGTAGCTCTCGTAGCCCGCAAGCCACGTTATCGAGACCTGCTTAGAAAGCTCGGCTGATGCCGCCTCGGAAGACATCTGCTTCGCGGATGGTTCTGCCTGCTTTGCCTTAGCCTCTTCTGCCGCTTTCTTCTTGGCTCCTGATTTGGCATTGGCTGGCTTCAGCAGCATGAAATCCTTTGACTTGAGCGCCGCATGCATGTTGTTCGTAACCTCTGCCACAGTGCCTGCGCCCTTGAGCGACATGTTGACAAGCTTCGCCTCTGCATACGCTACTGCGTAATACTTGATAGCGCTGTAGAACTTGCTTGAGCTTATGTCCTTGTCCGCGAGCTTCACGTCATCGTATACGTTTCTTATCGCGCCATCCAGCTTTTTCTGCCTGCTGTTGGCCTGGTAGTCGAACATCTTTCCGCTTGCCGCCTTGCCGAAGTACTCCTTGTAATCATCTGCGTGGTTCACTATCTTTAAGATTCCAAGGTCCTTGAGCGCGGCGTTGGACCACTTGTAGGACTTGACTGCATTCTTCAGCTGCCCTTTCATGAAATCCTTTATGTCGGAGAGATTGTGGCTGCTGTGGCTCCTTATGTATTCTTCGAAAGGCTCTGTCACATCCTCCTTTATCGCCTTGTTTATCTCCCTTATTAACGGTCCGTCTATCCTGAGCGCTGCCTGTACTTTCGACACCATGTACGCGTCGCTTACGACCGACCTGATCCTCTCAATCTGTTCGTTCATTGACTTTAATATATCCATCTGCTTCTTTGCAGCTTTCAGGGCCGGCGAAGTTTCATGGAGGTTCTCCATGCTTTTCTTGAACTCCTGGGCTATCTTATCCTTCTCAAGCCTGGCTTTTTCCAGTTCCTCCCTCTCGCCTTCCTTAAGGACGTTCTTCTTCCCAAGTCTTTCTATAACCTGATTCACTGGCTTCAGCTTCCTGTCCATCTTCTTCTGCTCGCGCTCTACCTGCTCGGATTCCATCTTATTGAATAGTTCCTCGTTATTCTTTATTATGCCAGGCAGCTGCTCCATCACAAACGCTTTTATCTCCTTGTCAGAGGGGTTCTTGCTTTTTTCGAAAAATGCCTTTATCTCGGGCAAGTCATTCACTTTCTTCAGCGTCTCCTCTGCCAGGTCTATGTTGAGCTTCAGCGACTTGTTAAGGGCATCAAGCTCGCTGTCCAGTATTGTTTCCATGCCCTTCTTCTTGTCCTCTATTCTGCTTATTCCATTTTGAGATTTCTCCTCAGCCTTCTCTGATTTGCGCTCTATCTTGTTAATTGTGGTCATTTACTGCGCCTCATACAATAAGCTTAACGCGTTGGTTGATATTTAAACGTTTCGCAGCACGTTGACGAACGGGTATGCTAACCCTTTCCGTACGCACAGATTCCCGCGAGCGGGCATTCATTGCAAAGGGGCTTTGTCTTGAGGCAGTAGCGTTTCCCGAGCTCCACGAACTGCGCGTGCATGTCCTTGTAAAGCTCCACATCAAGCGGCAGCCTTTCCATGAAATACTTCTGGAGGTCGCCGTAGCCGAACCTTTTCCCGTTTCCAGATATCCGCTCCATCGCCCTGATTGTGTAAGCGTCTATTACGAAGGAGGGCTTTCCGGCTGCATAGAGCGCTATCGCGTCGGCGGTTTCCTGCCCTATCCCGTCCATGGCGAGAAGCTCGGACCTAAGCCTATCCATATCCATCGAGAGAAACCTTCCCAGCGAGCCGTATTCGGAGATTATGTGGCTGCACAGCTTCTTCAGCCTCCTAGCCTTCTGCCTGTAGAAGCCGCTTGAGCGTATCAGCTTCTCCAGCACGCCGACTCTCATTGAAGAAATAGCCTTTACCGAAAGCGCGTTCGCATCCCTCAAGGACGAGATTGCCTTCTCCACGTTCCTCCAGGAAGTTTGCTGCGTAAGTATTGCGCCTATCAGTATCTCGTCCCTGGTCTCGCCGGGCCACCAGTTGAGGAAGCCGAAGCGCTTCCTCAGCAGTCTATATATGAGGTCCGGGCCAGCAGATCCCGGCATGCCATCATACCGTTATCTCCTTGCTGCCTATCTTGGCGATTATTTCCCTTGGATCGGATCCGTCGCATGTGACTCCCATGCTCTTGCACGTGCCGAGCACCTGCTTCACCTTGCTTGAGAAATCCCTGCCGTGCATCTTTCCAGCCTTCGCTTCAGCTATCTTCTTGATCTGCTCAAGCTTTATGTCGCCGATTATCTCGCCCTTCGCCTTGGCGCCTGTTGTGGCTCCTATCTCCTTTAGTATGAGAGCGCTTGTGGGCGGCGATCCCACCTCTATCCTGAACTTCTTTGTTGAAGGGTCGACCATCACCTTTATCGGCACCTTTATTCCCTCGAAGCTCTTAGTCTTGGCGTTTATCTCCGCTACGACCTCGTTCGTGTTGACTCCGAGAGGCCCAAGAGCCGGGCCAAGCGGCGGCCCTCCGCTCGCCTTTCCTCCTTCAACCAGTCCTGCAATTACAACTTCACTCATTTAAAACACCTAATCGTCATTCCTCCTTCATCTTCGACACTACACGAGCAGTGCCTATCTTCGTCGTTATAGGTATGGGCACGACCACGTCTATCAGCTCCACAGTGATCTCGCCCTTCACGTCGTCCAGGCGCATAACCCTTGCCTTGTAGCCCTTGAACGGTCCTGTGGTGAACTCTATGGTGTCGCCCTTCGCTATCTCCTGCGCCTTGTTTCTCGTCTGGAGCAGCCTCTCCACCTCCTCCTCTGAGAGCGGCTTCTGCAGTATCCCCTTGATGTTCCTCTCCTTGGTTATGAAAGCCTTCACTGCAAGCTCATCCTCAGCCTCTACTATTATGTAGCCGCGCATCCCGTTTACGACTATTATGGATGATATGGAGGAGTCTCCCTTGGACGCCTTGTTCTGCAGCATGTTGGCAGCGATCTTCTCCTGCCCTGATGTCACCTTTACTACAAAGTACACAAAAACCCCCTTGCAACCGATTTATAATATTTTATTGGCAAAGCCTTATTATGCTTGGCATAAGGACCACGAGGCGCAAAGCCGCCGATGCGGTAAAAATACTCAAGTCCAGCCGCCTCCTTGCGGAAACGACAGCGAAGCATAGCGACAGCTATGTCTATTTCAATATAGACTCTACGGATGAAAAAGCTAAAAAGCTTCTTGTCGAGCACGGCGCGGAGGTGGTTTCCAGAATGCCCCCCGGTCCGGGCAAGCGGCTCCACCTGAAGGTGCCCGGAGCGCCAAAAAGCGGGTACGAAGCTCTTGGCAACATAGCGATAATAGACGGCAGCATAGAGGACAAGAAGTCTGCAGCAGAAAGCATACTGGCAGCCAGCAAGTCGATAAGGACAGTAGTGTCAAAGGCAGGCGCAGTCAGGGGGGAGTACAGGCTTCGCAGCTTCAGCCACGTCCTGGGCGAAAGGACCTTCATGGCTGATTACACCGAGAACGGCTGCAGGTTCATATTTGACATAAGGAAGACTTTCTTCTCAGGCAAGCTCTCGTTCGAGCGCTCGCGCATAAGCTCGCTGGCGAAGGACGGCGAGAATGTCATCGTGATGTTTGCAGGCGTGGGGCCTTTCGCGATAGAGATAGCCAGGCACCATAAGAGATCGAACGTCGTTGCGATAGAGCTTAACGCGGCGGCATGCAGGTACCTGCGCCGCAACATAGCGCTGAACAAGCTTACCAATGTCGCCGCAGTTGAGGGCGATGCCGCTTCCGCCGCAGTAAAGTATAAGGGCTATGCTGACAGGATAGTCATGCCTCTTCCAAAGGATGCGCTGAGCTTTCTTGGTGCTGCGTTCGCAGCTGCAAAGAAAGGCGCAACCGTGCACGTCTACTCCTTCGGAAAGAGGGAGAGCGCCTTCGCCGATGCTCGCGAGGCGATAGAACGCGCAGCGTCAAAAGCAAGGGCAAAATCAAAAATCGTATTCCAGAGGAAGGTCAGGGATTATTCTGCTGGGGACATAGAGGTCGTGACCGACTTCATTGTCCTATAATCTTTAGTCCATAAGCACCTTTCCGCTGTTCTGCAGCCTGAAAAGGTCGAGCACCCTCCTGTACACCGGAGGGTGCGTCATGGTTATCGCGTTGAGCATGCCCCACATGCTGTCGCGCCTCGGCTTCGCCTGGTCGAGCAGCGCATCAACATCCACTCCTGTCAGGAACTTCTCTATGTCCTTCCTGTGCGCCCTCATCTCCCTTATGTCCCTATCCACGGTGAAGAAGTCCACTATGTAGAATGACCTCGCTATGGTTGAGTTGGGGGAGGCGTTTGCAACTGACGAATTTGACGATGTTATCTTGACGAGGGACCTGGCGAGGTCCTCGGGCTTGCCTGTAGACTCAGCGGAGTATTCGTCAGCGTAGGACTCCCTCGCCCTTGAGAGCGCGAGCATAAGCAGGTTGCTGATGAAGTACGCCAGGAATGCGAACATTCCTATTATTATGAAGTATGCGTCGCTGTTGCTGTTTCCCGCGCCTATGAAGCTGCTCCAGAAAAGCTGCTGCGCCACAATGTATGCGACGACAGGTATGAACGACACGAATGTCATGGTAGATACATCCCCGTGCCTTATGTGGCCTATCTCATGGGCAAGCACGGCTTTGAGCTCGTCGCCGTTTAGCAGCGGGAGAAGCCCCTCGTGTATCACCAGCGTCGAATCCTTCCTGGTCCTTCCGAAGACGAACGCGTTAGGCTCCTTTGATGGGGCTATGGCTATGCGTGGAGAAGGCACATGCGCCTGCTTTGCAAGCGCCTCTACCAGAACGTGAAGCCTTGGGTACTCATCCTTGCCTATGTACCTTATCCTTGATGCGGCTGCTATCATCTTGGGCGAGGCGTACCACTGCAGCATGAAGAAAAGCACAGCTATTATGAGTATGAGATACGCTCCCGCGCCGAATGCCGCCATCACAGCGTATATTATGGCGAAGCCTACTGCGAATATGAGGAATATTGTAAGGTACATCCTGCCCAGGAGCCCGTACTGCGATGCCAATCTAGCCACCTTCAATGTATAAGCATAATTAAGGAATAAATACTTTCTTAGGCAAAGAATATTGGTATATTCGGATGGCGACCGAGACAGCGAACCCAGGCGTTGCAAGCAGCAGCGCTTTCGACCTTCAGAAGCTCGTGTCCGAGGCGACATGGAGGGAGCTCCTGATAAGCCTGGTGGAGAGCAACCAGATAGACCCGTGGGACATAGACATAGCGAAGCTTGTCGAGGGTTACATGTCGGTCGTAAAGAGCATAAAGCTCATGGACCTGAGGATGCCGGCAAACTTCGCGCTCGCTGCATCGATACTTCTCAAGATGAAGAGCGACCGCTTCCAGATATTTTCGGTCGAGGAAGAGCCCGAACCAGAGCCGGAAGCCGGGCAGCGCAGGCTGCCTGTCGATGTTCCGGGGCTGGTGTCAAGGGCGAGGATGCAGCCCCAAAGGAAGGTCACGCTTGACGAGCTCATGGAGGCGCTTGACGAGGCTATGAAGATCGAGAAGAGGAGCACAAGGGAGCGCGAACCCCCTGCGCAGTTCCACCTGGAGCTTCCAAAGGAGGATATAGACCAGAAGATGGAGCGCACGTTTGACCTCGTATCGAAGAACGCGGACAGGGAGGGCATAGTGCTGTTCAGCACCCTCTCCAGGCTATACGGCAGCACCCAGGAGATGCTGTTCGACTTTTTCATACCTGTGCTGTTCCTGGTGTCGAAAGGCAGGCTCGGCATACTCCAGGAGGAGTTCTTCGGCGACATATTCATAAAGGTTCCTGGTGGGGCAAGTGGCTGACGACAATGCAAGGGAGTACAGGAACCTCATAGCGGCTGTGCTGTTCGTATCAGGGAAGGCGATGAGCGCAGAGGAGATTGCATCTGCGATAGGCGTCAGCTCCGTAGGCTCGGTCAGGAGCATGATAACCGCGCTGGCTGAGGAGTACTCCAAGTCCGGAGGCGCGCTCGCAGTCGAGAAGGTAGCTGACACTTACATGCTTTCAGTCAGGGAGCCCTATGCAAGCAAGGTCAGCGGGCTTGCCGGCTCTCCCGACATAACAAGGGGTTCGCTGCGCGTGCTCGCATACATAAGCAGGAATGAGCCCATACTTCAGAGCGCAGTGGTGCGCGTCTTCGGCAGCGGTGTTTACGACCACGTCAAGGAGCTCTCCGAGAAGGATTTCATACGCTCCACGAAGGTCGGCAGGTCGAAGAGGCTAGAAACGACAAAGAAGTTCAGGGAGTATTTCAATCTCTCAAAGTGATCAATACTTTGGATTGGACTCCTTCTTTCCCGATTTCATGTTGGAATAGAGCGCCATGACGAAAAGCAGGGATGAAAGCCTGTTCAGGTACCTCACTATCTCATTGTCCAGGCTGTAATCCTTAGACGCCTCTACTACCGCTATTTCAGCGCTCCTGGCAAGAGAGCGCGCATAATGCAGCATTGCACCAATCTCAGAGCCTCCGGGCAGCACGAAATTCTTAAGTTCGGGAAGCTTGGCGCCGTAGCTTCCTATCTCCTCCTCAAAAGCCTTGACGTCGCTGTCTGAGAGTTTCCTCTTGGGCGCGTACATCGGGTCAAGCGCAGATGCGACCTGCGCCCCAGCCACGAAAAGGTCGTCCTGCACCTTCGACAGAATTGATCCTATGCTGTCCTCTACACCCTTTGATAGTATGACTCCCAAATAGCTGTTCAGCTTGTCCAGCTCGTTAACCGCGCGGGTGTAGCTGTCGGATTTGGACACCTTTTTCTTGCCGACGAATGTATCGCCGCTGTCTCCAATTCCAGTATAAAATTTTGACAACCAATCACTACAAATAAATATGATTCTGTAGCATATATTAAAGCGCTGCTTTTGGGCTCGTAGTCGAGTGGCAAGACGTCCGCTTCACACGCGGGAGACCAGGAGTTCAATTCTCCTCGGGCCCATTTTTCTTTCAAAAATCCCATCATATAAACCGAGCAATCACGGGTTCTTCTGGCCGTAATACCTGCCCTTGTAAGTGTCTCCGCCCTTCGCTTCTTCTATTATCAGCTGGCATATCTGCGTTCCGCATTTTAGCTTCATCCTGAATGGCGAGAGGTTTACTATCTCCAGGACTATCTTTCCATCTGTGCCAGGCTGGACGAAGCCGCTGCTCACATGCACAAGGAGGCCTATCCTCGCGAATCTCGACCTTCCCTCTATTCTCCCTGAATATCCTGCAGGAAGCTTTATCCTCTCCTCCGTTATCCCGTTAAGGAATTCTCCCGGCTCTATCGCAATCTCGCCGCCCTTTTTGAGCTTCACCAGCCTGCTTATGCTCTTGTAATCAGGCGAGTCTCCAACCTCTATCGTGTTATTGCTTGGCTTGAAAACCCTGAACTCCTTCCCTAAATGAAGATCTATCGAACCTGCCCCTATCTGCGACTGGCTGAACGGGCTTATCACCAATTGCCCATCCTTCATTAGCCTCTTTATCCCGCTCCCTGTTATCACTGATATGGAATCACTACGGGCTCCGCGCGTTTGCGGTGCAACAAATTTACCTATTTATACTTATTAAAACGCAAATTTTAAAAGGATTGAGAACCGAATTTATATCGTACTAATTATATTGTATTTCACAGCGATACAATGGCTAAATATGTATTGGTATCCGATTCAAGTCTGAGCGCGGCTTACAGGAATTTCCCGCTTCTAGAATTCCTTCCGAGCGCGCCGGTGCACGTCATGCCGGGCTCTGTATACCATTTCCTCAAGGGGCCTCTATACGCGGCAGATTCGGAGGGCAGGTCAACAATAACGACCTACTCGTTGAGGAAGCTAGAAGCAGCGCTGCTGCAGAAGCATACGCGTGAAGATGTAGTTGTCGCCCATGAGGATTATCTCTCCAGTTTGATAAAAGACGACACAGAAATAATAGCAGTAAATACGATGGACCCGCTTGGGCTTGGCCCGCTTACCATGTCCTACTTCGCGCTAATGGGCGCAGACAAGGGCGCATGGGTGACGATGGAATGGCGCTCACTAATGGCAAAAATCAACGCTGCAAGGAGGGGGAAGAAAGCTAAGCTCGTTGTAGGCGGTCCGGGGGTCTGGGAGTTCACCATTCATCCTGAAGAGCTTGAGATATCAAACATAGACTATGCCTTCCAGGGTGAATCGGAGGATGTAATCAACGACCTGTTCGAGCAGATAAGCTCAGACAGCATAGACGCGAACGAGTTCTTCCAGGGCTTCGTAACGATGGATGACGATTTCCACAGGAACTATGTCAAGAATCCCAAATTCATCTCTAAGAACAGCAAGATTGGCACGTATGTCCCTCTGGACAAGATTCCTCTCATACAGGGTCCGGCACATTCAGGCATGGTGGAAATAATGAGGGGCTGCGGGATAGGCTGCGATTTCTGCGAGGTCACGCTGCGTCCGCTGAGATACTATACGGATGAAATGATAAGGAAGGAGATAGAGGTAAACAGGCAGGGGGGATTTGACAACGCATGGCTTCATACTGACGAATTTTTCGGCTTTAGGCACACATCGCCGAAGTTCGAGCCTAACGTTGATGCACTCGTCGACCTGGTAACTACAGTGATGTCGGTCCCAGGGATAAGGCGCACAAATCCCACGCATGCAAGGATATCGCCTGCAGCTGCATACCCAGAGCTGATGGAGAAGCTTTCAAGCATAATGAAGGCTGGGCCGAACAACTGGATAGGGGTCCAGGTAGGCGTCGAGACTGGAAGCGACGAGCTTGCGAGCAAGCACATGCCTAACAAGACGCTGCCGCTGCATGTGGGTCCGGACGGCAGCTGGAGCGAGATTGTATGGCGCGGGACCAGAAACATGAACAAATATTACTGGAGGCCTGCGTTCACAATACAGGCAGGGCAGAGGGACGAGACACCTGAAGACAACTGGGATACGGTCGCTCTGATAAACAAGATGAGCAACTCATACATCGATGGAAGGCCGCTGGAGTTCACAGTTACTCCAATGCAGAACGTCCCTCTAGGACTGATAAAGAGCAGGGGATTTAACTCCGGCATGCTCACCGAATCGCAGTTCGCGATGTATTACGCAAGCTACAGGCACCTGTACAAGATGGCGCTGCGCAACGCTAAGCGGGAGAGCAAGGGCAATCCAGTTGTGAAGTTAGGCATATCCTCCACAATAGCCCTGGGCGGCTGGGCGATGATGCACCTGGTGGAGCGCCTAGCAAGAAAGGCAGGCGTTGACATAGACAAGGTCAAGAGCTACGGCCTGCAGAGCCAGGGCGCAAGGATAGAGACAGTTGCTCAGTTCAACAGTTGACTAAAACAAAACATTTTTTATACTTCTGAGCATTTCTGAAGCATGCCTAAAATCCTGGTGGTCAGCGATCTGCACTACCCTACCCCACGGAGCGAACTGCTTCCTAATATAATAAAAAGGGAGAAGCCAGATACTGTGGTGCTGCTTGGGGACGTAATAGACAATTCCGGGAGCGGGAGAAAAGTTATTGACCTTTACAAGGAGTTTGTACGCTCATACAGGAAGTTATTTCCACTTTCAAAAAGCGTCATACTCCTCGGGGATAACGATGGCAGAAACCCAGACTACAGCATAAACTCCGAACTTGCAACTTTCATTAAAGAGCTAGGCGTAGCAAACAAAGACCCTATAACATACAGGACCGGCAACATGTTATTCTTCCACGGCAATCTGGAAGACTCATTTCTCAAGGAAAAGATGGGTTACTATGCGGGAAAGGTTGCTGTAAAGCTCAGCAGAAAGCTAATGCCAGCCCTGCTGCTGTGGCTCGTAAGGCGAAGGTTTAGGCTAAGCAGCGATACGATACTTTTCATAGGGCATCTGCATTACCTTGGCGTATTGGGGAATGGGGTAGTTTGCGGCACTCTCCATAGCAGGAAGATACTTTATGGAAGGAAGGATTCAATGGGCTATGTCGTGCTTGATTACAATGGGAAAAGGCTTGGAACCGAAGACATAAGGATAGCCAGGCTTTAATTATTTTCAGTTTCAAACATGCATGTGATAGGATGGAAATGTCGGGCGAATTCGATGTCAATTCCGGCGCCGCTGCAGTCTATGCAAAACTTAAGGACATAGAATCTCTGGCTAAATCAATACCCGGAGTCTTGAAATACGAGAAGGCGCAGGACGGTAAAATCAGGGCTGATGTAGAGGTAGGGATGTCTTTCATCAAAGGAAAGTTCAACACAGAGATAGGCGTTGAGGAGAAATCGCCAGGAAAGGAGCTCAGGATGTTTGGTAAGGGATCCGGAGCTGGAAGCTCGATGAATTTCGATGCGCTCTTCTCGCTGGAAGAAGCAGGAGAATCTACAAAGGTCAAATGGAGTGTTTCGATAAACATAGGAGGACTGGCAGCGACTGTGGGCTCAAGGATGCTGCAGCGCGCCTCAGACAAATATGTGAATGACCTGGTTGCCGCTTTCAAGAAAGCCTGCGAGCAGGACTGAAGCAAAATGCCAAGCAGCTAATCGGATAGATACTCCTGTTTCACAGGAGTCAACCTTATCCTTTTCCCGGATACCAGCTCTATCGCCCTGCAAAGCGCAAGAGGAACACCTATGGTGGGAGCTTCTCCCAAACCCTTTGCGCCGTGCGGCAGGCGTGAGCCGTTTTCCGCAACCTTAACGATGAACTCTGGCATGTTTTCTGCAATTGGCACACCCGCATCTGATATGCTTGCGGTAAGGAGCTGCCCGTCGTCGCTGTGCACCAATTCCTCGTAAAGCGTCTGCCCTATGCCCTGAGCCATGCCCCCAATTATCTGGCCCCTTACCATTGGCGGGTTGAGCATCCTCCCAAGGTCGTAGTATGCAATGCACTCCCTGACCTTTACAACCCCATACCTGTCTATCGAGGCTGTCGCTATGTTGGCTCCGAACGAATTCAGCTGCCCCTCCTGCTTCTCGAACACGAATGAATCGTATGTTCCGTTGAGCAGTTCAGTTGTCGAAAACTTCCCGTGCTTCGCCTCGAAATCCTTCTTAAGCTTCCGCGCGGCGCTTACCACTGCTGCGCCTCCTGCTATCGCCGACCTGCTGCCCCACGAGCCTATGCCCGACTGCAGCATGTCCGTATCTCCCTTGTTCAGAGTAACCAGCTCCTCAGGTATGCCAAGCTCCTCGCGTATAAGCTTCCTTACAAAGACCTCGTGCCCCTGCCCGTGCGCGTTTCCTCCGAGCCAGACGTCAACCTTGCCGCTGTTTATCCGTATGCGCGCAGTCTCTCCAGGAGCTAGCGCTGGCACCAGAACGAAGAATCCTATGCCCGCCTTGTCGCCCTTGAGGCGCTCGTAGTCTAGCTCCTGCACCGCCTTTTCGAAGAAAGGTTTTGCCGCATCTATCTCAAGGCCAAGGGGCGACTTGAACGGCTTGTCCGACATGTTAAGAAGCCTCAGCTTGACTGGATCAATCTTCAGCCTGTCAGCGAGCATGTCCATCATGCGCTCCATCATGAATGCGGCTTCAGGCCTTCCAGCTCCTCTGTACGGGCCCTGCACCGGCTTGTTCGTCATCACAGACCTGGCGGTTATGCTCGCCTTCTCTATCATGTAAGGCCCGGTTACCTGCATTGCTATGTATGATGCGGTAAACTCCGCCATCCCTCCTCCGAAAGCCCCGGAATCTACTGTTATCTCGCCCCTGAGCGCAAGGAGCTTTCCAGACCTGTCCGCGAAGAGCTTCATCCTGCCGTGCACCCCTCTCCCGGCGTTTGTTGCAAGAAGGTGTTCTCTTCTAGTCTCAATCCACTTCACAGGGCGTTTGAACTTCATAGCAGCATAAGCCGCTATAACATATTCTGGATAGAGCCCTCCCTTGGAGCCGAATCCTCCGCCTGTATCAGCTTGAATTACGTGCACGTCGTCAGGATTCAGCTTCAGGCTGCTGCATATGCCCCTCTTTATGCTGTGCACCGACTGTGTCGATATGTATATTGTAAGCCTTTTTCCATCATAGTCAGCTATTATGCCGCGCGTTTCTATCGGATTCGGCATTATCCTCTCGTTTGTCAGCTCGTCCTCAACTACTACATCAGCTTTTGGATCATCGAAAGCGTTGCCAACAACTGTCTCGCGAAGGACATTCGAGCTTGTACCCGGATGTATCGGCTTCCCTTCCATTGCAGCTTTAACGGTGTTGAAAGCTTTCAGCGGCTCGTACTCCACCTCGACATCAGCTATCCTGTCTTCCGCCGAATACCTGTCGCCGGAAAACACCGCAGCGACTGGCTGCCCTACGTAGTACACCATATCTCTTGCAAGTATGGGCTCCATAAGATCCAGGTTTGACGCCGTTGCAGCACCCTCGCCTACCGATGCCCTGAGCGCCTTGAGCTCGTTCCCGTCTATTATATCCTTGCCGCTAACCTTGATCAGCTTGGCCCTTGCGTAAGTGCTCCTCACAACGCCCATGTAAAGCATGTTCGGCAGCATTATGTCGTCTACGTACTGACCTTTTCCCAATACAAAAGCCTCCTCCCTCTCCAGACAATCACCTGTTCCTTGCCTTTTCCTTGGCCTTCTCGCTCTCCATAAGCTCTGCAGCGTATTCGACGGAATCTACTATTCCCTGATAACCGGTGCACCTGCAAAGGTTTCCGGACAGGTACTTCC
The DNA here is from genome assembly GCA_021797895.1 of Microcaldota archaeon. Classification (GTDB taxonomy): domain Archaea; phylum Micrarchaeota; class Micrarchaeia; order Micrarchaeales; family Micrarchaeaceae; genus JAJZYW01. The sequence goes on along the minus strand of JAJZYW010000002.1, from coordinate 74,669 downwards.
TTATTTCCTCGCGTGAAAGCTTCTTTCCCTTGCCGAGCAGCCAGTATGATGTCATTATCATGCCTGGCGTGCAGAAGCCGCACTGAAGCCCATGCTTCTCCACGAAAGCCTTCTGTATAGGATGCATCGTTCCGTTCTTGGATATGCCCTCTATCGTTATAACCTTCTTGCCCGAGGCGCTCGCCGCAAGAACCGTACAGGATTTGACAGCCTTCCCGTCAAGAAGCAGAGTGCATGCACCGCAGTTGGTAGTATCGCAGCCAATGTGCGTGCCGGTAAGCTTAAGCTCATCCCTGACGAATGTGGCTAGCAGCATGCGGGGATCTATCTCCCTCTCCACCTCCTTGCCGTTCACCTCCATTTTCACTGTTATCCTTTTCATATAGAACCACTCCCTCTGATGTACGCCTTTATTATTGAATCCTTTACGAGCATGCCTAGCGCCCTGCGCTTGTATTCCTCGCTGCCATACGAATCGGATCGCGGATCCGCGTTTTTGGCAGCTATCGCTCCTGCCTCCTCTGCAAGGCTTTCTGAAAACTCTTTGCCTTCAATATGTCTGCATGCATCATTGGCAATCTCTGCTTTAGAAGACACAGATGCGAGCGCTATTCTGGCCCGTTTTATTGTTTTTCCGGATACGTCCAGTGCGCACGCAACGGCGGCAACAGAGAAATCTGCAGAGCCCTTCTTGAGCTTCATGTAAGAATAGCCCTGTCCTGCCCTCCTGACAGGCACCTCTATCTCTTTCAGGATTTCGCCATGCTCCAGCGCAGTCTGGAATGAGTCAACGAAAAACTTTTCTGCATCTATGCTGCGCTCTCCAGACTTGCTTATTGCAGTGAACTTTGCGTTTAGTGCAAGCATCACGGGCGGCATGTCGTTCGCAGGGTCGGAGTGCGATACGTTTCCGCCTATTGTGCCCATGTTCCTTACAAGCGGATCCGCGATTTGCGATGCTGCTTCAGATATAAGCGGCTGAAGCCTCTGTATATCGCCGTTAGATTCAAGAGATGCTATCGTAGCCATCGGGCCTATGCGTATCGATTCTTCTTCAATCTTGACATAGTCAAGCCCTGTTATCCTTGATATGTCTACGAGCTTTCCGAACGTGGCAAACCTGGATTTAAGCAGCGGCAGAAGGCTCTGACCTCCAGCAAGTACTTTTGCATCCTCGTTGGAGAGCGCTTCGACAGCATCTTCGATGCTGTTCGGCGCAAAGTATTCAAATTCAGGGGGATACATGATGGTATTGCGGCGTGAAAGTATTTAAGCTTTAGAAATGATTCCTGTAGCAAAAGAAAAGGTGTAGCCCGTGTCATCATTCGATGTATTATATTTGGTGCTGAAGTACTTCTTTCTCTGGGCGCACCTCTTCAGCGCGATGTTGTTCATAGGCGGCTCCTTCTTCATGTGGCTTGTCCTCGTGCCTGGCTCAAGGGATGCGATAAAGGACGAGGCAGTGCGCACCGTTGTTGTCGCAAAGATATCGAAGAGGTTCGCGAGGCTGACCTGGATGCTGCTATCCACCCTGATAATCACCGGCGCAATAAATGCGCTCTGGTACATACCTGCGAGCACCGCCGCAGGCAGCGCGGGGCTGTATCTTACCGTTGCAATGGTAATCTCAACCGCCGTGCTTATTATCTTGCTCTATGGCCCCGGTAGGCATTACGGCAGGCAGATATCCAGGTATGGAAAGGAAGGGGACCTGGAGAAGCTCGCCGCAGTCAGGAAGAAGAGCACGTTGGTGTCGTACGCCAACCTCTCTATAATGCTGCTGATAACAGTTCTTGCGACGCTGATGTAGCCCTTCTCGCATCACATAAATACTGTGCCTTGCAAGTATATACATGGCTTTTGAGAGCAAGCCGGTGCTTGTGTTCTGGGAGACAACCAAGGCGTGCCCGTTGCGGTGCATCCACTGCAGGGCTGATGCCATGACTTCGCCATCCGAGGGGCAGCTCGACACCGAATCTGGCATGGCGCTCATAGACCAGGTAGCGTCTTTTGGCAGCCCGCCTCCATTAATCGTGTTTACAGGGGGCGATCCGCTGATGAGAGAGGACCTTGGCGCACTGATTGCATATGCTTCAAGCAAAGGCGTGAAGTCAGCAGTCGCCCCGGCAGTGTCGCAGAACCTAAGCCACGAGGCGCTGGACGAGCTCAAGAGGCTCGGGGTCTCCTCAATATCGATAAGCCTGGACAGCAGCAATGCGGATATGCACGATTCGATAAGGCGCGTGAAGGGAACGTACGCCAGGACCATGGAAGCGATAGAGTATGCTTTGCGGATAGGGCTTGGCGTCCAGGTCAACACCGCAGTTATGAGACAGAACGTGATGGAGCTGCCTGCCATATTCCAGCTCATCAGGAGCCTGGGAGTGCGCGTCTGGGAAGTGTTCTTTTTAATAGCCACGGGGAGGGGCAGCGGCGTGTACGACATGAGCCCTGAAGACTACGAGAGCGCATGCAATCTCCTCTACGATGCCTCGCAGTACGGCGTGATCGTTCGCACGGTGGAGGCACCTTTCATAAGGCGCGTTGCGGCGCAGCGGGAGGAAGAAGGGCTGTACTGGACCAATGAAAGATACATGGCAATGCGCTCCGACCTGATTCTGAGGTGCGGGGCGCCAACCGGAAGGAGCTCGATAATGCCGCGCGGCACGCTCGACGGCGACGGCATAATATTCGTGGCGCACGACGGCACGGTCAGCCCTGGCGGATTCCTGCCAGTGGCTCTCGGCAACATAAAGGATTCCAGCCTCGCAAGCATATACAGGGGCGACAGGAGGCTTCTTGAAATAAGGAACAGAAGGCTGTCCGGGCCATGCGGCAGCTGCAGCTACAGGGATTCGTGCGGCGGCAGCCGCGCAAGGGCGTTTTCCTACGGCGGGAACATGCTGGGTTCTGATCCTGCGTGCTTGTCGGCAATCGAAACCTCGCGCTTTAGGGGGGATAGTCCGTAGCTGATGTTCATTCGGTAAAAAAAGAAAAGTGCAAGGGCCTATTCGTTCCTGATCATGCCCTTGACGCTTTCTATCCTTTTTATTATGTCGTTAACTTCCTTCTTTTCCTGCGGAGTCGCCGAAGCGTCGTCAAGCCCCTTGACGCTCTTCTCTATAGAGTCGAGAAACTTGAGCCATTCCTCCGATTCCTCCCTTATAACGTCTATGAATATGCGGTCATCCGAGAAAAGGTCCAGCACCTTGAGTATTTCCTGATTTTCCTTGACGTCCTCCTTCCTGCCTATCTTTTTGACTATGCGGTTCCTTATTGCCCCTATGTCTGACATTGCTATGCTCCTGTTCGTCTCAGACATGTTCTTGCTCTCCTTTACGAGGTCCTCCAGCCCTATCTTGAGCTTCTGGAAAAGCTCGCCGAGCTTGAGCTTGCTCAACATTTCAGCCATGGTAACGGTTAATTATAAATTAGCTAATTTATATTAGTTTTGCTGTCATGGTCGTATTCAATAGGGGTATGCAATGTTCATGCTCAGCAGCTGTTTTCTATATATATTCCCTGCTGGTAGGTCGAGCTGTACTGCCTTGGCGGAACGTTCAAGCCGAAGTAGATGTCGGAGCTGCTCACCGGGCTGACCGTTATGGTGCTTGCAGTCAGGTTGGCAGTCAGGTGGTACGCAGACGGATAGAGCACGCCCACTGCATTGTCGTAGGATGTATTGCTAACTCCGAAATACGTGCTGACTGCGGTGCTGTTCCAGACCGAGCCTCCTATCACAACTATCGCGCTCGAGCTCCCGTTGTTGGTATCTAGCACTCCGTAATCTGTGGGCAGGCTGTTCCCCGGGAACAGAGGCACGAAATTGACGTCGCTCGTATTGAGCGATATGGTGCATGTCTGCTCGAGCTTGAACGACACCTCCTGTACACTTCCCGAATAGAGGTATCCGTCCGATACATTAGGTATGTACGTCCCCCCTGAAGTGAATACGTCAGGTATGCTGTAAAATTCATCACCCGGAGTTGTGAAGAAGCTTATGTTAAGTCCGGTGGACTGGTTGGTTATTCCGTCGTAGGTTACGTTCCAGAGCGTGTTGGACGGCAGTCCAGTTTCTTCGAAAGTGGTTATTCCGTTAAATGAAGCCGTGAGGTTGCCGCTTCCGTATACTGTGATATTGGTGGTGCTGGCAAGTGCATTTACCACTGAAAGGTTTGACGGGCTGTTGACTGTCCACTGGACGAATCTGAACCTGCTGTTTGGCGGGCTTGCAACCAGCTCCCCGTACCCTACAAGATATGCCGTCTGGTTATTCGAGAAGACCTTCTTGTCGGTAGTCACTGTAGCATTTGTCGGATTCGTCAAAATCTTTACAGGGAAGGAGCCGAAGTTGTATACTGCTATCGTGATCCCAGCCGATCCTGTCGTGTTTGCTACAACGCTGTATGTGCCGCTCTGCATGTTGTTGCACACAGCAACGAATGATGAAGAGTAAGTCCCGTTTATTGACTCCTTCACAGTGCAGTTGGCAGGTATCTTCACGCTTGAAAGAGGGTACGCGCCGCTGTCTACAAGTATCGCGCTGAATGTGCCGTTGTCCGCTACAGGGTATGTGAAACTTGCGCTCACTGTTTTGTTTCCTGAGAAGCTGAACAGCTGGTAGTTGGTCTGGTTGAGCGCTATTCCAGCGAGAGTGGTGCTCGCAGGTATTGCGCCAGCTCCTCCGTTTGTGCCTGGGTTGTCATAGCACACGTCGCTCGTCTGGTGCCCTACCGATGTTACCTGCTCTGTTGATCCTGCAACTGTCGCGGTCGATTCAACGTCCTGCGTCCAGGAGTATCCCGGCGTGCCGCCGGTGAAGGAGTAGCTGACTCCAGCTCCGCATATGTACAATTTGTAAGTCGACGGGAAGTCCAAGTCGGTCGGATCTGTGCCGCCGCTGGTCTCGTTCGTGTCGTAGAGCACTATGTAAGGAGCTGACAGTATGGAGAAGTTCCTTGCCACAGATCCGCTCGTGTAGTTTGCGTTGCCTGTCGTGTTCAGCACCTCGGTATAAGTGCTTATCGATGGCGATGTGGTGTAAGAACCTACCGAGTTTGTCGTTGCAACTTTTGCAGAATTAACAAAGAGGCTTGCATTAAGCTGCTTTGCGAAGCTGCTTATTGAGAAGGAGATTAGCCCACCAACGCCATCATAGACGTACGAAGCCGGCACAGAAAGTGAAAGCTTCGGCGTGCTTGTGGTTATCGTCAAAGCTTCGCTGATTGCCTCATTCTTTGAGGGCAGGTAGGCACTTATATTATAAGTTCCTGCAGCCATAGGGACGTTTGACGGGGGGTTGCATGTGCCGTCTGCATTGCATGATATGCTTCCTGTGCCTGTAGCTACCACGTTACCTGGTAATGTTCCCTTCCCTACAAGTAATTCCACTGTCTCGTTTGGCAGCGGCGCAGTTGCAGTAAGGATGTCGCTTCCATTGTATCCCACAGTGTTGGATTCAAGTGCTAGGCTGAGCTTGCCCACAAGTGAAAACGTTATCAACGTGAAATTGCCTGCAATAATGTTACCTGTGGCAGGTTTAGGTACGTAAGTCGCGTTAGTTGTGGTTACGTTTTCCACGTCGAACAGGAAGTTTCCTGGTAGCGTTACAAAGCTTATGCCCCCAGGAGAAACCGTGCTGTTCGCTATGCCATTGTATGTTACGTTCCATCTCAAACCCGAAGGCAGGCCGCTTTCATTGAAAACTGTAATACCATAATAGTTTGCGGTCACTATTCCGTTCCCGACAACAGTTAGATTGGTGGACTCGGCAAGGCTGTCAGATATAGTAAGGTTTATCGAGTTTGACACGGTCCAGTTGTGGAAGACGAATCTTGATGGCGGATGTGCAGTTATCGTCCCGCTTCCTATCAGGTATGCGTACTCCCCGTTCGTGTAATTTTTGCCATTTGCGCTTACGAAGCCGTTAGTCGGGTTGTCGTCGAATGTAACATTTGGCGCAGGGAAGGTGTAGGCGGCTATCGCGAGCGCGCCATTCCCTGAGGTTGTTGCCGAAACAGTGTATGAGCCGCTAGCCTGGTTCTTGCATACTGCGAGATAAGATGATGCGATGGTGCCTTCACTAACGGACTGCTCTACCGTGCAGTTCGCAGGCACTGTTTCTGAGGTAAGCTTTTGCGTTCCTGATGATATGAAAAGCGCTGTAAAGGTATTGTTCGTAGCTACTGGGTAAGTAAGAGAAGCGGTATCCGTCACGTTGCCTGCAGCGGTGTAGACGCTGTAGTGGGTGTCGTTTATTGCAAGTCCCGCAAGCGTTATGCCAGAGCCCGCAGCCCCAGTATCATAAGCCTCGCACGTGTCGCTCGTCTGGTGCCCTATCGAAGCGGATATGCCAGAGCCCGCAGCCCCTGACGAGGAATTTATATTCACTATCCAAGATTCAGTCGGGGGCGAGGTCGGAAATGATGTGTCCACTCCTGCTTCGCAAAAGTATTCCCTGTATGTGGAAGGCATTACTATGATTTCAGGGTTGGATGTACCTGCAGTCGAGGATGTGGAGAAAGGTATGCTAAAAGTCTTTGGAAGTATGGAGAACGATGATGTTTGCGACGCGCTGGTGTAGTTCGCATTGCCTGTCGTGTTGAAGGTAAAGTTATAAGTCCCTATCGATGGCGATGAGGTATACGAGCCAATGGTATATGTAGAAGCGACATCAGCCCCATTCTGGTACAGTATGCCATCGAGCTGGTTCAGCGCAGTGCCTATCTTGTACGTTACCTGTCCTCCAGATCCGTCGTAGACGAAGCTTGCAGGGACGGTGAGCGAAAGCTGCGGCACAGCTTTGTTTATAGACACCTGTTTATCTAGCGACTGACCTGTCGACGGCACGTAAGCCTCTATGTAATAGCTTCCGGCAGCAACGGGACTGTTTGACGGAGGGTTGCATGTGCTGCGCAGGTTGCATGATGCGCTTCCAGTGCCTGACGCAACATCTGTGAGCGATGATAGGCTTGGTCCTATCAGTATCTCTACATTTTCGGAGCTCAGCGGCGCAGCTGCTGTTACCGTGTCGCTTACATTGTACTCTGTAGGGTTCGACTCTACTAATAGCGTTATCTTACCTACCTCCGAGAATGTTATCTGCTTTGTGCTGCCAACATCAAGTGTGCCTGAAGACGATGATGGCTGGTATACAATTCCATCGATGCTCACATTAGGTATGGAGAACGAATACGAGCCGTTGTAAGTAAAGAATGTTATGGCGCTTGAGGCGCTCGAATTTACGATTCCGTCATAGGTCACATTCCAAGGTGCGGTATAGGCGGAACTCAATACTGACGAGCCGACTTTATATGCAGGCATTAAGCCGTTTGGCGGGTAAGCTCTTGCCCAGAACGTGTAGAAATAGCTGGGCGACGTGCTGCCGGCCCCAGCGGATATTCCAACATACCTATCCTGACTCGACAGAGATGAATTGGTGCACGTCGCACCATTCTGGAATGCCCCGCCAAGGCTAGGCGGCGCAGAATACACCGCAGCATCAAGGTTCTGCCCTCCAAGCGACGCGTTGAGCCAATACCATCCTGTAGCACCGGTTCCTGCCTCGCATATTTCCGTGTTTGTTGCACCCTTCTCAAAGAAGACCGCGGCCTCGGAACCGTTCCAGCCATCACCTAATAGGTAATTAGTCAGAGTGGTGTTCGCTCCTCCGCGCGCAGCGAACAGCGTGTTGCCGTTGACTCCGGTGTTTATCCAGCCGTTGATGATTACGTTGCCTGTGGAGAGCGGGTTGTCAAGCCATGCTACCGCTTCAGAAGATGTGCTCGTGCTGCCGCTTCCCGAAAGTGCAATTACGTTGGCTGAAGAACCATACGGCCCTGTTTCTGCGCTTGTGCCTATTGTTCCTCCGTTTGGCAGAGTGAAGCCCGATGTCGTGCTGCCGTTGTTGTAGTATAAGAAAACCTTGCCTCCATTGTCGAATTCCGAATACGTGGGACTGAGCTGTGGCGCTTCTCCCGTAGTGAGCTTGTTCATCAGGTTGTCGGATATCGGCGCAAACCCGATGTATACAGTGTACTTTGAATTTGCGGGCAAGCCTTTGGATATGTTGAGCCAGTATGAAGTTGAATCAGATTTGCTCAGTTTGCCTGCGTTCGCATAAGTGTCCAATACGGTGCCGTTTGGCAACACTCCTCCCTCCAGCCATGATGGGATCACAGTGCCGTTAGGATAAAAGAATTCTATATTCTGCAGGTTTGAAGCCTCAAAATTTGAATATTTGGAGCTGTTGATCTGTATAAGCTGCTGGAATGGTGCATGCGTAGCAACAGACTGGTTGTTGTAGACAGTTATGTTCGCGAAGAACTCTATTGATGAGGGCAGGCTCGGAATTGAGGGGAGCCCTGTCTCTTCAAAAGCAGTTATCCCCTTATAATTCGCTGATATCGTTCCGTTGCCAGATATCGTTGCTGTCGTGTTAGGGCTATTGAGGTTCGTGAGAGTTATGTTTGAAGGGTTCAGTACGGTCCAGTTAAGGAATCTGAATGATGAGTTTGACGTGCTCGCGGCTATGCTCCCTGTGCCTACAAGGTAAGCCAGCTGGCCGTTCGTGAATGTTTTCTTGTCAGTCGATATCTGGCCGTTGGGTGCATTTATCTTCATGTTGACTGCAAATGGCCCGAAATCATATACTGCTATTGATATGCCGGCGCTGTATTTCGTAGAGGCATTTATACTGTAAAAGCCGCTCTGCATGTTGTTGCACACTGCAACGAACGACGATGAGTAAGTCCCGTTTATGGATTCCTTTACGGTGCAGTTAGCGGGTATCTGCACGCTTGAAAGAGGGTACGCGCCGCTGTCTACAAGGATTGCGCTGAATGTGCCGTTCTCTGGCACTTGGTAAAATAGGCTTGCTGCAGTCGTGCTGCTCGACCCAAGCGAGTTAAGCACATACGTAGTCTGGTTGAGCGCTATTCCAGCGAGAGTGGTGCTCGCAGGTATTGCGCCCGGTCCCCCGTTTGTGCCTGGGTTGTCATAGCACACGTCGCTCGTCTGGTGCCCTACCGATGTTACCTGCTCTGTTGATCCTGCAACTGTCGCGGTCGATTCAACGTCCTGCGTCCAGGAGTATCCCGGCGTGCCGCCGGTGAAGGAGTAGCTGACTCCAGCTCCGCATATGTACAATTTGTAAGTCGACGGGAAGTCCAAGTCGGTCGGATCTGTGCCGCCGCTGGTCTCGTTCGTGTCGTAGAGCACTATGTAAGGAGCTGACAGTATGGAGAAGTTCCTTGCCACAGATCCGCTCGTGTAGTTTGCGTTGCCTGTCGTGTTCAGCACAGCAGCATACTTTCCTACAGAAGAAGACGTGGTATAAGTTCCGGAAGTCTGGGTTGCCCCAACAAGCACAGAATTCAGGTATAATGACGCTCCGAGCTGGTTCAGCGCAGTGCTTATGCTGTAACTTATAATGCCTCCCTCTCCATCATAAACATAGCTTGCGGGAACTGAGAGCACAAGCCTGGGGACCGCTTTGTTCACTACCAGCTCCTCGCTGATGATTTTGCCGGTTGCAGGCAAGTAAGCGCTTACGTTGTATGTACCTGTCGGAAGCGGCTTGTCGCTCGGATAGTTGCACGTGCTGTCCGCATTGCACGATACACTCCCTGTGCCCGATGCAACCTGGATTCCTGGCAAAGTTCCCTCCCCTACTAATATGTCTATCGTCTCATTCGCTAGCGGTGCTGTTGCAGTTATCTTGTCACTGGAGTTATAGCTTGTCGTGTTGGACTGCAATGCGAGAGTGAGCTTCCCAACTATAGCGAACGTTATCACTGTTGAGTTGCCTGTTGATAGGTTTCCAGCGTCGGGAAACGCCTCGTATATCGTGTTCGCGCCTGTGGCGTTGGTCACTGTGACATTGGGCACCCCAAACGAGTGCTTTCCTGCTATCGTCGAGAACGTTATGCCTGAAGGTGAGTACGATGAGTTTGTGATGTTGTCATACGTAACGCTCCAGAGCGTATTCGAAGGCAAGCCAGTCTCATTGAATATTGTCGTGCCGAAATAGGTTGCGGTTATAGTTGCATTGCCTGATATGGTTGCCAGAGTGGTTTGCGATCTCGGGCTCTGTATTGAGACGTTCAAGTTTGACACGGTCCAGTTGTGGAAGACGAATCTTGATGGCGGATGTGCAGTTATCGTCCCGCTTCCTATCAGGTATGCGTACTCCCCGTTCGTGTAATTTTTGCCATTTGCGCTCACGAAGCCGTTAGTCGGGTTGTCGTCGAATGTAACCTTTGGCGCAGGGAAGGTGTAGGCGGCTATCGCGAGCGCGCCATTCCCTGAGGTTGTTGCAGATACCGTATAAGCTCCTAGGTTCTGGAGGCATACAGCAAGGTAGGATGATGCAACTGCTCCTTCAGTAACAGACTGAGCTACAGTGCAGTTTGCAGGTATCGTTTCAGCAGTTAGTTCCTGCGTACCAGATGATATGAGCAGAGCTGTGAATGTGTTGTTTGTTGCGACAGGATATGTAAGCGAAGCGGTGTCAGTGATGTTGCCAGCAGCGGTGTAGACGCTGTAATGCGTGTCGTTTATTCCAAGCCCTGCGAGTGTCATACCTGAGCCTGGCCCTCCGCTATCATAAGCCTCGCACACGTCGCTCGCCTGATGCCCTATCGAAGCAGATATTCCAGAGCTTCCTGGCCCCCCTGCTCCAGAAGATGAGTTTATGTTTACTATCCAAGATTCTGTCGGCGCCTTTTTCGGAAATGCCGGATCAACCCCAGCTTCGCAGAGATAATTTGAATAGCCGAACGGGAGTGAGACCGATCCCGGGCTTGCAGCCGTGGCTGTTGAAGCAGTCGAGTAAAGGAATTTGAAGGTAGCTGGGAGTATGCTGAATGATGCTGTCTTCGATGCGCCTGTGTAGTTTGCGTTGCCTGTCGTGTTCAGTACCTCAGCATATGCCCCAGTAGCGTTCGAAGTCGTGTAGCTGGCAGAGGTATAAGTCGAGCTTGATAGGATGTTGTCGACGTACAGCGTCCCGAGCAGCTGGTTCAGCGCAGTGCTTATGCTGTAACTTACTGTGCCTCCAGATCCGTCGTAGACGAAGCTTGCAGGGACGGTGAGCGAAAGCTGCGGTGTTGCCTTGCTTATTGTGAGCTCCAGGCTCTTCGATTGCCCTGTAGAAGGAACATATGCGGTAATGTTGTAAGTTCCAACAGCAAGCGGATTGTTCGAAGGAGGGTTGCATGTGCCGTCTGCGTTGCATGATACGCTGCCTGTGTCAGTAGCAACCAATGTTCCAGAAGAAGTTCCCTTTCCTACAAGGAGTTCTATCGTCTCATTCGGAAGTGGAGCTGTCGCGGTAGCAAGGTCGCTGTCAGCATACTGCGTTGTGTTGGACTGCAGCGAGAAGCTTAGCTTGCCTACCTGAGAGAACAATACGAACTGCGTGGTTCCTGCGCTCAGGGTCCCGCTTCTTGGAGAAGGCAGATACGTCGTGCCGTTCACTATCTGGTTAGCAACACTGAAACTGTAAGTTCCTGGAATGGTGTCAAATGTTATCTTGCCAGTAGACGAAGAGTTGAGAAGTCCGTCATAAGTCACATTCCAAACTGTGCTTGATGGGAGCCCGCTCTCATTGAATGTTGTTATGCCGTTGTAGTCTGCAGTGATGGAGCCGCTCCCCGATACATATACCTCAGTTGTCTGGGAAGAAGGCGTGTATATCGATATGTTTGTCGCCGGACTCGATTTCCAGCCCGTAAATATGAAGTTGTTCTGCGGCGGATTTGATGTTATTACTCCCCTTCCAAGAAGATGTGCTGCCTGGCCATTAGTGTAAGTCTTGCTGTTGGTCGATACTGTTGTGTTTGTCGGAGAATCGTAGAAAGTCACATTCCTCGGATAATACTGGTATGCGACAAGAGTTGAAACTGGCGTTATTGCTGCAACTCCAGGTACGCTAGCTGCGGCGCCGGCATACATCGAAACTGAATAGCTTCCAATTGCTTCGTCCTGGCACGCTGCTATGAAGACAGAAGCCTGTGTGCCATCAGTTACATTCTGGTATACGCTGCAGCCTGCTGGGATCTTCAGGCTTGAAAGGTAACCTGCCCCGATTGTGCCTACCAAAACAACAAAGCTGCTGTTCACCAATACAGAGTAATTAAGAGTTAGGTTTGCATTGATTGCACTTATATTAGTTGTCTTGCCAAGCTGCCCTATATTGGATATGTTAAGGCCTATTCCTCCTAGCGCTGCATACGATGCGGCTTTAGGTCCTCCTCCTGCATTGAACGTTGCTGTTCCAGTGGCTCCGGTTTTCTGGCCAACGCTTGTCTCTGCGGCGTCGAAATTAGGCCCTGCAGTTACGTTCTCAGAATCTGTAGCATTGACAGTCCAGTTCACTCCTGTAAGCTCCGTTGCAGATGGCGATCCAATCGTATATGCAGCTACTCCAAATATATAATGACTGTAAGTTGTCGGCGATACCGTTACGCTTATCGGGCTTGCGGCAGAGGTACCGCTTCCGCTCCCGAAAGATACCACATACGTGGACATTGAGTCTGAGAAAGCTGTGTAGAAGTAGTTCGTGCCGTTCTCGCCGTCATACGCAGTTGGCAGCTCATTCCATGTGCCATTCAGGTACGAATACTTGTACAGTCTTACGTTGCCGCTGCTTATGTTGTGCTCGAATGCCCAAGCCTTAGTGACTGTAAAATTGTACCTTACGTAGCTCACGTTTCCGTCGACAGATTCGTTGGTATTGTAGAACGACTGGTTTATCACGAAGTACTGGAATACTGGGTTATTGAAAGGTTTCACGCTGCCCGGGCTCGAAACTGAGCTAGTAGCGTTTATGCGTATGGGGGCGCTTAGCGGCGCTTTCAAGTGTATGTAAAGCCCCTTTATTGTCTTTGTGTCCGTCCTTAGCGATATATTTGTGTAGTTCGCTGTGGATATTATCGCTCCGCTCCCTGTTACAGTCCCATTGATTGAGGAATTAGTCACATCCACAGAAGTCAGGTTGAGCGCTGCCACGCTTCCAGCATATTTATTCAGGATTGGTTTTGGCGGTGGGGTCTTGATCGAAGCAGTGCTGTTGGTGTTTATGCTGGCGTTGAATACGCTGAATGACACTGATACGTTGTTGGAACCCAGTGAACCGGACAGCTTGTTAGGCACGTATATAATGCCGTTGTAAGACCTGGGGTCTACCAAGTAGGAGGTATTGCAGTAAATGCACTGCGTGCTGAAAGCTATTGGGGAGGAAGCGTTCGCAAGTCTTGTTTGGCCTGCGAATGTCACCACCCATGTGGCGTTCTTTGGGAGCCCGCTCTCGGTAAATTTGATTGAAGCGTTGAAGTATACTATGTAATCGTTTCCTGCGGCAGCCTCGCCAGTCTCAGATCCAGGATATACTGCAACAGTGCCGTTGCCCGTCTTCCAGTAATATGGCTGCACTGAGAACCCGTATGTGCCAGGAGGGTTGCTGAACGTGGCTGTTATGGAGTTTGATTCTATAGATGCGCCATCGTAGCTGATGTTCCATACTGCACCCTGCGGCAGGCCTATCGCTGTGAAGTTGGTAATCAGGTTGCTCTGCGTTACAAGGGAGTTCTGCGTTGCTATGCTGTTCGACTGGGTACTGGAGGTACTGGAGTATGCTACTTGGATAAGCAGGATTAGGAATATAGCTAAAGCTACTGCTATTGCTGACGCCGGCGTAAAGCCGCGAATGCTCTTTCGCATATCCAGTACCGCATAGTTATCAAAAGTCAGCTTTTAATAGTTTTGCGAGAGAGCAAAATGGCTCCTGACACGCTAGAGTTTTCTGTATATCGCTCCGAACCTCTGCATGCTTTCGGCTATCTCTTCCGATTCCCTTTCATAATCGGACAGCGCCTTTCTTCCCTTCTCAGTTATGGCGTACTGCTTTCTGGACTTCTCCGGTCTCTTTCCGTGCTCAGCCTCCTTTATGTAGCCTTCGGATTCGAGAGATTCAAGAGCGGGATAGATCGCAGCCGGACCGGGATGCCACATGCCGCCGCTCTTCTCGAATATCTGCTCCATCAGCTCGAATCCATGCATAGGCCTTTCCGAAAGCAGCTTCAGCACATACGGCTTCAGGAGACCCTTCGGCACTATATCGATCCTGAAGGGTCCGCATCTGCAGTATCCTCCTCTCATTTCAATCCTTCTCATCTCCTTCCTTGCTATCCTCCTTTTCAAGGTCGGCTATCCTCTTCTCTATCATCTTTATCTCTTCCTCAAGGTCCTCCTTGTAGTACTTCAGCTTCTCAGCCATGTGCTTGTTTGAAGGTGCGATGTCCATGTCCATGAAGCGCATGCCTCCCATCCTGCCATCCATTCCGCGATGCATTCCCATGCGTCCGCCGCGCTCCATTTCGTCGCTTCCGCAGCATCTTCCCATTCCGCTTCCGCGCCCGTGCATTCCTCCACATCCGCAATTTCCCATTTCATCTCTCATCTATATCACTACTTATATAGTATGATATATAGATATTTAAATGTTCCGTTTCATTAGGCGCCTATCGGATACATTTTCCCGTCGTCGCATTTAGCGGCAGCCTAGATAAAAGGCTCTGCATGCGCAGCGTGCAAAGATGCCGAAGAAGCAATGCACAAATAAATATGTTGCATCAGATGAGCTATCCGTTGTGCTGCTATGGCTTTTGGGAACGGTGCGCTGTCAAGCAGGTCATTCTGGAAGAAGGGCACAGAGTACCTTATGAAACGCGATCCTGTTATTGCTAGGATAATCTCCGGCACAAGCGTGAAGTGGCTTGAGCTTGAGTCTGATTATTACAGCGCACTGGTCGAATCGATAGTGTTCCAGCAGCTTGCGGGGAAGGCTGCCGAGGCTATACTCAGGAGGTTCAAGGGGCTTTACAAGGGGAAGCTTCCAACGCCGCGCCAGTTCCTCAAGGCTGAAGAAAGCTTCATACGCAATGCGGGGATAAGCCCGCAGAAATACTCCTACATAAAGGACCTCTGCTTTAAGCTTGAGAACGGGCTTGTAGAGCTCGAATCGCTGAAGGAGAAGCCTGACGATGAGGTGGTGGCTGAGCTAACCAAGGTTAAGGGAATCGGTCGCTGGACAGCCGAGATGTTCCTGATGTTCAGCCTGGGAAGGCCTGACGTCTTCGCGATGGACGACCTGGGCCTTCGCAACGCTGTAATCAAGGCTTATAAGCTTAGGAAGCCCCCTTCAAAGGAGAAGCTAGCCGCAATATCCGCGAAATGGAAGCCCTACAGGTCGATAGCCTCGCTGTACCTATGGAGGTACAAGGACACTACCCTGATGAGCAATGTAAAAGAGAAGTGAGCCGCGGCGCAGTGTCGTTGCATCAGTAGTTTGCAATGCCGTACTGCATCTCAGCACCGCAGTTGAGGCAGACATATTTGTCCTCTTCATTCTTCTTTGTATACCCGCAGTCCTGGCAGTACACGGAATAGCAGTCATTGCATGTAAAGCACCAGGTGCCCTTCTTGATGTTTTTGCCGCACGAAGCGCAAGTAGCCATAGTTACACCTTTATAACAATATTATAACAGCATTAAAGATATTAATTTCTATCCTCCTGGCTGCGGAAGGCGTAGAGCGCGGGCTTGGGGGTGAAGTTCCTTGTAAAAAGCCCCATGCTCAGGTTGTACGGCTTGTCAATGTAGCCGTTTATGTTGAACCAGAATATACCGGCAACGTATGGTTTCGACGCAAACAGATCAAATGACTGGTTGAGGAATTCGCTCTGTTTTGCGTAGGAGCTTGCCAGGCCCGGGGCAATCCCCGTGAGGTTATTGGAAGGCATCCCAACCTCGGTTATCCAGATCGGCTTTCCTGTAAGATTCTCGTACATCGAGAGCGACTGGTTGAAAATGCTTCCTACGCTTCTGGAGCTGCCGTAAGGCACCTGGCTCGGGAGGTACTCAAATCCAGTATAAGCATGAAGGGATATCGCGCTGCAGTACTTTCCTGCGCCGTAGCCCCACAGCTGCTCAGCCCAGTAATAGCCGTACATCCAAGGAGTTCCTCCTCCCTCGTATATGTTGTCGCCGCCAAGGCAGAGTACTGTATCTTTCGGGTCGTAAGCCTTTATCCTCGTATAAGCGCTTTTCAGCATTAAGTAGTAGTTGTGGACGCTGCCATTGTTAAATCCATCCTGGAATTCAGGGAACTGCGGCTCGTTCCATATCTCCCAGACGTGTATCATTGGATATGCGCGTATAACGTTTGATACTGTGCTGTTCCATTCACTTAGCGTCCAGTTGCAGTTTGATACACACTCTAGCGCGCCGTTTTTTGAAGAAAAGCTGACGTTCATCGTCCTGTAGTCTATTATGCCGAGCACGCTTATGTTGTTACTGGTGAGGTTCTCCACATAGCTGTGGAACGAGTTGTTCATCTCTATGTCGAGCCTGTCATACCCTATGCCCATGCTCCTCGCGAATGCCATCTGCGAGTAGTTCATGCTGCCTCCATCAGCGCCGAAGACTATGCCTGCATTCCTTGCGGTGTGGTGTGGCTGCGACGCTGCAAAAAGCAACGCTGCAGCTGCGACAGCAATAATAACCAGTGCGGCGTATATATAAGCACGTTGGAGTTTCACGGATTTAATTTCCAGCGCATATATTAAAATGGTGCATTTATGCGTCTTTGCGAGAGTTGCTCGGCAAGGCTCGGTCTGGAATCTGAGGCATCAGAGGGTAGCGGATGCGAAGCATGCATGGGGCTTTCGGACAAGTTCAGCTCATATCTGGACATGGCAGTAAAGGCAGTATCAGAATATGAATTCTCTACCTTCTGGCTTGGTGCATTCATACGCAAGAAGGTAATCGACGCTGATGCAAGGCTGTCAGAAAACAAGCAGGGAATCAAGAAAGCCCTTGAGATATACGTCGGTGAAGGGCTAGAGAAGCGGACAGGCAAGACTGCGACACCTGTAGATCCTGACATAATTGCGACAGTTGACACAATAAACGAAAGGATTGAGCTTCGCGTTTCCTCCGCATTCTTCAGCGGGCGATACGTCAAGAAGTCGCGCGCCATGCCACAGTCAAAGTGGCTCTGCAGGAAATGCTCCGGCCGCGGCTGCAAGGAGTGCGGCTTCACAGGCAGGATGTATCCAAGCAGCGTTGAGGAGAGGATAGCAGCGCCGCTGATAAGGATGTGCGAAGGCGCCGGAAGCAAGCTCCACGCCCTGGGCAGGGAGGATATAGATGTGCGCATGCTCGGCACCGGCAGGCCTTTCGCGATAGAGATACTCTCGCCAAAGAGGCGCACTGTAGATCTTGCTGAAGCTTCAAAGGAGATTGCTTCATCGGGCGATGTAGAAGCTCTCGGCCTCGCCGCATCCGGCAGGCAGGAGGCTCTGCGCGTAGACACCTCAAAGGCTATGAAGAGGTACGAAGCTGTTGTTTCATCGGAAGCGCAGGTCGAGAGGGAAAAGCTTGAAGCGATATCCGGGCTGGCGCCTATAGAGCTGGAGCAGCGCACGCCGAACAGGGTGGCACACAGGCGCTCAGACATCGTCAGGGTAAGGGCCGTTGACAATATAGAGTTCACCAATATAAGCGATGAAGGCTTCAGGATGTCTCTTCTAGCCGAGCACGGAACTTACATAAAAGAGTTTGTCAGCGGCGACGATGGCAGGACCAAGCCCAGCCTTTCGCAGCTTCTCGGCATACAATGCAGGGTAGCGGAGCTTGACGTTACCGATGTCGAGTTTGTGTGACTGGATTGCTAATTTTTAATCAGGACAGCCCTCACTGGAGCTGCATCTATGCCAATCTTGATAGGAAAGCCGATGAAAAGGTAGCTGCCTGGCTTTATATTGCTGAGCGACAGCCCCTCGAAGACCGCCATTTTACTGAGGAGTATCCTGTGCGATTCGGGCTTTGCACCAAACTTCTCGACGCTGAGGTAGTCAACCCCAATCGCATTTGCTCCTGATTCTGCAAGAAGCTTTGCCGCGCTCTTCCCTATGTAGACGAAATCCTTCCTGAACCTTTTGCTTTTGATCAGTGAGTTCCTTGTCTTTAGGAGTATTATCTCCCCTCTCCTTATCCTGAATACCCTTATGTCGTCTGCTTCTATCGAACCCTTGACTTTTGTAAGGTCTAGGACCCTGCACCTTCCATACAGCTTCTCAAGTTTTGTGCCGCCAGCTCTTTTTCCAGAGTCGAAGACGTGGTATGGTGCATCCATGTGCGTGCCCGTGTGGCTGCCTATGCGAAGCTCTGATACTGCAAATCCGTCTGCGTTGCGCCTGGTCTTTATGCTGACGCCTGGATTTCCAGGATATATTGTCATGCGTTCGCTTATCTCTGTTGAAATGTCTATGATCTCCATGCTTTGGGCTCAAATCAAACAACTAAATTGCTTGCCAGAAAATCCCTTTATGCGCCTACACTGCCAACAACCGCACCATCGGAACAGATATTTTTCCGATTGCTTTATAAAGATTAAAAGAGTAAGCGCATCGGTGTCTTTATGAGATTGAGCTGGATGATAGGCGGAGCCCAGGGACTCGGAGTGGATACGTCCGCCAACGTTTTCGGAGCTGCAGTAGCCCGCGCAGGGTATTATATTTTCGGGAGCAGGGAGTACTTCTCAAACATAAAAGGAAGGCACAGC
The DNA here is from genome assembly GCA_021797895.1 of Microcaldota archaeon. GTDB lineage: Archaea > Micrarchaeota > Micrarchaeia > Micrarchaeales > Micrarchaeaceae > JAJZYW01. Next base: position 56,042 of record JAJZYW010000002.1, on the reverse strand, counting down.
TACTTCAACGTGCTGCTGAGCGACAGCCCGCAGCACAGCGTCAACAGCACTGTAAACATACTCGCGACATTCGACGCCGAGACGATATTTCAGCATTATGACGAGGTTACCGACTTCCTGATATACGACAAGGGAGTAGAAGCGATGACGATTGACAAGGTGCGCTCCCTTGAGCCTGAGATAGCCGTCAAGGCTGCAGCAATTCTTGAGAAGGCTGGCCTCGGCATATCCATTGCGGATGTGGTCAAGTTTCTCGAAAAGAAGGGCGTAAAGTGCATAGGCATAGACTACGGGCCACTGATGAAAGATATTATAAACCAGCTCAAGATGGATCCTTTCGTGGCAGAGAAGGCGAGGAACATGCTCTGCGCGGGCGCTTCCTTCGGTCTTCTCGGCCTCAATCAGAAGTATCTTCTTGATGCGATAAAATCTACCTTCAAGAACGCAAAGATTGCCGAGCTCGACACGCTGGCAGCGCAGGCAGGCTTCAAATCCGTCCAGAACAGCTACAACCTCAAGGAGCTCCCAATCAAAGGGCACAGGGTGCAGCTTGACGGCAACACCATATCCGCGATAGGCAAGCTTTACGGTGGCCTGTCGTTCCAGTCATACTATCCAATAACCCCTGCTTCTGACGAGAGCACATACATAGAAGCGAATCAGGTGCTCAAGACTTCCGACGGAAAGACGCGCGGCGTAGTCGTGCTCCAGACAGAGGACGAGCTCGCAGCGATAAACGCTGCAAACGGAGCCGCGCTCACCGGCGCAAGGGCTGCAACCGCCACATCCGGTCCTGGCTTCTCGCTAATGAACGAGGGGATCTCTTGGGCAGGAATGAACGAGGTGCCCGTTCTCGTGACGTACTACATGAGGGGCTCGCCTGCAACAGGCCTGCCTACCAGAAGCGGACAGTCGGACCTGCTTCTTGCTGTCAATGTAGGACACGGCGAATTCACTAGGATTGTCATAGCTTCAGGAGACCACGCAGAGGTATTCAGCGACGCAGTAATGGCGCTTAACCTTGCTGAGCTTTGCCAGACCCCCGCTATCCACATAATAGAGAAGACGCTCGCAAACGCATATGCTGTGATGGACGAGGAGACGATAACCTCGGGCAAGTTCAAGATAGAGCGCGGAAAGCTGATTTCTCCCGGTGACCCAGAGAATTACAAGAGATTCGAGCTGACAGAAGACGGAATCTCGCCAAGGGCACCGCTAGGCCACGCGCATATGTACTATACTGGAGATGAGCACAACGAGTACGGCCACATAACAGAGGAATCAGAGAACAGGATCGCCATGTACGAGAAGAGGATCAAGAAAGGGCAGCTTGTCTTCAAGGTGCTTCAGGAGAACCAGATGGCAAACTCGGTTGGCTCCTCCGATACTGTAATACTGACGTGGGGCTCTCCAAAGGGCGCCATACTCGACGCGATGGAAGAGCTCAAGGCAAAGGGCATAAGCGTGCAGATGGTGCAGGTGAGGCTCTTCAGCCCGTATCCGTCTGAACTGATGGCAAAGCTCCTTTCAGGAAAGAAGAGGATCATAGCGATGGAGAACAACTACACTGCGCAGGGCGCACGCCTGCTCACCGAGAATACAGGCATAAAGCCTACGCACTACGTGCTGAAGTGGAACGGCCGCCCGATGACAAAGGACGAGGTCGTGAGCTCAATCAGCGACGTGGTAAAGAATGATACTAAGAAGGTGGTTTTGAATGAAGGTAAATGAGCAGCTTGAATTCAACGACTGGTGCCCCGGGTGCGGGGACTTCGGCATACTTAGATCTGTGGAAAGCGCGCTCTCTGAGCTGAAGCTAGACTACACTGACGCGGTTCTCGTGTCAGGGATAGGCTGCTCCGGGAAGCTTCCTCACTTCGTTTCAGGTCCGATAGCCGGGGTGCACACGCTTCACGGAAGAGCTCTGGCGTTTGCCGTAGGGATAAAGCTCTCAAACCCGAAGCTCAATGTTGTAGTGGATGCAGGAGATGGTGACACGTTCGGCATAGGGGTGGGGCACTTCGTCAGCGCAGGCAGGAGGAACGTCAACATGACAATAATAGTACACAACAACGGCGTCTACGGCCTCACTAAAGGGCAGGCGTCGCCAACGCTAAAGCGTGGCGAGAAGACAAAGTCGCTGCCAGAGCCGAACATAAACGACCCGATAAACCCGATAGCGCTCGCGATATCCTCAGGATACACGTTCGTGGCCAGGACTTTCGCCTACAACATACCTCTCTCAAAGGAGATAATAAAACAGGCTATACAGCACAAGGGCATGGCATTTGTCGACATGCTGCAGCCCTGCCCAACCTACAACGACATAAACACAAACGAATGGTACAAGGAGCGCGTTTACGAGGCTAAGGTGGACTACGAGGTCAAGGACCAGTCGGAGGTTATAGAGAAGATGAACCAGGCCATAAAGCTTGCCTATCCTTCGGACGAGAAGATACCGCTGGGCATATTCTACAAGAATTCCCTTACTCCTTCATATGGGGAGAGGATAAGCGCGAACATAAGCAACTACGAAGACTACTACCCATCGATGCAGGAGATAGAGGAGAGCTCAGCCCCAATAACCTCAATAGACTCGATGGTCCAGGCAAGAAGGGTAGTATAGCAAAAATAAGGGATTTATAAAGCTTGGGCGTAAGGGGCTCTCAGGAGCCTCCCGCGCCGCAGGCGCACATTCCGTTCTCGTCTATCCTGCTGCCGCACACCGGGCACCTGTGCTCCTCAGAGTACTTTACCTCATGGTACTCCTTGTTGTAGATCTCCTTGTGTGCGTCATGCTTCCTGTACTCCTTTTTAGATTTTTCAACTTTTCTATGTATGCTTTTCTTCGCAGAAGCCTTCTTGGCTGCCATGCTATCACAAAATCATATCGGCTTAAAGAATATTTATGCGTTGCCGGAAACGCGGTGTCGCGCCCTCCAATTACTGCATCCTGCGCACCGGACCGTACTTGTCAAAAGCAGTAACCTTGCCGTAGCGGTTCCCAAGGCGCTTCTGCAGGAAGCGCTCCACGTTTGAGGGCTCCTTCTCCTCGTCAAAGCGCGCCTTGACGACATAGCCATAGTCGCCATCTGTAAGGAAAACCTCCTCTACCTCGTTCATCCTTATCAGCTCGTCGCCGAGGTCTTCCATTTCAGCCTTTATTGGGGGCTTAATAAAATAGAGCCTGTAGAACCTCTTCCCAGACCTTGTCGTCTCGACAAGGTTTCCGTTGCTTCTGGTGTTTTTAGTACTGCCCATGCTCCCCACCCATTTAATATTACCTGTACTTCTCAGGAAGATCATACTCAGTTATGTTGTTGTATTCAAGGAACCTCTTGAAGTCGTACTCGCTGAGCTGATCCTTTATCGGCATGTCGCCCCACACGTACATGAATGCAATCTTGCTGAGCGCAATCCCTACAACAGGGCGCTTATTGTTCGGGTCGTCCTCAAAAACCCACTTGTCGCGCTTCTTCCTTGCCCACTTTCCCAAAACGGGAAGGGACAGCACAAACTTTATTTCCCATACGTGCATCCAAACCACCAATTAAACGCAAAAAAGGCAGGGCTGGTGGAGGTTGGAAACAGTGATACAACCAGGATTAGTCGAGGGTAGAATGACATCGAAGTCGTTCATATAATTTGCCATGTCCACCAAACCCCTGCTTGATTGATAATATGAAGAAGCTTTTATAAATAGCACTACTGTTTTTTCCAACGGAGAATGCTTTATCTGGCTAACTAAACTAACTATAATTCATATTCTATAAAAAAATATAATTTATTAAGCAATGATAAGACGTATAATAGTTAATAATTAAATAGTATATTTATTATATCTTAGCGAAATATATTAATACATAAGGGATATGATGACAAGGGTGATAGACTCAGCGCCGGAGCCGATAAGGGCTGCGTTCGAGGCTTTGCAGAGGGAATACAGCCCAAATATCGAGATAAGGCTTATAAACGGGAGCTATTGCGTATACGAACGTTTAGCAATAAGAGATGCAGATACTGAGAGCAGCGTCAGGAAAAGCAGGTACCTTGGCAGGATAAATCAGAGCGGCCTCTTCATACCTGCAAGGCACAGATACCAGGCAAGAAGGCAGCGTGTTGACAAAGCGAGGTATGCGGATCAGGCAGGGCTGCAGCAAGAGGGATCCGTGAGAAACGATTCTGAGGCTCAAATCATCCAGCCCAAGCTTGACGAGCGTGATTTGTTTATACTGCAGGCTCTCAGCATGAATTCGAGGATATCGCAGCAGTATCTTGGCAAGATGCTGGGCTGGTCGCAGCCAAGGACGCGGTACAGCATACTCGCCCTAGAAAAGAAGCTCGGTATAAAATATACACTTGAGATAAACGTAGAGAAGCTTGGATACGTATACTATATAGTGAACGCGAAGTTCCTTGATAAGAAGCCCCAATTTGAGGAGATAAAGGCAGCTGTAGAATCCGAGCCGATGGTCCAGTTCGCAGCTCTAACAAAGGGGGACTACGACCTCTTCATGTACGTCCTTGTTGAGAACAGCATAGACAGGGCAAAGGAGATGCTGTACAACCTGCGCTCAAGCATACTTCCAGGCTACAGCATGGAGTGGAAGGTGATACTTTTCTACAATACGTACGGCTACGTGCCACTAAGGCAGGAATTCTTCGAGAAGATGCTGCAATCCAAAGTATACAGGCGTACAAAGGATTCGCCGAAAAAGACAGCTGGAACCATATGGAAAAGAGAGTACGACGTCCTGAGCCTGATGAACCAGAATTCCTCAATCAGCTTTGCAGAGATGGATTCAGGCTTGGGGCTGGAAGGCGGAGCATCAAGGTACACCTACCTTCGGCTTCTTGAGCAGGGCATAATAAAAAGGCCGACAATAAACATTGCAGGGCTGCAGATGAAATATGAAGCGATATTCCATGTCGCAAAGCACAACCAGAACGATTGGTCTGGAAGAATCAAGAGCATACTACGCAACATAATAGGGGAAAGCAACATAGTAAACAAGCATGCTTTCGTAGGCGACATAACAGACATAGAGGGCGGCCTGTACATCTCGCCTATCTTCAACGATGGCGATTCGAGCAGACTGTCGCACGACATAGAAGAATCCACAGGAAGCGATGCGGTACGCATATCAATAGTGTCTGATATCGTAGCTGGCAGCATAGGAATCAGGAGATTCGACAACTATTACTCCAACCAGAACAGAATACTGATTGAGTACGGAGAAAAGAGTGCATATCCGAAGATAAACTATTCACTAAAAAAATGAGTAAAAGCTAACAAGAAAAGCATGTTCAGCCTGTACTTCCGTGTCCTGGATCCATATTTTTCACCTATTAATTTACTGAGATTCAATCACAGCATGGGTTTTTAAGCATTTCTGCGCTTTGCGGTGTATCTGCATCCACCGCATAATTGCCATCATGCAGTTCTTGCATAAATGGCATACTTCGCAGCATAACAGGAGAAAGCCGCATACGACAAGCGCATTTCAAAAGATAAACTATTCACTAACAAAATGAGGAAAAGCCAACAAGAAAAATCTGTTCAGCCTGTGTCTCCGCGTCCTGGGTCATCCTTGCCTTCACCAACAAAACCTGTGCTTCCACGCTCAGGATCATCTTTGCCCTTTCCAACAAAGCCACTGTTTCCGCGTCCCGGGTCATCCTTACCCTCGCCAACCAAACCACTGCTTCCGCGTCCTGGATCCATATTTTTCACCTATTAATTCACTGAATACGCATCACAGCATGAGTTTTTAAGCATTTCTGCGCTCTACTGCGAACCACGGTCTGCCCTTTCTTATGGCAGCGCGGTTTAGGCTTCGAGCCTCCATCCTTCCCTGAAAATCCATACCTTCCTTTCCCTATAATCAGGCAGGGCTCGCTCAACCTCGCCCCAAAACCTTTTCGAGTGGTTGTGGAAACGCGTGTGGGCAAGCTCATGCACAGCCACGTACTCCAAAGCATAGGGGCCCATCGCGAATAGCCTGGAGTTAAGCGTTATGTTGTTGAAGGAGTCGCACGATCCGAGTGTCGTCATGCCCCTGCCTATGCGCACCCTGCCGAGCCTGGAGCCGAAGCGCTCCGCATTCAGCCTTTCAACATATGCGGATACGGAAGGAAGGAATGCCCTTGAAACTGCCATGTGCATGTAGGAGGAGGCTTTGCTGCCATCCATCCGCTCAGATTCTGGCACCCATATCGCCAGCACTCCTTCTCTGACGGAGGAGCTGAACCTTTTCCCGCATTGCGATATGGAGAGCTTGAGTGACAAGCCGGGCGCCGCAAGCTCCTGCCCGTCCCTGAATCGCTCCCTGCTGAAGCCCAGCATCTTTCCAGGGCTGCGCTCCAGCGAGCGCTTCAGGCTTTCAGAGAGCTTCGAGACTACGTCGTCGCGCTTTTCTCCTTTGATTCTGCGCGGCACGCTTATTATGACCTCCATGTCGCGTATCCTCGCATATGCGTTGCGGTTCCCTGTTTCTAGTATCCTCACAGGAAGTTCAACGCCGTTGAAGGTAAGCCTGTCCATAGACGCACCAATAATCATATAAATTTATAATATCTAATGTTTATAAGTAAACTGGTTTCTAATTGGTGTTATTTTGGAAGAGAACAATCAAGCTGGGCTTGTGTTTCCCGGCGACAGAATCGCCATGGAGGAAGAGGGATTGCCATACTCCAACACTTACGCTGAGAACGGCGAGATATACGCAGCTGCCATTGGAAAGCCAAAGGCGTTCGACGGCAAGATAGGCATAGACTCTAAGCACGAGGTTGTCGGATTCGAGCGCGGCATGTACGTAGTCGGAGAGATAACAGACGACGTGAAGAGCGTCATGTTCGTCAAGATAGACCAGCTGGAGATGAACGGCAAGGTCTACGTTGCGCTTAAGAGCGGAAAGATAATCATAAAGGCTGACAGCAGGGGAAGAGGTCCTCCTCATATGCGCGACAGAAGGGACCACGGCATGCCAGAGGCGCCCCAGTACAAGGTCGGCGACATAGTGCTTGCGACGATACTCAGCGCGGAAGGCGATACGTACCTTCTCGGCTTGAGGGACAGGGAGTGCGGAGTCATACACGCCAAGTGCGAGTTCTGCAACACGCCTCTGGTTCCTGGAGACAACCCCGGAGTGCTATACTGCACCAACTGCAGGCACGCGGAGAGAAGGAAGGTGAGCGCCATGTACAACAACCTGAAGGACGTAATCACATTCATAACTGGGAAGAAGGAAGAGATGGTTCAATGAAGACAAACGTGCTGAAAAACGAGGGAAAGGAGCTTGTCCTGGAATTCGAGGGTACCGATTCAACAATAGCCGAGATGCTTGCTTCGCAGCTGCTGACAGAGTCCGACGTCTCATTTGCAGGAGTGAGCCGCGACCATCCGCAGACTGGCAAGCCTACGCTGGTAATAAAGACCTCAAAGAAAAAGCCTGCAGATGCGCTGCAGTCTGCAATAGAGGAGCTTGAGGGCTCATTCTCAGAGATGATGAAGAGCATACCGAAGAAGTGAACCGTGCGCTGCCGCATCGCACCGCGTGAAAGCATGCATGTAAAAAAAGGTATCATATTCTACAGCCCGCTGAGGGTGAGCTTCGGCGGAGGAGGCACCGACATACCGCCTTTCCCAGAAAGGTATGGCGGCGCGGCGCTCAACACCACAATAGACCTGGGCGTGACAGTCTCGTATTTGCCTGACAGCATGCCACTCGAGCTTTCCTCCCGCGATTACGTAAGGAGCCTGATGGGCTCGGCGCGCGGCGGCTCAGGCATGGAAGGGATAATGTCTCTCATGGAGAAGCACGGCATAGTCCGAGGCAGGGCTAGGATCAACGGCGACGTGCCTCCAGGCTCCGGGCTCGCATCCTCAAGCGCCATGATGACGGCAATCTCCGCAATGCTGCTGCACCTTTCTGGCTCGAAGCCAAGCCCTGACCGCATAGCGAGGATGGCATACGATTCGGAGAGGGAGGGGCTTGGCGTCCTGCTGGGGATGCAGGACCCGTATGCGATAGCCCACGGCGGGTTCAAGTTCATGTCCTTTGATGGCGACATTGTGAAAATAGAAAGGTTCCCCAAGCATTCCCGCTTCATCGAGGGATTGATGTCCAACATACTGCTTGTATACACAGGCAGGTCGAGGTATAGCGGCGAGATACTGTGCGAACAGGCTTCGGCAGCCGCAAAAGGCGACAGCAGGACCATAGAGAGCCTGATCTCTTTGAAGGAGGTCGCGCTAGACCTGCGCGAAGCGGTTTTGCATGAAGACGCTGAGGCGTTCTGCGCCGCAGTCAACCATGGATGGTCGGTCAAAAAAGGGCTGGGCTCTTCCGTATCAAACAGCTTAGTGGATTCGATAATAAGGAAGGGAATGCTGCACGGGGCAGCAGCGGGAAGGCTCCTCGGAGGGGGTTCGCAGGGATTCGTGCTCTTCATATCAAAAGAGGCAAAGCTCGGGGCTCTTCAGAGCTCCATGCTTAAAGTATCGGATTTCGCATTCCGCGCCGGCCTGGACGCCCTCGGGACTAGGATGCTTGGCAGATAGCGCTGCTTGCCATGCTCATATTATGCAGCCCTGCTCCTTCAGCGTTCCCTGAAGGAGCTTCGGGTCAAGCTTCTTCAGCTTGGTCTTGAATTTGAAGGATAGATACGCGGCAGTCGCAGCAGCCTGCCCTGTGGCCAATGAGGTCGCAGTGTTCCTTATGCTGCTCTGCGCTCCTGCTTCGGCGCATATGCACCTTCCCGCAACGAGCAGGTTGTCTATGTTCTTGACGGTCATTGCACCGTACGGCACCTGGAACCATGATCCCTTTCCTGATTCGGGATACTTGTATGCTACGCCCTGCTTCTCGTCGTGCAGCTCCATAGGCGTGCCGCATCTCGCTATTCCGTCGTAAAACTTCTTTGAGGCTGCAACGTCCGCCTCGGTTATCATGTATTCGCACGTCGCGCTCCGCGTGTTCCCGAGGAGCAGCTCGTGCGCAGTGTCTTCTATCCTCGAGCCGGCGAATCCCGGCACTGACGACTTAAGGAACCAGTGGAGTGCGAATGCCTCCCTTGTCGCTATCTCGGCGGAATAATATTTTTCGTAGCCGCTTGCAAAGTTCTGAACCGCTATCCTCGGAGCCGTACATACGAACTCGCCCTGCACTGGAGTCGCATATAGTATCCTCCTGTCACCCGTAGGCGGCTGGAATTTGCAGCTCTGCTGCGCGGCGAGAGCCAGCTGCTCGTGCATCTGCACTGTTTCCACCCTGCCGTCCTTGCCCTTTGTTATCGACAGCTTATCGGGAGACTTGGCTGCGAAATCGGCAAGCTTTGCCTCATCCACTCCAGAGATCCTGAACGGGAGCCTGGCATAATGGTGTTTCTCCTCCTCGCTCGCCAGGGTGCCAAGCCCTATGAGCGACTCCATGTCCGCGTCACCGCTTGCGTCTATGAATATTTTCGAGCCTACCTGGGTCCATCCGTTCTTACCTGAGAAATATACGGAGCCCACTTCAGTGCCCTCCGTCTCAACTCCATCAACCAGCGAGCCGAGGTAGACGTCTATCTTAAGCTCCGCAGCCATAGTCCCGAGCACCAGCCTCGCCACCTCCTGCCTCAGCGATATGCTCTTGTCATCATTTGTCCGCGCACCTCCCTCCTTCTGCATCCTCGCTATGAGCTCGTCAGCGATTCCACCTACGAGCTTGGTTGCGCTATCCTCCGTATACAATCCTTCTATAAGGAGGTTGTAGCCGGCTGTTATCCTGCCTCCGACAAAGTTGCCCCTTTCAAGTATAGCTGTCTTTAGGCCGAGCTTTGCTGCGGAAAAAGCCGCGCCGATTCCCGCCGGGCCGCTGCCCACTACAACGACATCATACTTCTCCATTGCACCGATTAAGAAGCGTTGGAAAAATTTAATAATGTAAGCAAGGCTTTTACCCATCCGGGAACGAGGCTAGCGTTTCGCTCCTTCATTCTTAATCCACCACCTATAGAATTTGAGAAGCTCCTCCCTCTCATTTTGCTTCTTAATCCTCGATTCCTCCGTTTGCTCTTCAGCCTGCTTTTCATACATGGCTTTCGCAACTTTAAGGATCTCCGCTTTATCCTCCTTGCTTATTCCCTTCGGCAATGGAATCTGTTTTCCCTTTCTCCATCCGCCAAACATACTTGGTGCGTATACCTCCCTTGCCAGGACTGCTATGTAATCCTTATAGCTGAGCTCTTTCAGCATTTTAAAATACTCCTCCCTGTATGAACCAAACTGCTCATTGTATAGAAATGAATAGGAGCCGTAGAACCTCTTTGACTCATTCTTCACCTGGTACCTGTACGCCTTATCCTCTGTTTCGCACAGCGCGATTATCCGTTCCCTGCCTTTTGGATTATTGAAATTTGCCCTTGCTATTTCATTCTTCAAAAACTCCGTACGCGGTTTGTAATCAATTCCTGCCACATCCATGCACACACCTGCAATCCCAATAGTTTAGCTGCCGCCCTATCCTTTAAAATCTGACTGCTGCATTTATTGTACCATTTTACTAAAGATGCAAATTGGCATTCGATAAACCGCGTTTGCGGTCTTCAGCCATACGCAAGCAACCGATTATCAAGGCGCCATTTTCCTTTAGAAAACCTTATCCAGAACCAGTGCATAATTCATTTGTAAAAAATAGGAATTCGATAGGCTTGCATAAGGACGAGGGTAGAATGCCGCTGGCAGGATTTGAACCTGCGATCTACCGGTTTTTGATCCGCTATTGACAAGCAGAACTTCAGCCGGACGCTCTCCCACTAAGCTACAGCGGCGCAATTGATACTATCAACTGGAAAACTATAAAAATCTCCTTGCTACCGCAGCGCGGGCTCAGGAATTATGTCGACCGGTATGTGCCCTATGCGCGAATTGGATGTTTTCACCTCATCAGGCATGAAAGCGTAGGCTTCGCTGAATTGCTTCGCTCTCCCGTAATCGCCATCAGCCTGTATGCCGTTGAGCTCCGAAACCAGCTCCAGCATCGTTTTCTCAAACCTGTCGAAATCCACTGAGAATCTTCCGCCGTCAAACCTGATGGCGCCGCGCTTTGCGAGATAATTGTACTGTATGCTCTGGCCTTTTGCGTGCGCCTCGTTTAAGCCTGCACGCATCCCCTTCAGCAAGTTGTAGACCAGATAGCTCACGTAGAGCTTCTCCTTGAAGCCTTTTCCGAGCACTCCCATATTGGAAAGGTAGATGCCGCAGTAAACCCCGGTCACGTCAGCCCTTGCCTCCTCGAGATGGGAGAACAGGTCCCTCAGCCTTTCCGATACGGGCGTCATGGTGCCATCCGCTCCAGAAATCTCGCCAGGGCCAAGGCCGTGAGAAAGCTCATGGAAGAGCACGAATTTGAAGCCTGCATCAGAGTCAACCATGCCGAGCTGCTCTGGAGAAAGAAGCTCTTTCGCTATCGGCATAGCTATATTTTCGAACTTGATGTCCATGATGTTCTTCAGCAGCACCTTCTTGCTGCCGTGCTCCCTCCTTATCGATTCATCGTTTGGCAGATTGTATGCAGAAGTCGCATAGCCTGCGTTTGCTTCGCCTCCATAGCAAATCTCGTTGACCACAAGTATTGGGGAGAATGACTGGCTCTTCCTCGAGAAGTTTTTGCTTCCTGATATCGGTATCGAATCGTCAATCTCCTTGAGGTATGCAGAGTATGAGGAGAGCTTAGCGCTTTCGGCATCATCCCTGACGTTCACGTATGCCTCGAACGCAGCCTTCAAACCGAAGAGCTTGTCCTCATAGGTTTCGAACGGCCCGATTACCGGATCTATCCTGCTATCGAGGTGCAGCCAGGCTATCTGCTGCTCGGTGTAATCGTTTGTAATGAGCGCCTTTGCTGTCTTTTCCAGGTAATCACGCAGCGAGGCGTTATCTGCAAGCGCAGCCGCTTCCGACACCAGCTTTGAAGCTGCTGCGAGCTTGCTGTCAAACGCCTCCGAGTACTTAATTGGGACTAGGCTGCCTCCTTTTCTGGCTATGATCGTGCAGCATTCTTTCGCCTCCTTGCCGAGCACAGGATCGGACAAAAGCCTTTCGATCTCCTGCTTGGCAGCATCCTTCGGATAGAATGCCGCGCCTGGTCCTGATTCCTCCTTCCCATAGAAAGGCCTGTCTCCGTCAAGCTTGTCCCAGAATCCCTTGTTCCACGAAATGAACTCAAGCCGCCTCTTGCTTGCATCGTCATTCTGCGCAGAGAGCTCTGCAATGACGGAATTTGCTCCGGGAGCCACTTGCTCAATATATACTTCGTCTATCAGCTTGCACGCCTTTGAGAGGAGTTTGACTATGCCCTTCTCGTTTTCATCCAGGCCATATTCGCCTGCCCCTATCCGTGCCTTGGCAAGCCTGCCTAGCCCAGTTTCAATCGCGGCGTCATCGAAGGATTCCATATGCTTAATTATGATTGCGCATTTATAATAAATCTATCGGAGAAAAAGCTATGGGTGATTAGCCTTGGCAGCCACGAAATGGGAAGCGCTCAGCCCGTACGATTCGCTTGTGAACCTCGAAGGCGTCGAGCCGAGGGAGTACCAGATAAACATAGCGAAGAGCGTCTTCTCCGGGAAGAACACACTAGTAGTGCTACCAACGGGATTGGGCAAGACGCTTATCTCCGTGTTTGCGATGGCTAAGTGCCTTTATGGCCACAAGAAGGCCCTAATACTGGCGCCGACGAAGCCGCTCAGCGAGCAGCACTACGTCACGCTGTCGAAGATGCTCAAGGTGGAGAGCGGATGGATACGTCTTCTTACTGGAAGGGTAGCCGCAAAGGAGCGCATGCGCGAGGAGGACGACGCGCGCATCATAGTCGCCACGCCGCAAACAATAGCCAACGACATCAAGGCGGGGAGGCTCTCGATGTGGGATTTCGGCTTGTGCGTATTCGACGAATGCCACAGGGCGATGGGCAAGTACGCCTACACGTTCGTTGCAGACGAATGCAAGGAGCACGGCGTGCAGATAATGGGAATGACCGCCTCGCCCGGAAGCAAGAAGAGGAACATAGAAACTCTTGTGGCAATACTGGGGATAGAGTCGATAGAGATAAGGTCACGCTTCGATCCGGACGTGGCAAAGTACGTGCTTGGGAAGAGCAATGAGGTCGTATATGTCGACAAGGGGCCTGTAGTTTCAAGAATTTCGTCGCTTCTCGCCCCGATCATAAGCGAGCATCTTGCGAAGCTCAACGGCATGGGGCTCTGCCCATTCAAGAACTTCGAGACGATGCCGAAGGGCAGGCTGATAGAGATAGGCAGGATAATCTCCGGCCTGAAGGCTGAGAACTACAAGTTCGCGGCGCTGCAGCACTACGTTTACATACTCGATCTGCTGCACGCTTACGACATGGCGAACGTCGAGGGGCTCTATCCCTTTGTCTCCTACATGAATTCGCTCGAGATGCGCGAGAAGAAGAGCAGGGTTGTGCAGAGCATACTGTCCAACCAGTCTGTGAAGCTGGCGGTGGAGGCGGCGAGGGCAGCGCTCGCATCCGGAGAGGAGCACCCAAAGATGCGCAGGACAGTCGAAGTGATACGCGACAAGTTTCCAAATTCCAGCGTCATAGTCTTCGCGCAGTACAGGTCAACCACGCAGAAGCTTGCAGAGATGCTCAATTCGTCCGGAATAAGCGCTATGCAGTTCGTAGGCAAGAAGGAGGGCGTCACAATCGCAGACCAGCAGAGGGTGATAGCGGATTTCCGCGCCGGCAAGTTCAGGGTCCTGGTAGCCACATCTATAGCGGAAGAGGGGCTCGACATACCCGGCGTAGATGCAGTTGTGTTTTACGAGCCTGTCCCGAGCGAGATACGGACAATACAGAGGATGGGACGCGCAGGCAGGATGAACTTCGGCAACGTTGTGATAATGGTGGCACGCGGCACAAAGGACGAGCGCTATCTTCTTGTATCTAAGAGCAGGGAGGGAAAGATGCACGACATAGTTTCTCAGATAAACGAATCGCTCTCCAAAAAGGCATTTAACCATTATGATAGCAATATGGATGGAGCCGGGCAACGCCTGCTCTGAAAGGTGCGACTGATGATAAACGGAAACCTGGCCTTCCTGTTCTTCGCGAGCATAGTGTTCATAGGGTTCATACTCAACGCGCTCTTCAGCAAGCTCAAGATAGCAAACATAATGCCACTCATGCTCATCGGAGTGCTGATAGGGCCACTGCTCCACATAATAGGCACCGGGAGCGGCAGCCTCGTGAGCAGCCTCAGCTCGCTTATAACCGGAGTGGCTGTATCATTCATACTTTTCGATGTAGGGCTGAACATGAACTACGCCGAGCTGCGCAAGGTTCTCAAAAACGCCTCCAAGTACACCTTCGGCCTCACCTTTGCCGTCGGTATCATATCATCGCTGATAGGGTTCTTCGTCCTGCACTTCCAGCTCCTCATAGCTTTCATATTCGGCTTCGCCATCGCCGGGCCGAGCACAGTCATAGTGCCGATGCTTACCAGCCTGGTCGGCATATCGGAGGAGCTCAAGACGACGCTAAGGTTCGAGGCGATAGCGTCGGACATACTCACCCTTCTGGTGCCTCTCGTGCTTCTCCAGATAGTGGTGTCAGGCAATGTAACCGTTGGCGGGATAGCCTCGATAGTGGTGAGCAACCTGTTCGGCTCTGCTATTCTTGCGGTGATATTCGCGCTCTTCTGGCTCTACATTCTCAACAGGTTCGAGGAGCAGAGCAGGAGCTATACGTGGATGCTCACAATCGCAATGGTTCTCGCGACATACGGCGGCTCGCAGCAGATAGGATTCAACGGCGCGATAACCGTCTTCATATTCGGGCTTCTGATCTCGAATCTTGGAGCGAGGAGCAAGAAGCCGTTGTCCGTGCACACACCGACATTCCTGCAGAGGCATTTCGCGCTTGGGGACGAGGCTGAGCACATAAAGAGCTACCAGAAGGAGATAGTGTTCTTCGTCAGCACCTTCTTCTTCGTTTACCTCGGGCTCCTTTTCAGCGTCAGCCAGGTTACCCCAGTTATGCTTGTAATATCATTCGGCTTCGTCGCCATATTCGCGCTTGCTAGAGTAGCCTTCATGCCGATACTAAGCGACTACATATCGAAGGATGGAAAGCTGGCGAGGAGGGAGAAGTCCTTCATATCCTTCAACATATCCAGGGGCCTAGCCCCGACTGTCATAGCCGCCGTGCCGCTGACTCTTGGGATAGCCATACCGGGATTCGTCGACACAATATTCCTAGTAGTGCTGTTCTCCAACCTGGCGAACACGATCGGCATATTCTGGGGGTACAGGCACTGATGCGGTACAAGGCATAGTCAAGTAAACTGCCGGAAATACGCTTTTGTCCTGTCTGCAGATCAGGAACAACGAACAGCATTGCAATAAAATGCAGATGTGCGCCCCAAAACCTTCCCTCTGCAGTGCTGCCCAGATAGGAGGGTAATACCCTCCCTATTCATGCGCCTAATTTGCATTCTTCAATAGGCTGGCTACTTTATCAAATTCCGCCGTAAACTCGTGCTCTGGGCCTTTAGACTTTTTGTATTTGTTTACAGCTTTTTGTGCAAAATCCGCAGCTCCTGCACCACCCTGCCTGAGATAGTTGTCAAGTATGGACCGTGACAGTTCTAGCTCCCTTGCAGATGCGTCCTGGTCGTCCAAAACTTCTATCAAATTCTGCATGCCCTTATTTGCCAACTTCTCTTTCTTTGATTTTTCTTCCTTAGGTTCGAATATTGAAGCAAGCAGTTCATTATTTGCACTACTCAACTTCTTATTATTCAGATTCTCACCCTCGCTCATTTTATTCATAGTTTGTGCCATGGATTCACCAATTATACTTCCTCTTTATAAATATATAAAGATTTGGAATCCTTTGACAAGTGTGCAATATAATACAATGAATAAATATCTTCTGTGCGAGGAAATTGCCGCGCCCGGCATTTCTCTTTTGGCATGTGCGCAACGCTGCTGATACAGGCGTTGCCCTAAATTCTGCTCATCAACCCGCTTTAAGAGCAGATAAAAGACTTTAGGAGCAATAAGCTAATGGGATGTTAATGAAGCTCTGGCAATATCGATTGCTAATACTCGGGAGCATCTGGATTCTGATAGCATTATTTACTGGTTGGTTAGCGGGAGGCGTAGTGGGCTTTGCTCTTTTTATATTTCTCGATTCCTTCGTTAAAAAATATTATTACAACAGACATCCTAAAGAAGCCAAGAGAGTTAAAAATGAAACTCTAAAGAAAGCAGGTGTTAAGACTGAAAAAGAGTACCAACAGCAGGTACAAAAGAGTCGGAGTAAAGCCTTTCATCTGGTTTTGATGTTCATTGGTATATTTTTTCTAAGTACAATAGTAGCGGACATATTCGACAATCTATACCTATTCTGGGTAGTTCTAGCAGTTTGTATATTACTTATCTCTATTAGAAATAGGGTCAGATTATTCATCTAAGAAAGTAACTTGGGCCCAATCTTCGACTCACCCACAGTGCAAGATGGACTAAGAGAGTAACGCTGCGCATACCGCAAAATATAAATATATGCTACTACATCAACTTACTGAGATTTGAAGGTGCAAGGTATATATTCTTTCTCTTCAAAACAACAATCGCTAGTTGTGCTTACATGCACTGATTAGCGGAATTTTTGCTCAACAAGGTGAAAAAATGTCGGAAAAACCACACATGAATTTGATTTTCATAGGACACGTAGACCATGGAAAGTCAACGACGGTAGGAAGGCTGCTTTACGAGACCAAGGCGATCTCGGACAGGGATATGCAGAGATACAAGGAGATAACGCAACAGCTCAACAGGCCATCATTCGAATTTGCGTTCGTCATGGACAGCCTGAAGGAGGAGCGTGAAAGAGGTATAACAATAGACATAGCCCACAGGCAGTTCGAGACTGCAAAGTACTACTTTACGATAATAGACGCACCAGGTCACAGGGACTTCGTAAAGAACATGATAACAGGAACCAGCCAGGCAGACGCCGCAGTGCTCGTCGTGAGCGCAGTCGACGGAGTCATGGCGCAGACAAGGGAGCACGCGATACTCGCGAGCGTTCTCGGAGTGCAGCAGCTCATCGTAGGAATAAACAAGATGGATGCGGCGCAGTTCAGCCAGGAGAAGTACGAGGCGGCAAAGAAGTCCGTATCAGACCTTCTGAAGAGCCTTGGATTCAAGGTAGACACGATAAAGTTCATACCATACTCCGCAATGGAGGGGTCAAATGTCGCGATGAAGCCGGAGAAGATGCCGTGGTACAACGGGCCAACGCTTCTTGAGGCGCTGGACATGCTCGAAATTCCAGCCAAGCCAACCGACAAGCCACTCAGGCTTCCAATACAGGACGTATACACCATATCAGGATTCGGAACAGTTCCGGTAGGAAGGGTAGAGACAGGCGTAATGAAGCCGGGAGACCAGATAATTATAATGCCGAGCGGAAAGAAGGCTGAAGTCAAGAGCATCGAGATGCACAAGCAGCAGCTGCCGAAGGCCGAGCCCGGAGACAACGTAGGATTCAACATAAAGGGCGTTGAGAAGAAGGACATAAAGAGGGGCGACGTAGTGGGCCCTGCAAGCAATCCGCCTATGGTAGCGGAGGAGTTCACAGCGCAGATAATAGTGCTGAACCACCCGAACGTCATAGCGAAGGGCTATACTCCCGTGTTCCACATACACACTGCGCAGATAGCCTGCCAGTTCGTCGAGATACTTGAGAAGAAGGATCCGAAGACCGGCCAGGTCGTCGAGAAGAACCCGGAGACGATAAAGACGGGAGATTCCGCCCTCATAAGGGTCAAGCCGACAAAGCCGATAGTCATAGAGAAGTACAGCGACTTCAAGCAGCTCGGCAGGTTCGCAATAAGGGATATGGGACAGACGATAGGCGCAGGAGTTGTCCTTGACGTCGTTCCGAAGAAGCAGTGAAGGGTGCGTGAACCATGGGCAAGGCAAGCATAAAACTCGTAAGCACGAACTCGAAGAGCATAGACACTATAGGCCAGCAGATCAAGGCGATAGCAGCCTCGATAAACGTGGCCTGCAGCGGTCCCATGCCTCTCCCGACAAGGAAGCTCAAGTTCTCCATGCGCAAAACGCCATGCGGAGACGGAAGCCACACCTACGAGAAGTGGGAGATAAGGTATCACAAGAGGCTCATAGAGATAGACGGCAACGAGCAGGTGCTTCGCCAGGTCATGAGGATACCAGTGCCTGACAATGTACAGATAGAGATAGGGCTTCGCTGAAAATCACGCTTGCTCTTTCCTTTTTTTCTTTTCCTATTTATTTGGTTGACGAGGATTAGTGGAGCTTTGCGCTTCAGCAAGCAATCAAACAAATCGCAACAAGCGAGCGGCTGCTGCCCTGCATTTTCCCAATCTTTCAAGCATCAGCTGCAATTCTCTAGGCTCACTTCTCCGGCTCCAGGCTGAACCTGCTGAGCGTCCTCCTCCTCCTGCTTACAAAAGGAACGTAAGGCACACCGTTCCCGCTGAAGAACTTTGAGAAGAACTCCACGTATATAAGCCTTGCGCCTTGTATGCCTGGCTCGAACATCGCTATGGTTATGTTGAACAGCTGCCCCACAATGAGTATCAGCGTGCCAACCAGCCCGAGAAGTATCGAGTGGTGCCATCCGCCTATGAATATGAAGTCTATCACTTCTGCAAGTATGACGGATGCAAGCAGTATCCCAACTATTCTGGTGTAGGAGAGAATGTGGCTTATCAGCGACGGGAGCTCCATCATCGACTCGAATCCTTCCGTTGCTACTATGGTGATGATCCCTGCAACAAGCAGCACATATGAAACTATCGCGACAGGGTTGGAGAAGCCCAGCGGCGCCCTGTGCAGTATGTTAAGCCCGAATATCACGAAGCCTATGGCTGCGGCGAGCCATCCCAGCCTGCCGAAGGCCTTCTTTCTCTGCCTTATGAAGAGGTAGTTGGCGAAGCCAAGGATGAATCCGAACGAGACCATTGCTACGCCTATCCATCCTGCAAGGTCAAGAAGCTTGGGCAGCCCTGCCTCGACGTTGAACAGGGCGGTATACGGCAGCTGGAATCCGAAATACTCGTTGAACGCAATGCCGAGCACCATAGCTATTATCGCGCCCGGTATTATCGACTTGGCGAGCAGGACGAGGCCCTCGTTCCCTACGATTGTGTGCACGAACTTCGATATCTTGCTCTGCGACTTGGCAGCGCCAGGCTTCTTCTTGCGTATGTGCCTTATCAGCAGAAGCGCCCCGACGAGCATGAACAGCCCGTATCCGAAATCACCGACCATAAGGCCAAAGAATATCGGGAATATGAACGCGAACATTATTGTCGGATCGACCTCGTTGCTCTTAGGCAGCGAATAGAATTTTATAAACGATTCGAAAAGCTTAAGCCTTGCGGGGTTCTTGAGCTTTGTGGGCGGCACGTCCTTGACCTTCAGGGTCTCCATCTCGAACCTTTTGCCTGCTGCCTGCGCAAGGACCCTCCTTACCCTGTTCACGTCGGAGTGCTCGGTCCAGCCCTCTATCACCACTACGGACCTGGTTACCCCTAGCTTCGTCGTTGCCTCAAGTTTCTCCATCTCTATGTCCAGCTGCTCCCTTATTGCGTTGACAATCGGGTAGGAGCTCTTTGATATGCTGAGGAGCTCCTCGTCCAGTGCAGCCACCTTTTCATCCATCGATTTCGCGTCGTCTGAAAGCTCCTTTACCAGCTTCTTCTGCTTGCCGCTCATCTCCGGCACCGCCTCGATCTGGGCCCCAAGTGCCTGAGCCTGCTTCGCGAAATCCTTCTCCTCGCTCCTGAGGACGCCAGCAAGCACAGACTTCTCGAGCCTTATCACCGCGCAGTTGTCGTTTTTGGAAGCCCAGGCAACCATCTCCTCGGTTGCTGGCCCCGAAACTATGAACGACACCACGCTCTTTCCGTTGAGTATTGATACGTCCTCCCTGAAACCCTCCAGCTTCTCAAGGATAGAGAGCCTGGTCCTTATCCCGCCAAGTGCCGAGGAGAGCGCCCCCTTTTCGGACACTATTGCAGCTACCCTTTCGTCTATCCTTATGCCATTAGCCCTGTCGACAAGCTCGGCCATGCTGTTGAAGAGTATTTTGTCGTTGCTCTCAACCGGGATCAGGCTGTCGTCGAGAGCCCTGAAGCGCTGCGCGTACTCGTAGAGCCATTTGTACTCTATTCCGCCCTCTCCCTTGAGGGAGCCTCTGGCTGCCTCGCTTATCGGGTCTATCTGCATCAGGCCGCTGTCGTGCAGCGCTGTCATTACCCCGTCGTAGTCGTCCCTCAGCGCGACGATCCTTATCTTGCTCATCCTAGAAGGCAGGAACATTCAAACATCCAAATCGAATTTCTTTGCTATCTCCTCGGCGAATATGCCGAGCACGTCCTCCTTCTCAAGGTTCCTCAGCTTCGAGGCCCTGGTCTTCGCATCCTTCACCGCCTTCAGGTCGTATTCGGCAGCCCTGTGCTCTGCATCCCTTATGACAGCCTCCTTCTCATCTTCAGCCTTCTTCACCGATTCCTCCTGGGCGAAAATAACCCTCCTCTCGGCTTCCTCCCTTATGGATTCGGCATCGGACTTCGCCTTTTCCATAAGCCTGTCCGCCTTCTCTTCGCTCTCCTTTATCCTCTTCAACGTCTCTATGCCATGCTCCATCCAAATCACAACACGTGGTAGTATACTGCAAATATCAGCATTATCGCGGCGAGCGCAGCCACCCCGTTTATCAGCGCGACCCTGCTCCTTATCCGCCTGAATCTCCCGACCTCATCCACTGCTTATCCTCCTCTTTATGAACTTCAGCGAGACCGTCTGGTCCCTCTCCAGGTCCTCAAGCCTTTGCTTTATGTACACCATCCTCTCCTTCATCGAGGGTATCACAACGTTCTCGATCGCGTTGGCCCTCCTGTTGAGCTTCTCTATCTCGTTTAGCAACTTCCTCAGGGACGCCTCCTTCTCCACCACTTCAACAATGAGCCTTGACAGCGTGGCGAAGCCGTTCCTCGCATCGGCTATGGACGTAGGCACGGACACCACGCTGTATCCAGCCCCGTAGTCGTGCAGCGAGAGCTCCACGTTCGGTATTACTACTCCCATCACGTTCCTCGCATTCACTGTCGCGTTTGCGCTTCCCTGCTCGGCGGCTATCCTTTCCACCTCTATGGTGCCAGCCTGTGCCTCGGCTATCCTTATGCTCTCCATCGCCCTGGACACGCTCTCCCTCATGTTCTCCCTCATGCTGCGTATCTGCTTCGCCATCTCGAAGAATTCCATCACGAGGCTGCCCCTCTTCATCTTGAGCAGCGAGAGCCCCTTGGCCGCGACGCGCACTCTTGCCTTTGTCCTTATGAGCTCCAGCCTTGTCGTCTTAGTGTCGCTTGCTGCCATCACTTCCACTTCCCGTACTTCTTTATGTACTCGTCCTTCAGCCTCTTCATCTCGTTTATGTCGAGCTGCGAGAATAGCTTCCATCCGAGCTCAAGCGTCTGCTCTATGCTCCTGTCCTCGTCATACCCCTGGTTGACGAACTCCTTTTCGAATCCGTCGGCAAAACCAAGGAACTTCCTGTCGTTGCCGCTCAGCGCCTCCTCCCCAACGATCTCTGTAAGGCTCCTAAGCTCCTTGCCCCTGGCATATGCCGCGTAGAGCTGGTCTGCAGTGCCCCTGTGGTCCTCCCTGGTCTTGCCCTTGCCTATGCCCTGGTTCATGAGCCTCGACAGCGAGAGCAGCACGTCCACGTTGGGATAAATGCCGTTGCGCTGCAGGTCCCTTCCCATGACTATCTGGCCCTCGGTTATGTATCCGGTCAGGTCCGGTATCGGGTGCGTTATGTCGTCGCCCGGCATCGTAAGTATCGGTATCTGGGTTATTGAGCCGTCCCTTCCGCGTATCTTCCCTGCCCTCTCGTATATGGAGGAGAGGTCGGTATACATGTAGCCCGGATATCCCCTTCTTCCAGGGACTTCCTCCCTCGCTGCGGAAACCTCCCTGAGCGCCTCGCAGTAGTTCGTCATGTCGGTAAGTATAACGAGCACGTGCATGTTCTTTTCATATGCAAGGTACTCCGCGGTCGTGAGCGCAAGCCTGGGCAGTATTATCCTCTCCATCGAGGGCTCCGAGGCGAGGTTGAGGAACATCGCCGTCCTGTCTATGGCGCCTGTCGACTCGAACTCCTTTATGAAGAAGTTCGCCTCTTCGCTGTTTATTCCTATGCCTCCGAATACAACCGCGAACTTCTCGTCGGAGTTGAGAAGCTTAGCCTGCCTCGCTATCTGCGCGGCGAGCCTGTTGTGCGGCATTCCTGATCCGGAGAATATGGGCAGCTTCTGCCCCCTGACTAGCGTGTTCATCCCGTCTATGGTGGATATTCCTGTCTGTATGAACTCGGACGGCTCCTCCCTTGAATAAGGGTTTATCGCGCTGCCGTTTATGTCGACAAGCTTCTCTGCCCTTATGTTCCCGCCGTTGTCCCTCGGGTTTCCCGCGCCGTTGAACACCCTCCCGAGCATCTCTGTGCTAACCGGGATTTTTACCGTTGAGCCTGTGAACCTTACGCCAGTATTGCCAAGGTCCATTCCCGTAGTGTCGCCGAAAGACTGCACTATCGCCAGCCCGTCACGGGTGTCAAGTACCTGCCCCCTCACCTTCCTGCCATTTGGCATCGATATCTCAGCCAGCTCGTTGTAGGAGGCGTCCTTTACCCCGTCAACAAAAAGCAGCACGCTGGTTATCTGTTTCACGCTCCTATAGTTTACCGAACTCATTGAATCACCTTTTCCTTGCTCGCCATAAT
Organism: Microcaldota archaeon; assembly: GCA_021797895.1. Classification (GTDB taxonomy): domain Archaea; phylum Micrarchaeota; class Micrarchaeia; order Micrarchaeales; family Micrarchaeaceae; genus JAJZYW01. The sequence goes on along the minus strand of JAJZYW010000002.1, from coordinate 33,186 downwards.
CTGGTCTATCTCGTTCACAGCGGCAGCGACACTGTCGTAGTAAGCGTCTATCTCTTCCTCCTTGGCGAGCTTCATCCTCGCTATCTTCTGCTTTGCCGACGTCCCCTGCAGCTGGTCAACGAGCACGCCTCTCGATACAGCGCGCGACTCCGCCTCGTCCATGGCTATTATTGCCTTCAGCATTAGCATCTGCTTGTGCAGCGAGGTGTACGTGTCTACGTCGTCGAAGGCGCTCTGCTGCAGGAAGTCCTCCCTGACGGATTTCGCTATGTCGAGCACCTCCTTCTCCTTTTCAGGGAGCGCGTCATACCCTACCAGCTGGACCACTTCGTTTATCTCCGCCTCCTTCTGGAGTATTGCCATCACCCTGGAGTACAGGCTGTCCCACTCGCTGCCAGCGTTCTCGGCGTACCAGCCCTTCAGGTCGTTGTAGTACAGCGAGTAGCTGTTGAGCCAGTTTATCGACGGAAAATGCCTCCTGTTTGCGAGCGAGGCGTCCAGAGCCCAGAACACCCTGGTCACGCGAAGCGTGTTCTGCGACACCGGCTCCGATGTGTCTCCTCCTGGCGGAGACACCGCGCCTATCGCAGTGACCGAGCCTATCTCCCCTGACATGACCCTGACCATTCCGGCCCTCTCGTAGAATTCTGCGACCTTCCTGCCAAGGTATGCGGGGTATCCCTCCTCGCCCGGCATCTCCTCAAGCCTTCCAGATATCTCCCTGAGGGCTTCGGCCCACCTGGAAGTGCTGTCTGCCATCAGCGCGACGGCATACCCCATGTCCCTGTAGTATTCAGCTATTGTTATTCCCGTGTATATGCTTGCTTCCCTTGCCGCGACTGGCATGTTCGAGGTGTTCGCTATAAGTATTGTCCTGTCCATGATCGGCTTTCCTGTCTTGGGGTCCTTGAGCTCGGGGAAGGTTGACAGTATCTCGGTCATCTCGTTTCCCCTCTCTCCGCAGCCCACGTATACTACAACTTCGCTGTCGCTCCATTTCGCAAGCTGGTGCTGTATGACGGTCTTTCCTGACCCGAACGGCCCGGGAACGGCGCTCGTGCCGCCCTTCGCCACAGGGAACAAACTGTCTATAATCCTCTGCCCGGTTATCAGCGGCACAGTGGGCGGCATCTTCTCCATGACAGGCCTTGGCATCCTGACAGGCCACCTCTGGAGCATAGACAAGTCAGAAGTTCCAGACTCGCCAGACACTGTCGCAATTTTCTCCGCTATCGTGTAGTCGCCCTCCTTTAAGCCTCCTATCTTGCCCGAAATTCCCGGAGGAACCATTACCCTGTGTGTTATCAGGCTGGTCTCCGCAACCTCTCCTATAATCATTCCTGTCTTGACATCGCTTCCGTTCTTCACCTTTGGCACGAAATGCCATTTCCTTTTCTTGTCAAGGGGCTCGACGCTCACTCCCCTCTCTATGAAGTCGCCGCTTTCTTCCCTTATCTTGTCCAGTGGCCTCTGTATCCCGTCGAATATGGAGCCCAGCAGGCCTGGAGCAAGCTCGACAGAAAGCTGCCTCCCGGTATTCTCGACCGGCTCGCCAGGCTTCAGGCCGCTCGTGTCCTCGTATACCTGTATTATCGCAGAGTCGCCGTCAAGCTTTATTATCTCCCCTATGAGCTTCGCGTCGCCCACCTGCACGACGTCGTACATCTTGGGCTGCTGCACTCCCTTCGCGGTAACTACAGGTCCTGATATCCTGTAAATCATTCCATTCTTAACATTTGATGTTGCCAATTCAAGCACCTCTAAGGCTGTTAATATCAACTCCGAGAACCCTTTTCGCAAACTTCTCCAAAGATTCCTCGCTCTGTTCGCCATCAGGGTTCGGTATGAAAACCACTAGCGGCCTGAGCGATACCTCTGTCCTCCTGAGCTCGTTGCTTTCGAACGACTCCCTCACTTTCCATGATGCTATCACTACCGAGTACTCCTTCTTGTCTATCATCCCAAGTATGGTGTTGACGGCGTCCCTTCCCTCAGCTATGAACGTATCGGCTATCCCGACGAGCCTGAATCCCATCGCGACTTCCCTTTCGCCCACAACAGCTATGTTGCCGCTCATTTGACCACGTTGCTCAGCATGCTGAGGTTCCTGTACCTCCCCTCTCCAATTCCGTAGCGCTTCCCGAACCATACAAGTCTAAGCTCGTCGGCTTCCATCTCCGCCCTCATTATGAATGCTATAAGCTGCAGAACCGAGAGCGCGGACCTCTCGAAAATTCCAAGATACTTGCTGTACAGCTCGCGCCTCAGCGCGCTTTCGAAGTACGCGGCGAGTCCGTCCTGCCTGTATGCGTCGAACGCCGCGTCTATCTTGAATGGCATCGAGTCCTTTACCTCCTCAACCTTCTTGGATGCGATTTCAGCTATCCTCTCAGGCCCCATGTTGCCCCCTTTTATGATGTATTCGGAAAGCCCGCCAAACCCGGCTATCGAGGACTTTATCGCGTCCATGACGTTCTTCACGTCTATGCTGTCGCGTATGAACTGGAGCATCGGGCCCTCGTCGCCCCTGTAGAACCTGAACGACCTGATAAGGTTTGAAAAGTAGAATCCGTCGAGCGCCATGAACATCTGCGAGGCGTTCCTGTTCTTCTTCGTCTCGTCCACGCTCTGCAGCATAGCGCTCCCGTAGCCATGCTTTACGAGCATGTCAACCATCCCGTCTATCTCCTTCTGCTCAGCTATCGCTGCGAATTCCTCCGGAGAGATGGCGCCTATTACCGCTGCCGAAAGCTTGCCATCCACCATTATGAAGCCGCCGTTGATCGCGACCTTCTTGTCGAGAAGCCTCGCAGACACTACGGTCTTTATGGCGCGTATGTCCCAGGAGCCTACGTAAGCCCGGACCATCGCCTTTGCAGTAGCTGGCGCGGCGTTGACCATATACGCTACGAGCCGCCTGGTGTGCGCGCTCACCACTGCATCCACAAGCTCCGAATCCTTGTACTGCAGCGAGAGCTCGTCCAGCTCCTTCCTGTAGTCGGTGCCGCTCAGCGATGAAAGATAATCTGATGCGTCGTGCTCGAGTAGCTGCGCCATGAACTCCCTTCCAAGAAACAGCGACTTCATTGCCTTTATCCTTCCAAACGCACCTATGTACGTGCTGTCCACCAAATCATCCCTCTATCTCCTTTACGAAGCGCACTTCCAGCCTGTCCCTGATCTCGTTGAGCAGCGTCTCTAGCGTGAAGTCTATGTAACGCCTTCCGTCTGCAGACACGCCTACGAGACCCCCTGCAGACTTGGTGTCATCTCCGGCTTCCGCGCCCTTCACGCCCTTGAGCTTCTGCAGATCCTCCTTCCTGACGAGGAGCCTGCAGCCATCGCCAAGCTCCTCCGAAGCCATGGAAGCGAGTTTCTTGAGAAGCGCCGTATAATCCTTAGTCTTGGCGTAATCTGGCAGGCTTTTCCTCAGCCAGTCGAACGCGTCGCTTATCCTCGCCTCAAGCTCGGCGTTGTACAACTGCCTGGCTGCCATGTCAGACCTTGCTTTCATGCTTGAAAGAAGCTGGGCAGCCTCGGATTTTGCCTTTGCTACGCTCTCGCCAAACGATCTCTCCATCTCGGCAAGCGCCTTGGCCTCGTAGCCCTCCGCGTCCTTCTTCGCATTCTGGACTATCTGCTCCGCTTTCCTCTCTGCGTTCTTGTTTATGCTGCCCACTACCTCCTCAAGACCTATCCAAACACCTCTGCATCGTCAGAGTATCTGCAACAGGAGTATAAGGCCCAGCACGAAACCTATTATCCACAGGGTTTCAGGTATAACGAAGAAGAACAGAACCTGCCCGAACTTCTCGGGCTTCTCCGCTATTATGCCCATTCCGGCAGCACCAATTCCCTGCTGCGCCATTCCCGTTCCTATCAAGCCCCCCGCAATCGCTATAGATGCCGCAACTGCGTATAAGGGGCTGGCTACTACTACCATTTTTTCACCTAATTAAAAACAACAAACAACAGAAACTGATCGTACATATATCATCATAAAAGGCTTAATAAACATTCCGTTGCCGCGCTCATCTGTGCAAATGCGCAGCGCTCACCCCTTGGCTACGCCCACAGGCACGAGCCTCGCAACTATCCTTGATATGCCAGCCCCCTCTATGCTCTCAACCACATCATCCACATTCTTGTAGGCTTCCATCGCTTCCTCGCTCACCAGCTTCCTGCTCCTCACCCTTATCTCGACACCCTTCCTGTCGAGCTGCCCGAACGTCTTCGACATCGGAATTTCGCGCAGCGCCTGGTGCCTCGACATCAGTCTTCCGGATCCGTGGCACGAGGAGCCGAAAGTCTCGCGCATCGCGCCCTCCTGCCCCGCAAGGACGTAGCTCGCAGTGCCCATGCTCCCAGGTATCAGGACCGGCTGGCCGTACTCCCTGTAAGCTTTCGGCACTTCCTTATTGCCGGGACCGAACGCCCTGGTGGCCCCCTTCCTGTGCACGAAGAGCTTCCTTCTCCTGCCTTCAACATCGTGCTCCTCCAGCTTCGCTATGTTGTGTGCCACATCATAAAGCAGCTCCATTCCCAGCGCGTCCGCGCTTTTCCCAAACACCTCAGAAAAGGCCTTCCTTATCGAATCGGTCATTATCTGCCTGTTTGTAAATGCGAAGTTTACCGCGGAGCGCATCGCTGCGAGATAGTCCTCCGCCTCCCTGCTTCCTACGAAAGCGTATGCAAGCTCAGGGTCTGGCAGCTCTATGCCGTTCTTCCTCTGGTAGTCAGCGAATGTTGCAAGGAAGTCGCTGCACACCTGATGGCCATAGCCCCTCGACCCGCTGTGCAGCATTATGACAGTCTGGCCCTCATACAAGCCGTATGCCTTTGCAAGCTTTGCATCAACTGCCTTCTCGACGCGCTGTACCTCGAGGAAATGATTTCCTGCGCCTAGAGTGCCAAGCTGCTGCACCCCCCTCTTCTTGGCGAGTTGGCTCACCTTTGACGGATCTGCGTGCTCCATGCGCCCCCTTTCCTCAGTGTTCTCTATGTCGCTCTCGAAGCCGAAACCCTTCTTTATCGCGTATTCCACTCCCTCCAAGGCTATCCTGTCGAGCTCGGCCATGCTGAAGCCGGACTTGAACTTGCTTCCCACGCCGCTTGGAACGTTCCTGAACAGCGCATCCATCACCGCGCCTATCCTGGGCTTCACCTCTTCATATGAGAGGTTGGTCCTTATGAGGCGGACTCCGCAGTTGATGTCGAACCCTATCGCGCCTGGGGATATTATGCCATCGTTTGCATCGAAAGCCGCTACTCCTCCAACCGGGAAGCCGTATCCCTCATGCCCGTCAGGCATGACCATCATCGCCTCGACTATCGAGGGGAGCTTCGCCGCGTTCATCGCCTGCATCAGCGTCCTGTCCTTCCTTATGTGGCTTATTATGTAATCGTTAGCGTATATCCTCACGGGCACCTTCATTCCTGAACTTTCGTCCGCATCTATCTGGTGAACGTTCTTCCTCAGGTCCCTTATTTCAACATCCATAGCAACTGCACCTAGCAAATTCGCTTAAGACCCAAGCAGCCGCAAGGGTCTTTCATTTAATAAGTTTCCTAAGAGAAGTAATAAAAGGGTAATCCGGCAAGGTGAAATGAAATGGCAGTCAAGTCGCTCACTATCGCATACGCTATCGCAATAGTTGCTGTGCTGGCGTTCGGCACCTTCGGCACTTACATACTGGGCCAAAGCGGCAACTTCAACGTGCATATAAACTCGCTGATAACCGCGCTCTATTTCACAGTAGTTACGGTCGGTACCGTGGGCTACGGCGACATAGTTCCGGTGACTGCCCTTGGGAGAGTATTTGACATAGTGCTGATAATATCCGGTCTTGCCGTATTCCTAAGCGTTGTTACGGCGATATCGGGTGAAGTGATAAATCAGAGGTTGGTAAAATTGTCCGGCAGAATATCAAGTTTCGAAAAGAGGCTCCTGAAGGGGCACATAGTGCTGATAGGCTACGACCTGACCAATGTGCTCCTTGCGAGCAAGCTGAAGAAGGATGGCAAGAAGTTCATAGTCGTCACATCAGACAAGGTGATAGTGGACCAGCTCAGGGAAAAGGGCTATTCCACTTACGTGGCGGACGAGACATCAGAAAGCGACATGTCCGCCTTCAACCTTGGCAACTCAAAGAAGATAATAATAGACCTAAGGGAGAGCTCGAGGACTGTGTATGCCGCGATAGTCGCCAAGTCGCTCTCAAGCATAGACAAGGTAATAGTGATAGCAAACACGGAGGAGCTCGAGAGGCATCTGACAGATTTGGGACTGAAGCACATCATAAGCCCTGCCAATATAGTCGCTAAGACGATATTCTCGGAGATGGGAAAATGAGTGATTGAATGGCAAAATACAATTTCGTCCTCAAGGCGATGCTGATATGCAAGCACGATGGAAAGTTCCTTATGCAGTGGGCAGGAAAGAGCCGCAGGCTGATGCGGCCTCTTGGCGGTCACGTAGAGATGTATGAAAAGAGCGGGCAGACCATAAGGCGCGAGATACGCGAAGAGATAAAGTCCGGCATAAGCGGCCTTCGTTATCTTGGCGCAATGGAAAACATATTCATGTCAAATGGAAAGAGGGAGCACGAGATCTGCTTCATCTATTCAGGGGAATTAACAAACCGGAAGCTCTTCGGCAAGGATATAATATACCGCAGCGAGGATGGCAGGGACGAGGAGGCGATGTGGATACCGGAGTCGGAGTTAAGAAAGGTGAAGAGCAGAATAGTCCCTAAAGGAGTAGACAGGTACATATTCGGCACTGCAAAAGCAGGAGCAAAGCGTACCAGATGAAATTCTGATTGGCTTTGGCGGGGGTGGGATTTGAACCCACGACCTCTAGATTTCTCGTCATCGCCAAAAAGGCTCAACACTCATAGTGCTGTGCATATGAGTCTAGCGCTCTACCAGGCTAAGCTACCCCGCCGAAGAAGCAGCAGATAATTCTGAAAGCTAATCAATATAAATGTTACAACTCGTTTTCGATGCCGCAGCATCGTGCGGCAGATTTAGGATATCAGCGGGCACCTCGAAGAGACTATCCTCGAGCCCGTCTCGGTTATCCTGTACTCAACCCTGCCGTTTCCCTCGTATTCCCTGCGTTCCACCACCCCTTCCGAGACCAGGGACTTCAGTACAGCGGCAAGCGTCCTGGAAGTCATTCCGGTCTTTGCCAGGATGTCGTTGTAGAACATCCCGTCCCTCTCGGAGTTCAGGGTGAACAGCACTATGATCTTCCAGCTCGATTTTATTATTGAGATTACTGCCTCCCTGCCTACCTCCATTGTCTCAGTAAGCGCAGCTATCTTGCATGCCGCACCGTTGTGCTCAACATCTTTCGCCGTGCCTGCCATACCCACGACCACAGGTATATAAAGCGTAACCTACTAATTTAAAACCTCCTAATGTCAGTTTTAAATTGAGTGATGGAAATGGCATTCGTTGATTCTTTGGCTGTGATGCTGTTAGGAGTAGGTATCAGCTCGGTGCTGATAGCAATATACATGATAATGGTGGCGATGGGAAAGAAACAGCTTTCCCAGATTGCAGTACCTGCCATTGTGCTCGGAATATTTGATGCAGTGAGCGGCTTCTACATGTCGTTTGCATGGCCGCTTCCCGGAGCATACAACATGCTTTTCGGCGACCCGATGCTGTTCCTCGGGCTGCTCCTGGTGATGGGCGGGTACATGCTGTACAAGAACATCGACATAAAGCTGCTGTCGATTCCAGGTGCGCTCTTTGGGATATACGTTCTCATAGAAGCAGCCGCGATAGTAGGATCGCACCTTGAATCTGGCGTGGACCTGCTTTCCGCGATGGGGTTATACGTGTTTGCGGGCCTTTCTGCGCTGCTCTCGCCTTTGGTATACGCTGGCGTGAAGGGAAACGGCAAATATGCGTACTACTTCCTCGCCCTGCTGCTGGTGATAACTGCATTCATGGCGCTCTTCATAGGATATGCGGCGATATACGCTCACCTCGCGAGCCCGCCGTAATTACCACCCAACCAAAAAAAGCTACGCAATCGGCCCAAGTACGTCGGGCCCTCCTTCTAACCCTAAAATAATCTTGACTGCAGACTTGGCGAGGTACAAGCGCAGCTTCTCGAAAGCAATAAATATGCGTGAGATGTGAATTATCCGTTAACATGTTCGAACGCTTGAGGAATGGATGGAGGCTGAGCTCGCAGGTAAGGAAGAAGATATTTTCTGACAAGGCGCTGCTCTACTACTCCATACTCTCCGCAATCATAATCATCGTGGAGGCGTCGGCGATATTCGGCAGCTTCATATCCATAAACATAGGCACGCTGTCCTCGACATCTTCCTCCAGCTCGTCGGGCTTCTCCAATGCGCAAACAGGAGAGCTGATAGTGCTGCTGTTCCTGTTCTACGTTGTGTCATCCTTTACCTCCGCGTATATGCTGATGGCGCTGTACATAGCGTTCAAGAGCTATTCAAATGGCGTGAAGATAGGTATCGGCCAAGCGCTCAGCCAGGCGTCTTCATATGTCGGCGTCCTTCTTGAATGGGCGGTGTTCTACTCGATAGTCATAATGCTGATACGCATGCTCGAAGCGAGGTTCAGGGGAGTTGCAGGCGCGCTTTTCGGTTTCCTCGCTTCCGCTACCCTGTCAATAGGGCTGATGTTTGCCTTCCCTGTGATATACGAGCAGAAAACAGGGCCTGTAACCGCGATGAAGCTTAGCGCAAAGACGTTCATATCGCATTTCGGCTCAAGCGTAGGGGGAATAGCATACTCAGACCTGTACGGCATCATGATTATACTTCTTGGGGTTGTTATATTCATTGCCATGATCGGAGTTGCAGCGGTCGTGCCATCGATATCCCTCGGCGCAGTGCTTGCAGGGGTTGCGGCTCTTATAATATTCATAGTGGCTGGTGCAGTGATAGCCTCAACAACGTCAAGCGTATTCAGGCTCGTTCTCTACGATTACGCTTCCGGGAGAGGGCTTCCTGACTGGCTCGACGAGAATCTCGTCAAGAACGCCCTCGTAGCCAAGCGCGGCTCATCAAGAGGAGGCTCAATGGGAGGTTTCACAAGCGACGAAACCAGCTACTCGAATGATGGCACCAACCCCTATTCCGGGAAGCTGTGAGCAGTGCCGAAACCCCACGTTCTAATTGGCAAAGGTTAATAACTTTGTTTTTTTAAACATCTGTGCTGCGATTGTAGTCTAGCCTGGTAGGACATTGCCTTGCCAAGGCAAAGGCCCGGGTTCAAATCCCGGCAGTCGCACCTTATGCTCTATTGAAGAAAACTGCCCAATGCTATCAAAATTTTATAGCTTAATAGATCCTACCGAAGAACAGGCTAATATTATGCTTCTTGCTACCACACGCTGCACATGATTCATCCGTCTTAGGACTAATCTCCATATCCTGATCAGATGGAACTGTCAATGAAAAAGCTTTTCAGGGTTATCCTCCTCCCCGAAACACCACTCCCTTATGGCCTTCTCAAATATCTCCGATGCTTTTTCCAAGTCTGATATGTTGACATATTCATTCGGCTGATGTATCAGCTCCTTTATCCCAGGCCCGAAAACAACACAGTCTACTCCGGCTTTAGAATGGTAAAGCTCTGATTCTGTATAGCCTGTTCCGCCAACCAGTCCGGCCGTACCCGCTATTCTTTTTAATAATTGCAGGGCACATGAGTCATCATTGAGTTTAAACGGCTCTCTTGCGTAGTTTATCTTCATCTCCCTTACGTCTGTGTCTTTTATGTCATAGGCTTCCATGGCCTTCTTAATTTCTTTTATTATGGCATCTGAAGTTTCGCCAGGAACGGTCCTTATGTCTACGCTAACCATGCAGCTATCAGGAACTGTGTTCTGCGACCTGCCGCCTCGTATTTCACCTATGTTTAAGGATCCCTTGCCCAGAAGGCTGTCAATTGTACTTCGTGACTCGTTGAAAGAGTTCATTGCGCTGATGAACTTGAAGGCTTTTAGGATTGCGCTATCGCCCTTTTCAGGGGTTGATGCATGCGCGCTTCTTCCTTCAAAAGTAACTTGTATGCCTATAAGCCCCTTCTGCGCCGCTTGTATCCTCATGCTAGACGACTCGGCTATTATGCCGCATTTGACATCGTTGAATATGTCATTCCTATTGGCGAAGAGCCACTCTGAACCCTTGAAAAAGCCTTCTTCATCAGCCACAAATACCATCAGGATGCCTTTATTAGCTTTAGTAAAATCTATCCTTGAAAGTGCGGCAAGCATCGCAGCCAGACCCCCTTTCATGTCTGAACTGCCCCTGCCATATAGCTTTCCATCCTGGATTCTTGGAAAAACACCGTTGGGCCATTGGGCAGGATCGCCTATCGGAACAGTGTCCATATGGCCGTTCAGCATGAGTCTGCTCGAAGGGCCAACCCTTGCAATTAGGTCGTATCTGCCTTTCTCTATCTCAATTATCTCAGCACTTATTCCAATGCCTTCAAGGTACTCCTCTACAAATTCTGCTACTCCCTTCTCCACATCTCTTTGTGGCTCTCCTGATGCTGGAATCTCAGAGTTTATACCTACCAGTTTTTCAGCAAGCTCTGCAACATTCACGGTTTTTGCAGCCATATAACCCATACGGGTTATATATTGGAATCAATTTAAAGCTTTTATACAAATTTCTACTTTTGCTTCAGCAGAACCAGCCATGTTTAATGCTACGTGATATATAAATGTGTAATAATAATCCGGAAGAAGATGCTATACAGTTTGAAGGAGTTATTAGCTTCCTTAACGCAGAGTTTGTTGAAAGGCGGCTTAAGGTTACGCACGTTTTGGCGCCATAGCTACCTGCCGAGAATCCTTTTTATTATTTCATCTATGGGTATGGAAATCTGCTCCTTCGAGTCCATGTCCTTTAGCGTTCCTACGTTATCTCTTGCTTCTTTCTCTCCTACTATAATGACAAATGGTATCTTCATATCACTTGCATACTCCAATTCTTTTTTTAGCTTTTTGTTCAAATAATTCACATCTGCTGCTATTCCTGCTTCCCTAAGTTTGGCTGCAACAGGTATTGCATAATCAATATTATCAACAGCTATCACATATGCTTTCAGTGGATTCATATCCTGATTTGCCACTTTACCAAGATCCATTAGGGTATCATATATTGGCTCAAGCCCAAATGATATTCCTACAGCTGGATAGTTTTTTTCAGAATTTAGGAACTTCTTTATTATGTCATCGTATCTGCCACCGCCAGCCACTGACGATGTCATCTTGGAACCTTTGGCATAAACCTCGAATATTGTACTAGTGTAGAAGCCTAGTCCTCTGGCCAAGCTAGGCGTAAATTTTACCTCACTATTGACTGAGAACTTTTTTACGTATTTGAAAAGTTCCTCAATTTCGTTCAACCCATCCAAGCATGTTTTATTGGTGATGGTCTCCCTGATTCTTTCAATAGCTTGCTCATTATTATCTGCTTCCGAAAGTACTTTGAAGAGCATATCAAAATCAATATCTTTTATGCCCTTTGAAATTAACTCTTCTTTGACACCTTCTGCTCCAATCTTTTTCAATTTGTCTACGGTAAGAATTGCGCTTTTGATATCCTCCTTTTCGATTCCTGCCTGAATTAGCACACCTGATAATACTTTCATGTTGTTAACTTCCAGGTGCACCTTTATTCCCAGTCTTTTGAAGACCATTGTGGCCATCGATATAAGCTCGGCATCCGCTGCCATCGAATCTATGCCAACGACATCTACGTCGCACTGCGTGAATTCCCTGTATCTGCCTAATTTTATTGGTCCGTCTCGAAAGACCTTCCCAATTTCCCATCTTTTGAATGGCATTCGCATATTCCGATTCATAGCAATGACTCTTGAGAAAGGTACAGTCAAATCATATCTCAGGCCTAATTCTCTATTCGCTTGGTCTGTCAGTGAGTATGTTTCTTTAAGTATCTCGGCACCTCCAGCATATTTTGATGCCAAAATGTCATAATACTCCAATATAGGCGTTTCGAGTGGGCCAAAATTGTACAATTTAAAAGTATCTACCAAAGTGTTCCTTATCATCTCCCTGACAGACTGCTCTGCTGGCATGTAATCTTTTGTACCTTTGACTACGCGCATCTCAATGTCAGCCTCTTTTTCAGAATTCATGCCATAACCATATGGGATATGTATATATTTTCAGATATAAAAATTTATTTCTAACCTTCCGTAATAATTCATTTAGGAAGTTGAATCTTTAAACATTTTTGCATTGACAATAAATCGCACAAGTTCTCTTTTTTCTTTTCTCCTTTGTCATCAGTGAAAAATAGCGTTTAATGGACTCCTGCCGACCAACGCACGTTGGTCATCTGCCAGTAGGCAATTAAATGACACGGGAAACATGCGGCTTTGCATATCTTTGGAGATGCTGTTTTTGTCGCAAGGTTCAATAGTCGCACTTACTGTTTTTCCAATCTCCTGTTCTTGGCAAAGCATATATATCTGGCAAAATAAACCGCATTGGTGCTAAAATGGTTTCAAGTACGGCAAAAACTACGAGGAAGGAATTGCAGTATAATTCCAAAATATTCAAGGAATCTGAAATCTCAGCTGAAGAAGCGCAGCGCTCGCTTAAGGAGTGCGAGGCTTTCGAAAGCCATGCGGAAAAATGGAGGAACGAGAACGCGTTCGCGATGGCCGGCATTAAAAATGAGGAGGCTGCTTTCATGTGCAAGGCTGTCGCATTGCGTGCAGCCCAACCAGACTTTGCGGCATCCTTCATGGATCTTTATGCTAAGCATTCGGCTAGAGCGGCGCAATTCTACGATCTCGCGGCTCATGAGCTAATAAGCGACCAGGATACATTCAAGAGCGAGGGATCTCCATACCCTACAGGCTCCATAACATCAAGGTTCTACTCGGCGGGCAACTATCTCTCAATGGCGTCGAAGTGTTATGCAGATGCAGGAGACGATGCCGCTTCGAAGAAGTATGGGGCGTTGTCAAAGCTGTGGAAGGCAAAAGGCACCCGTGCTCAGATGGAATCGATGCCGCTGTGGAAGTTCCTGCGCTATGAAATTTCAAAAGAAACTGCTCCTGACGCCGTAACCGCCATGAATGCCATACGCGCAATGCTTTCAAAGAAGCTGGACAGCCTTATGCGGATAGAGGGTGCAGAAAATGGTGACCAAGAACGCTGATTCCGAAAATGGCATCAGTGCGGCGATAGCCGACCTTAGGTCCGGGCTCTTGGAATTTAATAAGCTATCTGACAGGCTAAAGCCATGGCTGTCCGACACCCATTACAGCGATGTTTGGGACAATCTCCTCATATCAATAAAGATGCTGGAGAGAGTGGCATACGCATCGCCGCAGAAGCCCGAGCTCGTAAGGAAGTACTTCAACCAGATGTCCCTAGAGCTTGAAAGGGTGGCTGACTATTGCACCAACTCAGGCGAAGGCGACACGGTGGAGATAATTGCTTCAATGCGTCGCGCTTCAAAAAGATTGGAGAATCTTATCTCGTGAGCCACTTGTCCTGCTTGTATACTGAAGCAAGGCCGTATAGCGACGCTGCGAAGAGCATCAGCAGCGCGACGCCCCCCATTATCATTGTGCGCTTCTTCTTCCTAAGTATAGTAACGCCTACTGCTGTGCCAAATACAAGAGTTCCGACGAATCCAACTATCTCTATCCACATGTAGAAAAGAAGTTTCGGGCTCATCCCTGCAAGCCCGTAGGTAAGCAGCCTGCCCGCTCTCGCCAATTCTATCGCGAGTGCCACTATGAGCCCATGCGACAGGTAGACGTCAAACCTTGCGAGTGCAAGTGCTATTATCGCTATCGGGAAGACGTATATATAGAGCATCTCGAAAGCGTAGAACGGCCCCTTCTTGAAGTACGATCCGTCCGCAACCTCCTTGAAGAAGTAGAAGTATCCCGCGCGCGACCACCTGACCATCTGCCTGAAAAACATCCTTGGGTTCTTCTGCGGCTCTGTCGTTGCGACAGCATCGTAGTCTATCACGGTCCTGTACCCGAGGCTGCTTACATAGCTGGTTATGTGCCTGTCCTCGGCAAGGTTGCTCGGCTTGCCCATGAACGAGTTGTTCATGTATCCATCTGATTGCATGAAGTCCCTTATCAGCTCCGTCCTGTAGGCGGCGCATCTCCCGTCGAGCACCATGACAGTGCCGGCATATGACATCGCCTTAAACGTGACTTCCTTCAGCCTCTCGAAGAATTCAGCCGAGTATGATATCCACCCGCTTCTTTTCCTTATCAAAATCCTGCATCCAACCCCCCCTACCCTGTCATCGAACATCGAGAGCATGCTACGGGCGGCGTTGCGCGATATGCTCGTGTCGCTGTCCACGAACATCACGTATTTTGTGCTTACCTCCTTTATCCCCTCGGCTATTGCCTTCCTCTTCCCTACATTCTTCTCCAGAAATATGAACCTGCCGCCATTTGCCTCAGTTATGCCCCTGTACGGCTCGAGACTGGAATCGCCCACCACTATGAAACGCGCCCCCTGGGCTGCGACAGAGGATATGCACCTCCTGAACGCCTTCTCCTCCTCGTTGTACACCGGCACGACTATAGTAAGGTCTGATACGTTAGCTCTTCCCGCTTCTCTCCCGCGCGCGCTCCTGTACCTGAGCGCCATGAAAGAGTTCAGGACGTAGTATGTGAAAGAGACCACTCCGAATATCGCCGTTGCGACGAATACGTAATCTACCATATTGCATTATAATTCCGAAGCAAAGCATAAAAAAGAGGAGTATTTGCTGCGCATTTGCAACTGATATGTAACTGCATAAGCATGAGCAGCGGCAGGCGAAAGGCTTGGAGCGCATAATATTTAAAGCCGTCTTCCCATGTTATACCTGTCCAATAACGGTGCTTATATGGTAAAGGATAAATCTACACAGGAGGACGGCAACCCCTACGACAAGGTCGTTCAAACGCAGCAATCCGAAGCCGCGCAAAAACCGCAGAGAAACCAGAAGCAGGAAGGAACATCCAAGAAGGCTAAGTCAGGGGCAGGTCTGCACATAGCCGCTGTGCTCATCATAATAGCAGTACTCGCCGCGGTAGCGATACTCTACCTGCGATCGTCTGCCGCACCGCAGATAAACGGTCTTTCTCCATCTTCTCCAATAGGATCCGCCGCTTCGAGCAATCCAGCGATAGCCGAACTTGCGAAGAAGAACCTGAATACCACAGACGTAATATCCGCATTCGCCAAGGATGCGTCCCAGGTAAACAGCTCAAACGAGCTCAACGTGTCCTACTCCGGGAGTGCAGCACTGGGCCTTGGTGGGCTGTCCTCCATCGGACTTGCCATAACCCTGCCGTTCAACATAACGTACTCGAAATACGGGAAGGATTCCGCGCTCAGGGTACATACAGGCGGCGTGGCAGGCATATCATCTGGAATCAACGAATCATATTATATAATCAACGGCACCAGCTACGATTGCAATTCTTCGCTATCTGCGTCAAACAGCACGAACGTGACGTGCACAGTGTCAAGCGCCAGCGCAAACCCCTCCCAAATAATCTACGGGCTGTCCAACCAGTCCAAAAAGCAGGCGCTTGCGAAGCATCTCTCATTTTCAAACAGCACGCTGAACCAGTCCTCGTACAACGGGATAGGCTGCTCGCTGTTCAGCACGTACATGCGTATTTCGAACCTGAGCAGCGGGGCGACGCAGCCTAGCCAGTCATCCATACCAATATCGATAGCGAATTCAAGCATAAGGGGCAGGGTGACTACGTGCATAGACGACCAGAACTCTCTGCCGCTGACCCTGCAGCTCGACATAAACATCTCTAGCGTCTCATCAGGAGTAGGGGTTCTCCCCAATAGCTCTGTGAAGCTCGCTATGCATGAGACTTCAATGTCAAATTCTGTCGGCAGGGCTTACGTGACCGTTCTTCCTGGTCCTGTAGTCAACAGCAGCTATTCAATATCTGCTGGCACGCTAAATACCTCCTGAATCAGATGGCTCTAATAATAAGGCGATGCGATGCGCAAGGAAATTAATCTTGAGCGGAGGGCGATGGATGCCATGTCCGACCAGACATGCGATGCTGCTACGAAGCGGTGGCTGGTAATGATGAACGTGAACTCGCCGCAAAACCTCCGCGCAGTTGCAGCAATGAACAGCATGCCGAGCGTCTCGATGGCAGCTTTCTCAAAAATCCGCGAAGACAGCGAGAAGGCATCAATACTCATTGGGATGTTCTCCTCTTCGGACAGGTCTAACCTCGTCTCGATAGGGTACGAGGTTATAAACGGGATGAAGAACACATCCATGCTGTGGGACATATTCCAAGCGCCAGGCGTGCCAAAGGAGCTGAAACCCCATATAGAGCGACGCATAGGGCTGCTTGCCGGCACAGTCGAACCGAAGGATTACCGGGAGATAATAAGGCTGCACAGCAGGGCTTCGCGCTGACGCCATCTTTGGCTGTAGCATGGTCTTTGCCGTGACGTAGTCCGCAAAAGGTTTAAATATCATCATCGGCGCTATAATTCTTGGGGTAGATATGGCATCAAAGCGCGGGGAAATAAACGCGGCGTTATCGATTGAGGAAAGGCTGTCAGGCCTTGCGTCGCGGAACAGGGAATTGAGGAAGGAGATGGAGCTGGCGCAGAAGAGGCTCAGGGAAGCCGTGCAGTCAGTTCCACACACGAAGATAGCAGCTCAGGCATAGGCGGCACCATGAATCATTCGATGTCGCTTGCCGCGGAGCCGTTCGAGATGCTGAAGAACGGCTCCAAGCTGCTTGAGCTCAGGCTTTTTGACGAGAAGCGAAGGGCGGTATCCTTCGGCGATGTCATAACTTTCTCAAAGCTTCCAGACAGGAGCGAAAGCGTGAGGGTAAAGGTTACCGGTCTTCTGAAGGCGAGGACGTTCGATGAGATAACGAGGATTGTAGACCCTTCCTGTCTCGGGTATCCAAAGGCTGAGCCAGCTCTCCTTGCGGAAAAGATGAGGGAGTACTATTCAAGCGAGGAGGAAGCTGCAGAAGGAGTGCTTGGCATAAAGATGTGCCTTCTGGACCGCAAGACATCCGCCGCCCTCAGTTTATCTTGACGACTTTTATCGAGAAGACGAGAGTCTTGCCTGCAAGCGGTGGATTCAGGTCTACTATTACATTTGACGAATTGCTTCCAATTATTATTCCTTCAACCGTGGTCCCATTAATAACTGAGGTTACTACCCTGCCAACGCTCAGATTGCTTCTGTTGCTGAACCTCGATACCGGGACACTGATGAAGAGGCTAGCGTTCACTGGTCCGTATGCTTCGTTAGGAGGCAGCGTGACCGTCTTGTTCTGCCCTGCCTTCATGCCGATCACTGCATTGCTAAAGCCCGGTATGAGTTGCTTAGACCCGGCTATGAAGCTTACTGGCGAACCTCCTACATTAGAGCTGAAGATAGTGCCGTTGGTGAACGAGCCTGTGTAATATACGCTGACATTGTCGCCTGCGGCAACAGCGGGCGAGAAAACCCCTGTGGAAAGGATGAGCACAATCGCTGCGACCGCAACTATTGCAACTGCCACCGCAATATACGCATTTTTCGGAACTGCCTTTCTTGCACCGCTGTTTGAAGCCGGCTCCACGGGCTGCTCCTTTGCGCCTACTACGCCCTTTGCGTCTTCCACTGCCTCAGCAACGCCTTCATCAGCCAAGTTAACTCCGGAATCTGTATTTTCAATTTCCATGAAATGCATACTCCTTTCTCAGGCAAGCGTTAAAAGTGTTGCGGAGCAGCCAGTTTTGTTTTGGACAGGCTGTGCACGCTCATGGCGCAAAGCTTTTAAATCATCTTATCCGTTAAATAAAAAGGGGATATCCCCGCAGGAAACCGCTGTATGGCAAAGCACCGTATTATACGCGTAGACTATTCTGGCGCAAGCTACCTCCCTCCTTATAAGGTGATGGATGCCATACACCGCTCGGTGTCGAAGGTAAACTCCTATCCATACGAAGGCTATGCTGAAATATGCAAGGCAATCGCATCATACTGTGGCGTGCGCGAAGAGAACATTCTCGTCACCAATGGGGGAGACGAGGCAATAACGCTCATAACCACAAAGTTCGGCCCGAAGGTCCTGATACCTGCACCAACTTACGGCGAGTACGAATACATAGCGAAGAGCAGGGATTACAGCATAACAAAGCGCAACTGCCTTTCCGATTCCGGCGAATACAGGATATGCTATACAAAAAGGGATTTGGGCTGGGCCACTCTGGCATGGATCTGCAATCCCAACAACCCTACTGGCACACTCATACCAAAGAAGGAAATAATGCGCATAATAAACGGCACGGATGCAATGGTCATTGTTGACGAGGCTTACTATGAGTTTTCCGGCCAGACCGTTGCAAAGGAGGTTGACAGGCATAAGAATCTCATAGTGCTGAGAACCTTCTCGAAGGGGTTCGGCATAGCTGGTCTTCGCTTGGGCTACATGATAGCGCACCCTTCCATCATAAAGATGTTCTCAAAGTACAACCAGGAATACAACGTCAACAGGGTCGCGCGCGCAGCCGGGATAGCTGCGCTTAAAAGCAGAGGGCATTACCGGCGCAGGATCTCCGAAGCGAAAAAGAGGCGCGACAATTTCCAGAAGTTCGCAGAGAGCATAGGCGTCCACGCGTTTAAGTCGAAGGGAGGTTTCGTCTTCCTCAAGTTCAGGGACATGAGGGAAGCCGATTACGTCTACGGCAAGTTTCTCGCCGAGGGGATAATAACTTTCATATCAACCGATGCGGAGTTCAGCGGCCTGAAAGGCCCGTATATGCGCCTCGCGCTGAGCAACACGATAAACATGAATGTCATACAGCGGTCGCTTGCAAGGATAATATCCGAATACCGCTCCCAGTAAGCTGGTCTCACTCTACTTCGACCAAGACAACTTCTCCGTATTTGAGCCCCCGCCTAAGAAGGGTGTCGTTGTAGCGGCTTTCCATCTTGGATTTGAGGTATTCGTGAAGGGAAAACTCCCCTGTAGGAAGCACGCGATTGCACGACAACGCTGCTATTGCGTCTGCCATGAATACATGCATTATCGAAAATGAGGAATCGGCCCTGAACTCGATATCCCTAATCTTGTCCTCATAGTCGTATTCGTGCATCATGGAAATTCTTGCAGCAAACGATGATACGCGCATCATCATCCTAGTAAAAAAAGCGTTTTTCGCGAGATCCTTATATTCATCATCCTTTGGAAGCGCTTTTGCCGCTTTCTTAACCGCCTTGACGCTCTGGGCATAAACCTCCTTCTCGTACCTTACCTTGGCCCTGATAGGGTCCTGATCCATCCCATCCCGCAGGACTTTCACGAGTGCGGCGTCCACTTCTTTCCTTATGCTTAGCATCATGGATGCAGATTCTTTTATCGCAGTTTCGTCGACCAGCTTTATCTCGGGCGGCTTCCTCACGGAAGCGCTTTGTTTCTCCTGACTAAACACTACCTCACCGGAAGTATTCATAATTTCCAGATATTTATCCCTTGCTGGTCCCGCTTCAGGCAAAAGATGCGTGCATGGCTGCCAAGCCCGCAAGCGACCATTACAAAACCTCATGGCGCGCTTTCAGGATCGGCTGCCAGTCACGATACAAAATCTATTTATGGGTTATATGCGTTTCACTTAACGCTTCAACTTGCCTATGGCGATTATAATGATAAATTTCAGCGAAAATGAGCTAAGGGTGCTCGCCCTGTGGAAGGAGAAAGGCGTGCAGGGCAGAATAGACGCCAAGAACGCAAAGGGCAAAGTGTTCTATTTCCTGGATGGGCCGCCATATACATCTGGCGACCTGCACCCCGGGCAGATGTGGGTCAAGACTATAAAGGACGTTTTCCTGCGCTACAAGCGCCTCCGCGGCTTCAATGTTCTCGCAAAGGCGGGCTACGACGTCCATGGCCTTCCGATAGAGAACAAGGTAGAGAAAATATTGGGCATAAAGTCAAAGTCTGAGATAGAGGACAAGATAGGCGTGGAGAAGTTCGTAGAGAGGTGCAGGGCGTTTGTCGACGAATACAAGGGGCGCATGGACGGCGACTTCGAGCGGTTCGGCATATCGCTTGATTTCTCTAAGCCTTACATGCCGTACGACAAGGTCTACATGGAGCGGGTCTGGGGCATATTCAAAAAGGTCTACGACAAGGGCTACGTTTACAATGACACCAAGACGGTAATATACTGCCCGCACTGCGGCACCCCGATATCGCAGGGCACAATGGAAACTGTTTACAAGGACATAGACAGCCCCTCGATATACGTTGCGTTCGAGGTCGACAGGAAGGCATCGAAGTCCGGGCTTGATATGCCTGGCAGCACATATCTGCTTATATGGACGACAACTCCATGGACTATACCCGCGAACCTCGCGATAGCAGCCAATCCGAAGGAGGTGTATGTCCTCGCCAGGTCTGGAGACAGGAGCTACATAATGGCCAAGAAAAGGCTCGAAAACGTCTCGGAGGTCACCGGAAAGGAGTTTGAGGTGGTGAAAGAGTTCTACGGCAGCGAGCTCAACGGCGTAAAGTACTCAAGCCCGATAGAACATCTAGTCCCTATACAGAAGGAGATGCGCAGGTACCACAGGGTTTTGATGGCTGAGGAGATGGTCTCAATGGATGACGGGACCGGGCTGGTTCACATGGCGCCAGCGCACGGAATAGAGGACTACAAGGTATGCAAGCGCTACAAGCTTCCAGTTCCAAACATCGTGGGGCTTGATGCCTGCTATACAAAGGAGGCAGGCGCATATGCTGGAATGTCAGTTCCTGGAGGAGCGGAGCACGCGATACTGGAGGATCTCAGGGCAGCCGGCGCGCTTTTGCATTCTGGTGTTATAAACCACAGCTACCCGCACTGCTGGAGGTGCTCTACACCGCTCATATTCATACAGACAAACCAGTGGTTCCTTAACATAGAGAAAGCGAAGAGGCGCGTTCTACGCGCCAACAGCGGCATATCCTGGCATCCTCCCGAGGCTTCGGGCTGGCAGGCTGCAGTCCTCTCGAGCTCGCCTGACTGGTGCGTTTCCAGGCAGCGTTACTGGGGCATACCAATGCCAGTCTGGAAATGTGGCAAATGCGGCGCAATCGAAGTGGTGAGCTCAGCGAAGGAGCTCGCCGAGAAGTCTACAGACAGGCATGCTGCTGAATCACTCCATGATCTTCACATGCCGCACATAGACAGGATAAAGCTCGCATGCAAGTGCGGTTCGGAGATGCAAAGGATAAAGGATGTATTCGACGTCTGGATTGATTCAAGCTCTGCCTTCCGCGCCGCGCTGACAGATGCGGAGTTCGAGAAGTTCTTCCCTGTAGACTATATAGTCGAAGGAAGCGACCAGCTGAGGGGCTGGTTCTCAGGGCAGATAAAGCTCGGTGTGCTGGCGTACGGCAAGGCCCCAATAAAGAACTTGGGGATAGACGGCATGATGCTCGGCGAGGACGGCAAGGAGATGCACAAGAGCCTAGGCAACTACAGGCCAGTGGGCGAGATAATAAAGGAGCATTCTGCCGATGCATTCAGGCTCTGGTGCACAGGCCACACCCCCTGGCTCGACCTGATATTCAAGGATTCGGAAATCAGGCTCGCCACCAAGAATATCATAACGCTGCAGAACATATCGGACCTGCTTGCAGAATACTCAGCGATGGTAGGAGTAGACACGCATAAGGCATCTCTGCCCAACGCAAAGCTCCTCGGAAAGGAGAGCCTCTGGATTCTATCCAGGCTGGAGTCGCTTGTTGGAAAGGTAACGGAATCGCTCGACAAGTACGACGCGCATGATGCAGTGAACAGCATGGTCGACTTCTTTGTTGGGGATTTCAGCAGGGTGTACCTCAAGCTCGCCAAGTCGAGGATGTCAGACAGCTCCGCAGCTTCAAAGGCGGTCGCGAAGACGATAGCCTACGTGCTGCGCCGCCTCGTCATAATGATGGCGCCGTTCACCCCGTTCATTGCAGAAAGCATATACGGGGAGAGGTTCTCCAGCGGCGACAGCGTATTGATGGAAAGCTGGCCGAAGCAGAGGAAGGGGTTCATCGACAGCCATCTCGAGGAGGACTTTGAGATAGCGATGTCCGCTACGACTGCGCTGCTCAACTCAAGGGAGAAGGAAGGCGTAAGGCTGCGCTGGCCGCTGGCAAAGGCGCGCATTGAAGCCTCTTCGGAAAGCGCGTTCAACTCCATACAGAGGCTTTCAGACATAATCTGCGACTACGCCAACGTGAAGTCGCTTGAGCTCTCCACGCTCAAAGCGGAGAAGTCCGAGCTCAGGCCCGAGTTCAGGAAGCTCGGCCCCGACTTCAACGCCAACGCTTCGGCAGTCGCGGAGGCGATACGCAAATCAGACCCGTCAGAAGTGATGAAACGCATAGAGCTCGAGGGGCACTTCATAGTAGATACGCAGAACGGCAGCTTCAAGATACTGCCCGAGCACTTCACCGTTGCCAAGGCGGTAGATGAGTCAGGGTACATACCGTTCAAGTACGGCAGGGCGCAGGTCGACAGGAACATGGACAAGGGCCTGATGATGGAGGCTCTATCAAAAGAGTTCATAAGGAGGATACAGATGGAGAGGAAGCGCATGGGGCTCAAGAAGTCAAACAGGATAACAGTCCTGTACGGGGCAAAGGGCGAGCTCGGAGAGGCGATATCATCAAACGCAGCAGCGATAGCCAAGGCTGTAAACGCCCAGTATGTCAAGGAGGGCAGGGCTGAGAATTCCAAGGAGGCAGACATAGACGGCGAGCTGATATCGATAGCGGTATCGCAGCTCCACCACGAGGGTCACAATCCTTCTGAAGGAGATAGTTAGAAAAGGAAGCAATGCGCTATACGATTTGAAATGGTGCTGGAAATGAGTGAGGTTGATGAAAGGCTTGAACTTGCCTCAAGGAATGTTGCCGAGCTTCTCACCAAGGATGAGCTTGCAAAGCTGCTTTCTGAGAAGAAGAGGCCTTCCATGTACTGGGGCAGAGCAATAACAGGGCCGCTCCATACTGGGCACATGGTCTCGATGGGTAAGATGCTTGACCTCCAAAAGGCTGGTTTCGATACGATAGTTCTGCTCGCAGACATACATGCGGCGCTAGACGACCTCAAGTGCAAGTGGGAGGATCTTGAGATACGCCGCGAATATACAAAAAAGGCAATAGAGATGGCGATGGACTGGCACGAAAAGCCAAAGTTCGTCATAGGATCCGACTACCAGCTTGGCAAGGACTACCAGATGGACATGTTCAAGATGTCTACCGCGATAACGGTGTCTGGCGCGATGCATGCCGCGTCGGAAGTTACCAGGATGAAGAATCCGAAGGTTAGCGAGCTCATATATCCGATAATGCAGGCGCTTGACGAGCAGTACCTTGGTGTCGACATGCAGCTTGGAGGCCTCGACCAGCGCCACATCATGGTGATGGCACGCGAATACCTTCCTGCCATAGGCTACAGGAAGAACGTAGAGATGATGATGCCATTGATAACCTCGATGAAAGGCCCGGGCGTGAAGATGAGCTCATCAATACCAGGCAGCTACATAAAGGTGAATGCATCAGAGGAGGAGATACGCTCGATAATAAAGGACGCATACTGCCCCGTAGGAGAAGTTGCAGGCAACCCAATCATAGAGATTGCAGGAATGTTCATACTGCCAAACGAGGGAAGCTTTACCATAGAGCGCGACGCCAAGTTTGGCGGGGACATTACTTTCAATTCAAGGCGTGAGCTCGACCAGGCGTTCTCATCGAAGAAGCTGCATCCGCTTGACCTCAAGAATTTCGTTGCGGATTACATGGTGAAGAGGCTCAAGAGGGCAAGGGACTACTTTGAGAAGAACCAGGACCTGCTCAAGCAGCTTGGCCCGCAGTTTATGTGAACTCTGCCGCTTATCCTCCTCCGCTCTCGTATTTCCTGAGCAGGTACACAGTGGAGAAGTAGAACATAATAGCGACTGCTATGCAGACGAGCGCAACCCCAAGCACTACATAAGCGCTCACGTAGCCGAAAACTGCGGCTGCCGGGAAGAACACTGCGAAGGTCACAGGCAGCAGTATAGAAAGCGCAGTCGAGCCTATTATGCCGTAGATTGTCGCCGGATAGTCAGACGCGTCGAACATTATGCTCATTAGCCAGTTCGTAAAGCTCGCGTCCTTGAAGAGGACGTATGATACCAGCGCCAGGACAATGACCCCCATCGCCAGAGCAACCAGGCCTATCAGGTACGATGGTATGAAGACCAGCATCGCCTCAAGCCCCACTCCTGCGCCATGCAGGGCATATGCAAGAAGCAAGGCACCGCTCACTACTCCCCCAAGGTTCCTTATGCCTGGATTCCTTGCGACTATCATAAGCAGGGGGTTGTAAGGCTTGAGAAGGAGCTGATCAAGCCCGCCGTTGCGCATAGTCCTGACAAGCATCCTTGGGCTTATCAGGAAAGCCATTATTCCGCTTGTAAGCTGCACAAGGCCGCCAAGCGCTAGAAGCTGGAAATATCCCCACCCAGGGACTCCCGATGAGACGCTGTATATTACTGACACCATTATGAGCGTGCTTACTGCCCCAAGGCTCTGTATCAGCACCCAGCTTATCGCCTGCGTCCTGTATGCCATGAACTCCTTGAACCCGTACTTCTGGCTTTTCATGTAAAGCGTCAAGTTCCTTGCAAATTCCCCTCCCCTCATATGCCCACCGCGTTTATTCTGGTCTTGAGCTTCGCCCACATCGCATATGCAACTACCGCAAGCGCCGCCAACCACGCGAGCCCGACCGGGGCAAGGCTGAATGCCTCACCGATTCCTATGACCCCGGAGAGCGTTGCTGCCGGTACGAACGCAAGGAATGGAAACGGGGTGAGGAGCAGAACCTTCTCTATGAAGGCCGGGAAGAACACAATGGGTATCATCCCTCCCCCTATTATCGTTATCATCCAGTTTACCGAGACCATTATGCCGTATATGTCGGTGAGGTAAATAGCGAGCGATCCTATTATGAATCCGAGCAGCTCTGCTATAAGGAATCCTATTATGAAGTAGAATATGAACATCGCGCTAACGTATGCGTCCGGCGTCAGCCTTCCCAGGAATATGACCAGTAATATAACAGCTATGCTGACAGCCAGGTTGAAGACGCTGCTCGATATGTCCTCGAAGAAGAGCTTTAAGTAGTATGGCATCGGCCTTATGAGAGAGCTCCCTATGCTGCCGCTCCTTATATCATCAGAAAGCTTGTTCACCATTGCCGACCATGTGAGGAAGGGCATGAGAGCGCTTATTATCGCGAAGTAGATTATCGTCGAAGTAAGATCTACGCCGTTTATAGACTTCACTCCAGTGAACGAGTATATCGCTATCCAGACCACTATCGCTATAACCGCGTAGAGCATCAGCATGAAGCTGGAGAGCACCGTCTCCCAGCCCCAGGTCAGCATGTCCTTGAAGGATATCCTGAAGAGCGCCCTGTACTTCGCGAATCTACTCGTCAGCATCCACATCAGCACTCTTGCTCCTGTGATCCCTTGAGCTGTAGAACCTCGCCAGTATGGAGCTGAGGCCAGGCTCGTTTATCCTGTAATCTGCAACTTTGTCGCTCGTTATCAGCTTCCTGAGCCACTCCTCCTTCAGCATCGACGGGAGTATGCCGAGCTTCACGTGCCCGGGCTCCGAGCTTATAACCCTTCCTCTAGTTTCGAACCCCTTGCCCGACTCGCCGTCAATAAATCGCACCTCCAGTATTATGTACCTGCTGAATGTGCTCTTCAGCCTATCCGGCTTCCCGTCGAATATCTTCTTGCCCTTCTCGAGCATCACTATCCTGTCCGCCATGCTTATGTCGTCAACCACGTGGGTGGTTATCAGAAACGTCATTCCATACCTCTTCCTGAGCTCGCGCACCGCTTTCTTTATGCCCATTCTCGCCGGAAGATCGACGCCTATCGTGGGCTCGTCCATGACCACAAACTTCGGGAAGTGAAGCAGCGCCGCCACCATCTCGCACTTCATCCTTTCTCCTAGGGAAAGCTGCCGAGTCTGCTTTTTGTACACCTTGGATATGTCCAGAAGCTCTATGAAAAATTTCAGCCGCTCATTGTAGTCCTTCTGCGATACTCCGTACACGTCGCGCACATATTCAAAAGTGTCTATCGGCGGTAGGTTCCAGTAAAGCTGGGGGTGGGTCGCGCCGAAAACCACGCCTATGTCCATTGCAATCTTCTGCCTGTCCCTCCAAGGATCCAGTCCGAGCACACTGACCTTGCCCGAGTCTGGGTGCAGTATCCCTGTTATCGTCTTTATCATCGTCGACTTTCCGCTTCCGTTCCTTCCCAGCAATGCCACGATCTCGCCCCGCTTGATGCTGAAGCTGACTCCGTCAAGAGCCCGGACCACCTTCTTCTTCCGCCTGAATGAGCTGAAGAGCCCGGTGTCCCTGTTCTCGTAAGTGTTGAACCTCTTTGATACATTCTCTACTTCAATCACGTTAGGCATTGCAATCTCCGCTGCACATTCTTCTTGGATAATTGTTTCAAACAATATATATTAGTAATTAAATGGCGAGAGGCACACGTCTGGATTCCAAATCATCCGATTCATCTACGCTCCAGGCTCTAAAAGTATATATATCTGGAAACCCGCTATATTACAACTTAGGGCCTATGGCCCAGTAAACTATGCTGGTGTGGAAATGGAAAACTCAAAGGAAAATGTTTCTGATGGCAAAGGTTCCGTGGGCGAATCTGGCGAAGCGGGAGAAAAGCAGAAGATTGTGTTCATCAGGGAGACGATTTACAGGGGCGGAAAGGATACTCTGCGCCGCAGGATACTCAGAAGAGCCGGGATCGGAGCGGCGGTTGGAGCCGCTGCCGGAGGAATCTCAAGCGCATTGATCAGCGAAATGCAGGGCGCCGCGTCATCAGTATCTTTCACAATTCCATCCAATGGCGCCCAGCAATTGGGCAATGCCCTGGTAGGGCAGGAGCTTTCTTCGGGCGGGATAAACTTCGAAGTCACAAAGATATCGTCCAATAATATTACGCTGGAGTCGCTTGGCAAGAACGGACTTCCAACAGGCACTTTCAAAGTTCCAATAAATTCGCAAACCGTCTCTGCTACGAGGGACTTGATGCTTACAGTGCACAACGGTATCGTAACAGCAGTCACAGAACTGAACCCATCAAACGGGATTACCATGCCGATTGGGCACGGATCCACGCAGTTCATAATCTTTATAGCAAACGCCTACAGCTTCCCGTCAAATGGGGCTAGCGGCGTTTCCCTCACGTCAAACCTGTTCACATCGACGCTTGGAGACCCAGTAAACTCGATTCTCTCGTACGTACCTCGCGGCGAGCCGTTGCTTGAATACCTGATTTGCGGAGCTATGGCAATCGGCCTGATCGTCGGCGCTGCAACTGCATTCTTCAAGCTGGGCAGGTGGAAGGAGAATCAGGAGAAGAGCGAGATAATACGGAGGGAACTTTGAGCCAGTGCAGCAAGGCTCGCGCTGGAAGCATTAAAAACATAAAAAAATAAGAAAAAGAATTTTCAGGATTATATCTTCCTGACGTTCTTGGCCTTAGGCCCGCGCTCTCCAGCTTCAACTTCGTATTCTACGGAGTCACCTACTGCCAGTTCGGCTCCGTTCGCTATCGCAGTCGCGTGTACATACACGTCCTTTCCGTCTTCTCCAGTAATGAATCCAAATCCTCTTGCGGAATTGAACATCTTCACTTTTCCTTTCATTCGATCACTCTATATCTGCTATATATGTGAACATTATAATTTATAGAGGTATGCTTTGCCTGTATCCAGCAGCAGGAATCCTCACAAAGCGACTTTTCTAGATTTTTCCGCTTTAACAAGCTGCAACAAAGAAGTTTTGCCCTCAAAATCAATGTCAGTTTTTGTGCGGCATGATTGCAGCCACAAGACCAAAAAGCATCAGCGTGCCGCCAAAAACGATTCCTACAAGACCGCCAGTGCCGCCTATAAGCGCTCCGATCGCCAGAGCCGAAACTCCGCCAGCTATGGATGTACCTGCGACCGCGGCAGATGCGGTATCTCTGTCAGCGGTTTCCTTGTCCGAACGCAGAATCGCTAAATTGCGGTTTATTTTGTACGCGCTGAGCGAGGCTGGAGCTTCGGCGAGCATTTCAGCCTCGGCCCTACGCTGTTCAACTAAAACGCTCTTTACGGTCATTACTATGCCCTGCAGTCGTCTCTTGCCATTACATAATTAATGTATGGAAAAGGTTTAAGCCATTTGCTGCTGATTTATAGTGCCGTTGCGCTGCGATAAACGGCAAGACCGGTTTTTATGCACAAGATAAAGGACAACTTCAGGTTTCTGGTGTACTCAAGGGCCCTGCGCAGCACAGCCATAATATTCATGACTCTCTCGTTCTCGCTCTACCTCAATGCATTAAAGGTGAGCTTGCTGGACATTGGCTTCGTCGCTGGAGGTACAATGGTGTTCGCGCTGTTCCTCACTCTTGCGCTTGGAGCCATAGGCGACCGCCGAGGCTACAAGTACGAACTCATAATATCAGAGCTGTTTACAACTGCTGGAGCTTTCATGATAGCCCTATCGCCAAATCTCCCAGTGATAGTGACAGGAATGGTAATAGCAGGGATAAGCAGCGGTGCCGGAGGGATGCGCGGCGCCTTCTCCCCTGGATCGAGCGCCTTTATCGCGAGCCTCTATCCTGAAGAATCGGAAAGGGTGAAGAAGTTCTCGGTGCTGACCAGGACAGCTGCGGTATTCTCCATAATCGGCAGCCTCATGTTTGCAGGTGTAAGCCTTATCTCGAAGTATGTAGGGCCTCTCCTGGCATACAGGTATTTCTTCATGCTTGCCGCTGCGTTTCTAGTGGTATCGGTGCTGTCGCTTGCGCTGCTGGAAGAGGCGCGCAGGCCGAAAAAGACCACGCGCGTCATGAAGAAGGAGAGTGCAAAATACATACTCCGCGTAATAGCGGGCAATTCCATTGGAGGAGTAGGAGTCGGACTGGCGATACCATTGCTGCCTCTTTGGTTCAAGCTGCTGTACAACGCCACGCCGCTCGAGATAGGCCTTATATTCGGGATATCATACATAACAACTGCGTTCGGCGCACAGGCATCATCCAGAGTTGCAAAGCGCATCGGCGTGCTCAACACTGCGGCATCGACCAGATCGCTCAACGGCGCGCTCCTGATCGCGATGGCGTTCTCTCCCATCCTGCCGATTGCTGGCGCGATATACATACTAAGGGCTTTCATAGCCGGGTCCGGCAGCCCGACGAGGTCAACGATGACAGTAAAGGGCATAAATGGCGAGGACTACGGCACCGCGACGAGCTTCCAGGGCATTGCAACAAGGGCATCGCAGCTGAGCTCTGGCGCAAGTGGGTATCTGATGGACTACGCGCTTCCACTGCCTCTCGCCATCGGCGGCATTTTCCAGCTAACAAGCGGAGCGCTCTACAAGCTGCTTCTCAAGGGAAAGTGATGCACAACGCCTAAATATTCCTGGCTGCATAATAATAACGGTGTAATCATAAAGAGGCAGATAACAACGGTTTTTCGCGGTTCGGAATCGTATGACGGCGCAGGAGTGAAGCTGCACAGGGTTTTCGGAGGGCAGGGCTCGGCGCATGTGACAGACCCGTTCCTTCTGCTTGACAACTTCGGCTCGAAGCTCAAGGAGGATTACGAGAAGGGTTTTCCCTGGCACCCGCACAGGGGCATAGAGACTGTAACTTACGTGCTCGACGGGAAAGTTAAGCACAGGGACAGCACTGGCGTCTCGGGCACGATAGGGAGCGGCGAGCTCCAGTGGATGACTGCTGGGAGCGGCATATTCCACGAGGAGATGCCGCAGGTTGAGCCCGAGGGCAACAGCGGCCTGCAGCTTTGGGTAAACCTGCCGATGGCATCGAAAATGCAGAAGCCGAAGTACAGGGCCATAGGCAAGAATAACGCCCCTGAGATAGAGCTGCATGGCGGCTCTAAAGTGAGGCTGATTGCCGGCAAGCTCGGAAGCGTGGAAGGGCCAGTTGCCGACCTATCGAATCCTGTAGAGTACTACCACGTAAAGATGCATGACGGCAGCCTGTTTGAGCACAATGCCGGACCCGGCAGGACAGCCATAGTATACGTCCTCAAGGGTTCAGTGCTCTCTGGGGAGAATTCGCGGCTCAAGGCTGGCGAGGCTGCGGTCTACGACAGGAAGGGGGATTCGCTCTCATTCGCTTCGGCGGAGCACGGCACTGAAGTCCTGCTTCTTACAGGGCAGCCGCTTAACGAACCGGTGGCATGGTATGGCCCGATAGTGATGAACACGAGGGAAGAGATAATCAGGGCTTATGAGGAGCTTAACAATGGCTCGTTCATAAAGTCAGAGGCGGAAGCGGAGGATATCTGACTTCGCAATAGAAATCCATAAATATCACGCGCCTCCCTTAAGTACAAAATCCGGCGATTCAATGTTCAAGAAGGAGGAGCGCATACGCCGCGCTGTATCAAAGATGCTTGCGCAGTTCTATGCTTCTGATGCTTTCATTGCCGATTTAAATGGGTTTGACGAAGCGGGAATATTGATGCCCGACGACCACGAAGCCTCGGTTATCCGGACGCTGGATAAAATGAAGCGCGATTGCTCCATTATACGCTGGGCTGCTGATCCTGAAGGTTCTGGCGAGGGGAAGTATGACGATTCAGATATAGGAAGGCAAAGCACCGCGCGCTACGCCTATTACCTGATCGAGTACAACATGGGAATAAAATCTCCTGATGACGTGTCTGGCGTCATGGCAGGCGCAGAGAAGCAATTGCACGACAGGAAAAGGCTGCTGCGCATATACAACTACTGGTCGAAGCACATACTGCGCGACCTGTACGAAGAAGCGGTAGCGCACTCCGCGGATCGCGATGTAGCCTACATGTATGAGCTCGCCGCGAGGGCAAGGAAGATAAAATCCTTCAGGTCGGAAGCGTCGCGCATCATGCGGAAATGACGCACTTGGCACAGCGCAGCGCCCAAAAAGCGAAATTTTACAAAGCATATATATGTTTTGAGAGGCATAAACCTATGCGCTCTCCTGCTTCTCGAATGGACTCCTGATGCGCATTAATATTCAAAAGGTGTTTCGATCAATTCGCCCAAGAGGAACAGCCAATCGGAACCTCGCTATGCCGTGCGAATGATCGATGTGAGAAAGATATACTCCAACAAGGAAGGCCTAACGTACGTTGCGCTCAACGGAGTCAGCGTGGATATAAAGGAGGGCGAATTCGTCGCCATAATGGGCCCGTCCGGCTCAGGCAAGACGACAATGCTCGATCTTATGGGCACGCTGGATACGCCGACTTCAGGCAGGATAATAATAAACGGCAAGGATACCTCAAGCATGAATGGCAACGAGCTTGCTGAGCTGCGCAATTCTGTGATAGGATTTGTGTTCCAGTCCTACAACCTCGTACCGTACTTGAGCGCGCTCGACAACGTGATGCTGCCGTCGCTTGTGAGCGGACGCGGAGGGAAGGAGAAGCTACAGCTGGCGAGGGACATGCTTGCGCAGGTGGGGCTTGGCGACAAGGCTGAAAAGAGACCAAACGAGCTCAGCGGGGGTGAGCAGCAGCGCGTCGCAATAGTGCGCGCTTTCATAAACAGCCCCAAGATACTGTTGTCCGACGAGCCTACGGGAAACTTGGATACGAAGTCGGCAAAGAACGTGCTTGACATACTTTCGAGGATGTGCAGGGAGAACGGAACTACCGTGGTTCTCAGCACGCACGATCCGGAAGTGGGCGCCTTCGCAGACAGGCGCATACACATACGCGACGGGCTTATAGAGCACGAAGGCTCGCTTGCAATAAAAGACATCTCGCTCCACGAGGCAAGGGGCAGTGGCAATAATGTTAAAAAGAGGGGTAAAAATGGATAGGACTTTCGAATTTGCGGCATTCACGATATCCGCAATGGTGCTTGTATCGCTGGCTGGCGTAGCAGGAGCGTCGCAGGTAATAGCCTCATGCCAGCACACCGCGTTGACTGACTTCTACGTTACAGGGGTTGCCTGGGCAGGCAATTCGAGCAGGAACTTCACTTCACAGCCGATTGCAGTAGGGCCGGGATCAAACGACGTTCCGATACAGGTTAAGCTCTACAATCCCAACGACTGCGAACTTGTGGGCGTGCTGGCAAAGGTGCCGCTGACCAGTCAGTTTACTACGATAAACGGTTCATCAACTGCATACGACTACATAGGCAACGTGCAGCCTTATTCGTTCTTCAGCGCAATATTCTACCTGGATATACCTAACACCACGCAGGTGAGCCCTACGGAAGGCTACTACGAGCCTCTCGACCTCTACTGGAACTATACGAACGACAGCAACAGCTTCTACTATAGCACCACATTCTATGCGCCAGTGAGAGGCTCTACAGGCTTTTCAATCAATGCAACCAGCCACGGGCTGCTTGCCGGATCGGTAAACAACCTCACAATAAAGCTCCGCAACACCGGCAGCGGCTACGCATATGACATAAAACCGTCGATAGCGGCGAGCTCCTCGCTGAATCCAGTCGGCGAGCCCGGTGAAGCTGCCTCGCTAGCCCCGAACGCAACTGCGTACCTGACTATTCCAGTATACGTTTCTCCAGGAGCTGCCGGACAGTCCGTATCCGCACAGCTCAGCCTGGCGTACTCTGATGCTTACGGCAACAACGAATCGCTCCAGACTACGCTTGACCTGTATGGGGTAGCTCCTGCCAGCCAGGTGTCGCTGACATCCCAGTACGAAGATGTCGAAGAGGGAGCGCCGCAGAACACCAGCATAATCGTGTCAAACAGCGGTGGCACGCCCATAACAAACGTCACGGTCCAGCTGACGCCCGAATCGCCCATGACCATAATAGGAAGCGACGGCTACTTCTCCTTCCCATACATAGCGGCGCACAGCAACGTCAGCATGCCTGTAAATCTCTACGTTACCTCCTCATCAAGCACCGTAGCAACGCTGTCGGCGCAAATAAGTTATGTATTCGACGGGCAGGCCGAGAGCGGCACACGCGACCTCAGCTTCCTCACTCCAGGGGCGATAAACATCACGGAAACGTCAACGGCTCTGCTTCCCGCTGCTCCAACGCAGGGAGGGATATTT
>JAJZYW010000025.1 GCA_021797895.1 Microcaldota archaeon | reverse complement strand
ATACGAGCATGTCTATTGCTGCCTGCTGGCGGGAAGCGCGCTGTTTCATATGAAATTGTTTCAAGTGCTATATATTTATAGATTCATTATTCCATCAATACATCCCGGTGTGGTGCGTATGAGCAGGGTCGCAGCCTTCCTGAAACTTACAAGAATAGAGCACAGTGCCATGCTTATTATTGCTGTGCTTGCGGCGGAGCTGATAGCCGGGAGCGGAAGGCTGCCTGCGGCGTTCATACTCCTTATGAGCCTTGTCACGCCTGCGCTTGTCAGCATGGGATCATTCGCGATAAACGATTACTACGACATAGAGACAGACAGGGCCAACAAGCGGGTTGACAGGCCAATCGTGTCAGGAGTGATAAAGCCACGGGAGGCATTCTGGACAGCAATTGCGTGCTTTGCTGTAGGGGTGGCAGCAAGCGCATTCATAAATGCGGCTGCGTTCGTAATAGCGTTAGTGTTCGCTGCGCTCGCATACGCCTACAGCTACAGGCTGAAGAATACGCTGCTTCTGGGAAATGCCTACATAGCCTTTTCGATGGCGATACCCTTCGTTTACGGGAGCTACGTGGTATCGGGATCGATGCTGCCCTCTCTCCTCGTGGTCTTCGCGCTCATATTCCTGAGCGGCCTTGCCAGGGAGATACACGGAATAATACGCGACTACGCTGGGGACAGAAAGGCAAGGCGCTCGAGAAGCCTTCCATACTATATAGGAAAAAGATCGTCAGCAGCAGTAGCATTCGCACTCTACTTGGCGGCAATAGCGCTTAGCGTGGAGCTCTATGCGCAGTTCAGGCCATTCCTGGGCAATGTTGTGTACCTGGCGCCGATACTCGCGACTGACGCTATGCTTGTCTACGTAGGTATCGCATACCTTGGCACTGGGACGAAGAAGAAGTACGGGATTGCGAGAAACGTCAGCCTTGGTGCGATGGGGCTTGCTTTGGTCGCGATACTGCTTTCCGGGCTGTTCTACGTGCCTGTATAGAGATTCGCATCAGACCCGCTGTGCAGCGGCACTGTTGTGAAGCCGATGCAGAGCGTTGATATCAGCTGCACTCGCTGTGCCCGCACTTGGGGCATGTGTAGCAGCCTTCCGCAGCTATCATGTTTGTAGCGCAATCTGGGCAGGGGAACTGCTTGGTGGCGGATAGCACGTAAGTGCTGGCGCCGTCCCTTATCTCTGATATGGTCGTGGTTGCGTTCTGATGCTCATGGTTCTTCCTTGATTCAGCGAGCGAGCTGTTCCTGATGTGCTCCTTCTGGTCAACAGCCTGGAGCACCTGAACGCTCTTGCTGCTGTCCCTGTAGACAGTTATGCCCTTGCACCCAAGCTCGTATGACATAAAGTATGCCCCTTCTATGTCCTGCGGCGTGGCGTAGCTCGGGAAGTTTATCGTCTTTGATACTGCGTTGTCGGTGTATTTCTGGAACGCTGCTTGCATCTTGACGTGCCACTCCGGAGCTATGTCGTGGGCGGTCACGAAGAGGCGCCTCACCTCCTCGGGTATCTCCTCCACGTCCTGTATCGACGTCCTGCCTGCCAGCTCCTTCATAAGCGCCTCTGAGTAGAAGTTGTACTGCAGCGCGAACTTCTCGAACTCGTTGTCAACCTCTATCAGGTTGGAGCCGAGGCTGTCGTGGACGTTCCTCATGTACACAACTGAGAATATGGGCTCTATGCCCTGCGACGCGCCGCCAGTTATTATGCTTATCGTGCCAGTAGGAGCTATCGTAGTGACTGTCGAGTTCCTCAGCGGCTTGTAGCCCAGCCTGTACCATATGCTGTCCTTAAACGCAGGGAAAGGCCCGCGCTCCTCGGCAAGCTTCTCGCTCGTCTTCCTCGCATTTTCGGTTATGAATGACATGACCTTCTCGGCGAGCGCGAGCGCCTCATTGCTGTCGTACCTTATCCTGAGCTTTATCAGCATGTCAGCCCAGCCCATGACACCAAGCCCAATCCTCCTTATTGATTTTGACATGTCGTCTATCTGCTTAAGCGGATATTTGTTTGCGTCTATCACGTCATCAAGGAACCTCGTCCCTGTAGCGACTGTCTTCTCGAGAAGCTCCCAGTCTATCTCGTACTTGTGGTCGACCAGCTTCACCATGTTTGCCAGGTTTATCGAGCCGAGATTGCACGAGTCGAACGGGTAGAGCGGCTGCTCTCCGCAAGGATTGGTAGACTCTATCGGACCGTAAGACGGAACAGGATTTGAGAAGCTCGAATTCATCCTGTCTAGGAATACCAGGCCCGGATCGCCGGTCTTCCAAGCCATTGTCACTATCAGATTCCATACAACCTTGGCGCTTAGCTTTCCAACTGCCTTGCCCGTGTGCGGATTTATGAGGCTGTATTCGTCGCCGTTCTTGAGCGCCCTCATGAAATCGTCAGTAACCCCTACGGATATGTTGAAATTGCGGAGAACGCCCTCGTTCTCCTTGGAAACTATGAAGCTCAGTATGTCAGGGTGGTCTACGCGCAGTATGCCCATGTTGGCGCCGCGGCGCTTGCCGCCCTGCTTTATCTGCTCAGTTGCAGCATCGAATATTTTCATGAACGATATCGGGCCGCTTGAAACTCCGCTCGTGCCGCGCACTATGTCGTTTGCAGGCCTGAGCCTGGAGAAGGCGAAACCGGTCCCTCCGCCGCTCTTGTGTATCATGGCTGCGTACTTGACTGAGTCGAAGATTTCATCTATCGAGTCGCCCACAGGAAGCACGAAGCATGCGCTTAGCTGGCCTAGGTTCGTCCCCGCATTCATAAGAGTTGGGGAATTAGGCATGAAAAGCATTGATGTCATCACGCTGTAGAACTCCTTGGCTATCTCGTCGATTTGCGCGTCGTCCTTGTTGTATGCTGCTTCCGCCTTGGCTACCGAGCGCGAAACCCTCCAGAATAGCTGCTGCGGCGTCTCCACAACCTTGCCCTGCTCGTTCTTCAGCAGGTACCTTGCAGATAGCACTATGAGGGAATTGAGCGGCATCTTAAGGTCGTCGTCGCCTATCCCGAGAGATGCCTTGAATATCCTGGTCTCAGCATGCTTGTGCCTGTACAGAATGTAGGCTTTTGACACGTTCGGGTCTATTCCCATAAGGGATTTCTCAACTATGTCCTGTATCTCCTCCACGCTCACCTCGTCCTTGGCGATGGAGTTTATCTTCGCCACCACATCATCGGCTGCATGCTTTGCATCCGAAAGATTCTCCGCGTCCGTCCTGTTAGAATACGTGCTGGAAAACGCTTTCTGTATAGCAGAAGTTATCTTGCCCTCATCGAAGGCAACTTTCTCACCATTCCTTTTCAAGACAATTTTGGCCACCATATGTATCCCCCGCAAAGTGCGCAGTAGCTATTTTTCTGGCAAGTTTTAAATACTCACAGTTCCGCTAATATGCACAAAGATGGACTGTGTTTTAGCGATTGGTTTAAAAAGCTTTAGATTAGCGGTTGTCGAGGGTGTCGCAGTCGTATTCAAAGTCCTTCTGCAGCTGCATCCACGCTTTCTTGTATGCGTCGTGAAACTGCGGTTCCACATTGAAAAACAGCCAATTGGAGAACGCCGAATTTATCTTGGTGTTCTGCGCAACCTCGCTTATGTCAGAGGTGGTTATCGATTTCCACCTGCCGCTCCTGGCGTCCCTGTATTCCTCGTGCACCTCCTGCTGGTTCAGGTTGAACGACCCATCTGAGAGGAACTTGTAGGTCCTCCATGCATGGTTGGACGCAAAAGAAGCTATTATTATCGCAATGTTCCTGGTCTCTATGTCCTCTGCGGACATTTCCGCATCGGGCTTGAGCGCGACTTTGTGTATACGGTCCTTTATCAGGTCATATTTTGTAAGGTTGTGTTTTATCGGCATCCAATCCCATCGCACCATTCTGTACAACCAACTACACGCCGCGGCGAAAAACCCGCAACGATAACATATTGCAAAGCAAACTATATAAGCTTATATCAGCGGCACGCGTGTTCGGCAACGGTGCCTTGGCTTGAGAAGATTTTTATTTGATTCGTGGTATATATGTAAGGCGATAGTTTATGGCGTTCCTAGGTATGTTCGGGAAGAAGGATGCACAGCAGGCGGAGAAGTTCTCGCCTTACATGATTTCGACGGAATGGTTCCCATACAGGCTGTATTCCGGGAAAAAAGGTTCATCCATACTATTCATAAAAGTGAAGAACCTGACCAATGAGCCGCTGCTGACCTCTTTCGCGGTTGAGCTGCCAGGAAAACTCAGCTTCGATGAGATAGGGCTCTCCAAGGCCAAAGAGTTGAAGATAGGGGAGATAAGCCCTTCAGGGGAAAAGGAGCTGAAGCTCAACGTATTCAGCGGCATAGATACGGATCCTGGCGAATACACTGTGACAATGATTTCGACCGCGCACTACCAGGATTACGACAAAGTTATAAACGCGGTCAGGAAGAGGACGTCTATAAACGTCGTCTAGGATTGCGCCTTCGCATCTTTCGGACTTTCAGTGTAGGCGCTTACGGCTGAGATGAGCTCGGCGAGCTTCATTCCCTTTTCGCTGAGCCTTATGCTTTTCGACCTGCCGTGGCGCTCTGAGGACGTTATCCCGAGCTTCTCGCATTCCGACAGGAAATTGCTGACGTGCACGTAAGTAGTACCGGTCGCTTTGGCAATCCCGCTTATGCTGGTGTCCTGGCCGTTTTTGAGGAGCAGTATTATCCCCGCCTGTTTTTCCCTCAGCAGTATGCTCTCCCTGTGCATCGTTCTATTATGCCAGAAAAAGCTTAAATGTGTATTCGGCGCGTTTTTATTGAGAGGTAGACGACAATACGCCAGCAAACTAAAGGTATTAATTAGTTTCTACAAAAATATCCTTAGAGAACCCAATGGTGTAGATTATGGTAAAGTTTATAATAGCTAAACAGCTGGTAGGGAAGAAGGTTGTGACGAACGACGGATTTGACCTGGGAGTCTTCGTTGACATGGAAGTGAGCGAGGTCACTGGGAAGATAAAGACCATAGTCGTAGAGCCTGACATGGACAGCGCGATAGCAGAGAAGATGGTTGGCGACGACAAATACATAAAGGTCCCGTACAACGCCATACTCGCTGTCAACACTTACATAGTGACGGACAGGAAGCAGCTGTGACCTTCTCTTCGTCGCAGGGGTGGTTGTATCATAATATGCGGCGGTGACGAGGCAGGAAGGGGCGCAGTGCTGGGCCCGCTTGTTGTATCCATAGTGGGGATTGGAAAGGGTTCGGTGAAGAAGTTCGCCGAAATAGGTGTACGCGACTCTAAGCTCCTCACCCCAAAAAGGAGGGAGGAGCTGTATGACCAGATAAGGGAGGTAGCCTCGGCGATAGAGGTAGGAGTCATAAGCGCAGGGGAGATAAACGAAGCGATGGCGAAGGGGATCTCGCTGAACGAACTGGAAGCGTCCCATTTTGCACAGCTGTTTGATAGGGTAAAGCATGACGTAGGTGAGCTTTACTTGGACTCGCCCGACGTCATAGAGGAGAGGTTCGGCATGCGCGTTAACATGTATTCCAAGAAGCCCACCAGGGTCGTTGGCATACGGGGAAGCCGGAAGAGCGGCGTAAAATACACTAAGGTTGTATCAGAGCACAAGGCAGATGTGAGATACCCCGTGGTATCAGCCTCGAGCATAATATCAAAGGTTACAAGGGACCTGGAAATACGGAAGCTTTGCAAGGCATCAGGCATAGACTTCGGATCCGGATACCCCTCAGATTTCAAGACGATAGACGCTGTGAGGAAGAACATCGGCAACGCGTACGTGGAAAAGAATATAAGGAGGTATTGGAAGACTATAGGCAGGATAAAGCAGACCAAGCTCTCGTATTTCTAAACTGCTGGTTTACGCTTGGGTGGGCCTGTGGCGCAACTTGGACAGCGCACGTGGCTTCGGACCACGCGGTTGCGGGTTCAAATTGGGCATGCCTCCGGCATGACCATGAAAATCCCGCCAGGCTCGCTGCTTTACTTCTTCTCCTCTTCCTGTATCTTCGTCGTGCTTATGACAAGCGGAGGTATCAGGCCGAGTGAAGATGCTACTAGCGTGCCAGTGGCGCTGCACCTGAAGTTGAGGGCGTTTATCACCTCTTCCGCAAGCACTGTGGGCAGCCTCTTCTCATCGTTCCACTTCTTCACGACCGCATTGAGAACGTCCTTTGAATCCTTCACGTCAACTGTGCCGCGTATCTTTATGTTGCCTATGCTCTTCGCGGATGTAGCGTCCGAATCGAAGTAGTCTGCAGAAAAAGTGTACGCTATGGAAATGTGCTCGCCTTTCGACTCTATGCCTTCAAGGTTTATGTTGAGCTTTGGAAATCTCTGCTTCGAGACAGCCTCTATGGAGTCTATGCTGCCCTCCACCTTCGCTATTGTCAATCCTGTTATCATTTGATCACTCATTTGCGCTACGGACGCCAGCGTTACAAAACGAATCGTTGGCGCGCATGCGACGCATTCGTATATTGTAACAAAAAAGCTTTTAAGCTTTCACCCGTAGGTGAGAAACAGGCGCCGCAGCGGATATGCAGAGGCTGTGAAAAGCTTTTATTAAGTTGCTGGTAATTGTTATAAGCAGCGTTGATATCGTGCAAAAAACCGGAATGCTTGTCATAGCGGCGTTGGCCATGGTGCTGGCGACTGGGACAGCGCACGCGTCGTACACTGTGCAGAGCGTCAACACAACGGTGACAATAGGCGCAAACGACACAGGGCACGTGATACAGATCGTGGAGTTCATAGTGAGCAACCAGTCAGCAAGCCAGTACTCAACTTCAAGGGTGGCGCTCAACCTCACTGTGAGCGCATGGGAGAGCCTCATAGGCAGCCAGCAGGTGAACTACGACCTGATAAATCCGCATTCGGGAGTGAACAACCTAAAGCTCCTTCCCGGACCGCTTACTGTGAGCGGCAACCATTATGTAGCTGACATAATACTGAACTACTACGTCAACAACGTCACCTCGCACAGGGAGATAGCTCCGAGGACTTTCTACTACTCGTTCAACCCTAGCGTTCTCAACTTCCAGAGCAGCCAGAGCGGGGTGAACCTTCCGAGCGATGCAAGGTTCAACATCGTCCTGCCCGGAGGCTCGAAAATAATATCCGTATACCCAGTGCCGGACTACCCCTCTGTGATAAACTATACCGCGCACAACACAAGCATAATATCGTGGGATGCAGGGGAGCCGCTCTCAAAGTTCCAGCTCGACTTTGAGGTCAAGGAAAGCCTTTCCGCCGAGGTCATAAACTTCTTCGGGAAAGTGTATGCTGAGCTCGGGCTGCTCACGTACGTCATAGTAGGGGGGCTTATAGTAGCCTTCATAGTTTATACTTATTACAAAGTAAGGTAGTCTGATGGCGGATGAAAGGAGGGAGGTTCTTGAACTCGTAGCGAAGGGCGAGAGCCTGGCCTCGATATCTTCCAAAACAGGAATTCCGGCCAAAAGGCTTCTTGGGCTGGTAGAATCGCTTTCCGGCGCTGGACTCGTCGACATTACAAGGGAGGAGAAGGCAGTGGCTCGCCTTACCGAGGAAGGAATGAGTTACCTGGATGAGTTTCCCGAGGAGAGGCTGCGCAGGGATGTTGAAAAGGACGGATCTGTGGAGCTTTCCAAAATAAATAACAAAATAGGGCTCATATGGGCTAAGAGGAACGGCTGGGTGACAGTAGAAGGCGGGCATGCTAAGCCGGCGGAAGGCAAACGCCAGCAGGGCGCTTCGACATATGCACAGAGGGAGGTGCTG
>JAJZYW010000001.1 GCA_021797895.1 Microcaldota archaeon | reverse complement strand
TCAGCCATATACCTAGACAGGCCCTTCTCCGGATTGCGGACCAGTATGCTGTATTCTATCTGGTTTGAAACTATGTCGTTTGATTTAAGCGCTTCCTGGGCTTCTTCAAGCTCCTTCACGCTAAAATTGCTTACCCCAATATATCTTATCTTGCCCTCATCGACAAGCTGCTTCATCGCAGCCATTGTTTCAGCTATTGGTATGGACTTATTCGGCCAGTGCAGCTGGTAAAGGTCTATCTGTTTGACTCCAAGGCGCATCAGGCTCGCATTGCACGCTTTTATCACGTCCTCTTTATGAAAATTGTGCGGGGAAACCTTTGTGGCTACGAACGCCTTTGAGCCTTTTATTGCCTCGCCTACAAGCTCCTCTGTACCGTACATCTCTGCTGTGTCGACGAATGCCGCATCGTTTGAAATTGAGTACCTTATCCCATCTATCTCCTTCTGGCGCTCTGCGCCGAGCTTCCATGTGCCTATGCCTATTGCAGGAAGCTTCTCGCCAGTCCTGCCAAGCTCCTTTAACTTCAAAGCCACACCTATTTTTATTATGCTGGCGAAATTAATAAAGCTGGTGTCTTAGTGGCGCAATACATAGTAAAGGCTTCCGATAGATTTGCGGGTGCATTGAGGTCCGAGCTGGGCGGATGCAGAAGGCTTGGCACTGACACCTATATTTATGAGGGAAATATGCCTGAAGACCCCATATTCGTGCACAGCGCGTACAGGATAGACGCAAAATGCAGTTTGGATTTTGATGCCATCAGGAAAGCGCTTGCAGAATTGATTCCAAAGAGCAAAAGCTTCGCGATAGAATGCCAGCTTGTTGGGAAGAGGGGTGCGGGGCGTGCATCTCTCGGCTTCGGCAGCAGGGAGATAGAGGTGCGTGCAGGCAAGCTGCTCGAGGAATCGGGCTTTATAGCAAATCTGCACAATCCCGATTTAGTTGCAGTAATCGTTGCAGTAGGTAATACTGCTTATATCAGCATTTTAGGGGGGGCAATAAGAAAGGGACGTGACGTGAGGGAATACCTGAACAGGGCCGAAAAGAAGTTCATAGAGGCGTATAGGGTGTTCGGGCTGCATAGCTTTAGGATAAGGAATACGCTTGACATAGGAGCTGCCCCAGGGGGCTTCAGCAAAGCAATGGCAGAGCTTGGGATATCGGTCGTTTCTGTAGATCCGGGCATGCTGGATCCTGCATTGGCCAGGATAGCGAAGATAAGGCACGAGAGGATCAGGGCGGAAGATTTCAGGACAGACAGAACTTTCGACCTGATAACAGACGACATGAACATGCATCCAGAGCAGTCTGCCAGAATAGCGGCTTCTTTTTCGAAAAATCTAGAAGAGGGAGGCTTGCTCCTCATGACAGTTAAGTGCCCGACAAGAAACCCGATCAGGTATATGGAGGTTGCCATGGGTGAACTTAATGGAATTTTCAGGAACTTCAGGTTCAAGCACTTGGAATCAAACAAGTCAGAAGTTATGTTGCTATGCGAAAAGGCTTAGCCTGTTTTTATACCTTTACTATTTTGTAAGGGCTTAAAAACCTTTTCAGGCCGTGGAAGCTGTTTATATCCTTTATGCGTATTCTAAAGCGTGATAGAATGCCAATGCCAAAGAAATTTTCCTTTGCATGCAAGGATATCGGGATGAGCTGCGGGTTTGAAACAAACGCAGAAAAGAAGGAGGAGCTGATGGGAAAAATAGCTGAGCACGCCAAGTCCGCCCACAACATAAACAAGATAGATTCGGAGCTCCAGAAGAAGGTCGAAAAGGCGATAAAGCAGAAGTAACGGTTATTTCCTTTTTTTACTCTTTTTGCAAATCTTTTTAGTTTTAACAGCAGCAAACCAAGATAGTGATTTTATGGGCGGAATGCCTGCTGTGCTGAAGCAGAGGATGGAGAAGCAGGGCTACCACTTTGTTGGCAAACATTCCGCTGTAAAGATATGCGAATACACTGCAAACGGGCTCCGCGGCGGCACCTTGTGCTACAAATACTCGTTTTATGGGATAAGAAGCTGGCAGTGCATACAGTCAACCCCGGCGATAGGATGCGATATAGGCTGCAAATTCTGCTGGAGGCTAATACCTGAAGAAATAGGGATAAACTGGAACGAGCTCAATGCAGTTGGCGAGTGGGATGACCCCGATGCCATAGTGGAGGGCATGGTAAAGGAGCAGCGGCGCATAGTGAGCGGATACAAAGCAGTTGCTGATACTGACCTGAAGATGAAAAGGTGGGAAGAGGCCAACTCTCCAAGGCACGTAGCAATAAGCCTTACAGGAGAGCCGACTTTCTACCCAAAGCTCAGCGCGCTGATACGCAGCTTCCACAGCAGGGGAATAAGCACATTCCTGGTCAGCAACGGCACGCTTCCAGATGCGATAAGGAAGCTAGACCCTCTCCCTACGCAGCTCTACATATCGCTCCAGGCGCCTGACGAGGAATCCTACATAGAGGTCACAAGGCCCAAGATAAAGGACACCTGGAAAAGGTTCCTGGAATCGCTTTCAATGCTGAAAACGCTCAATACCAGGACAGTCCTGCGCATGACGCTGATAAAGGAGCTCAATATGAAGAATCCCGACGGTTATGCAAAGCTGATAAAGCTGGCAGGCGCCAATTACGTCGAGGTAAAGGGCTTCTCCTTTGTAGGTGGAGCAAGAGGAGAGAGCAGGGGGCTTTCGCTGCAAAGCATGCCGAACCATGCAGAGATAAAGGAATTTGCCGCAGAACTTGCCGCAAAGACCGGTTACATCGTGACTGCGGAGCACATGCCGAGCAGGATAGTGCTCCTGTCGCGCGACGAGGACTCAAAAAGGAACAGGATAATAGACTTCTCTAAGATCGCCTAGTTTTCGTCGTTTTCCTTGCTGGCAAAGGCTTGTACCTTATGTGGTTCTCGGAGCCGCACGCCAAACACTTGTATGAAATGTAGCTTTTGCTCTGGACTGCGCGCACAGTGCAATTGATTCCCGGTATGAGAGGTACGCCGCAGCCGGAGCATACCGACACCTTTATCCTTCTGGGCAACCTTATCTTGTAGTGTTCCGATATGCGCTTCATGCTGCTTGCATAGCGCTTCGCAGCGCCAGCGTCGCCGCTCTTTAGCGCCTCGGACGCGAGAAGGAAAAGCTTTTCTATGCGTTCCGATGCAATTTTCTTCACTACTGGTTTGCCCTTCAGCGAATCACTTGATTCCTATGTGCTCTAGGAGCGCATGCATGGACTCCTCCAGCTCGGAGCCGCTCATCGTTATGACATTCTCCGATATCTCTATCGGCTTCTCCGAAGGTATGCCGTGAAACATTGCAACCATTTTCCTCGTTTCGGCATCTTTAGGTACCGATATCTGCTTTCCTTTTATGATGTTTGCCTTAGCCAGCACCTTCGAGGCGTTGCCTATCGAAACTACCCTTTTCCTCATGTGCAGAAACAGGTTTATCAGGTCAAGCAGCGGCCTGAAATCGTAAATCTTGTAATCCTCTATGCCCTGTCCGTCGACAAGGATTATACCGTCGTAGTCGTCCGGATTGGCCTTGTTGGTGTTGAGATCTATCCTTGCTATGGCTCCGTGCGCTCCGATCGACGAATCGGACTTGGTGTAGCTGCTCGTGGCGTACTTCACTCCCCATCTCTCAAGGAAAAGCCTTACCGCCTTT
Organism: Microcaldota archaeon; assembly: GCA_021797895.1. Taxonomy (GTDB): domain Archaea; phylum Micrarchaeota; class Micrarchaeia; order Micrarchaeales; family Micrarchaeaceae; genus JAJZYW01. The sequence goes on along the minus strand of JAJZYW010000001.1, from coordinate 100,802 downwards.
AGGCTCTCGTCCCTGAAATCCTTGGGAGGCACAAAGATTAGGAACTTCATTCCAACACGCCATTTGCATTCTCAGTTCTCCATGTACGGGGCAAGGTAGTAGGACACTGTCGCGTCGCCTATGCTATAGTCCACCTTTACCGGCTCCTCTGTCTTCATAGATATGGTTATCGCTGAATTGGATGGGCAGGGCGCGACCATCTTGCTGAGATATTCGAGGTTGAATGTGGCAGCTGCACCTTTTGAGACCTCAAGCTTCTTTATGAACTCCGCCTTGTCAAGGTGCTCCTCCTCCAGTTCGCCGAGCTCGCCCTTCGCTATTATCATGAACGTGCCCTTGTCAGCCTTCAGGCCTATGTATGATGACAGGAGGGTTGCGTCCTTGAGTATCTCTTTGAACGAGTCGCCCTGGACCTCCACGAACGAGTCGAACTCTATGTTTGGCTCCTTGTTCGAGTCGTGCCTCACCTCTATCATGGGGAGCTTGTACTTTCTCTTGCTGTTTTCGCCTGCGAATTCAAGCGTGATTTTGTTGTCAGCCTCCTTCATGGTAAGCTTCTCGTTGGACCTGGAGCTTGCAAGAATCTTGCTCAGGTTGTCCAGGTTAAGGCCGACGGTGGCGCTCTTGTCAACGTTGTACTTTGAAAACGACTTATTTGGTATGAAGAACGACACCATGCTTATGCCTGATGGATCCATAGCCTTAAGGCTTATGCCTTCCTTGGTGATATTGAAAGACCCTTCATCTATTAGGCTGTTTATCGCATCAACGCAATTCCTCCAGTACTTGGCATCATCTATTTTTATTTCAAACATGCGATCACGTAAGATTAGTAATACTATTTAACTGCTAAACAAATAAAAAGATTGTGAAACGACGGATTTTGACCCAGGAAAGGTATTTATATCTGGTACGGCGCAACCTTCCTAATGGAGGACCAGAAAACCAGGAGCGGAATGCTCAGGAAAGAACAGGCGGAAAAGCAGCCCGAAGCAGCAGCAACAGATTACAAGGCAATAGAGATAAGGACCGCAAAGGACTACAACCCGGCGCAGGAGGCACTGCTGAGATATGCTGGAGCAGCACAGAGAAAAAGCAAATTTACGATAAGGAAGGAGGGAATGCTGACGGAGGCCGAAAGGGCCGAAAAGAGGAGAAGGCTCCTGATATTCGCAGGAAGGAAGCTTTCAGGCAACTGATTCTAGTGATGGGCCTGGAGAGATTTGAACTCTCGACCTACGGCTTATAAGACCGCCGCTCTGACCAGGCTGAGCTACAAGCCCACCCTTGCATATTTCACTTCAATCTATTTATTGGTTTTGTAACGTTCAATCTGGCATCTGATAGTCGTTCTTCACGTATGGCGGCTTTGCGATGCTTGGAGGCAGGCTGCCAGTGAAGTTGTTCAAGGCGAATATCCTTATCGGGTATGTGCCGTTTATGTAGTTGATGCCTATGGCGTTGGATGGGTAGGGCTGGTTGAACCCTGGCAACGACCCGAGTATGAAGCCCCTGTAGAAGTTTGAGCTGTAGAACAGCGACGGGGCATTTGTTATCGTGGAATTGCTGCCGTTCGGCGTGTATATCATCAGGTATTCGAGGTAGGGCTGGTTGTTCGGGCCCGTTACCTCCCCTAATGGGTTGTCACCTGCTATATAGGCGTTCATTGGAACACCCTTGGTGTTGTAGATGCGCACAGCGCCAGTACTGCTGACGCTCGACACGTCCGCGCACACTGTCTCGTTGACCAGGCTGTTGCCTATCACCAGGAATGTGCTTGCATATTCTGTGGTGCTGTTGGATATCGAGCAGAATGAGCTTACGCTGGTGCTCGACGATGTCGGTATTATCGCTGACAGAGGCACGAGTGCGTATTCGGGGTCGTGTGCTATTTCGCACTGCGAGTTGCCTAGCGCATATGGCACGGGAGGCGATTGCGCATGGCCTTCAGCTATGGCGAACGCCCTCGAGGTCTCGTTGACGTATACGCATGCGAGGAAGTCGAGCGCGCCCCACTTCTGTATGAGCCCCTGGTCCATCACGACGTATTTTGTCTGGTTGGTATTCATCATGTTTGACAGTGCGGATGGGCCGAAACTGTCATTTTGGCTTAGCACAAAACCGGCTGCCACTGCCTGGTCCTCCTGCGGCTGGGCGTTGTCGCCCCTTGTGACGGTATGCGAGTTTCCGAACCAGTTTATCCAGTCGCCGTAGTCCCACCATGAAAGTATCCTAGGTCCTGTAGGCCCAACATTTGCACGCATCCATGACGTGGCAGCTAGCCAGTACGATGGAACCGTGTTGCAGTACAGATCATCGCCTATGCTTGATGTCCTGCTTATTGTGCTGCATGCTGAAGCCGGATTCGAATAGTAGAGCGATGCAGAGGAGAGTGCCTGGGTTATTGTGCTGCTTTCGCCGAGCATCGGGGATGAAAATATTGCAGTAGCAAGGACCACCACAACGAAAAGCCCAAGTAAGCCCCAGAACTTGTTCTTCTGGCTCTGCTCCACCTTGTTCCATAGGAGCATGTACAGCACGAAAAGTATTGCGAGTATGGACGATATGAAGAAGAGCACCACGCTCAGTATTGCCTTCATCAGGCCGCTGTGCTCAGAATATGCATTCTCGTATGCAGTGAGCTTCTCCTTCAGGTAGGCGCCGCTTCCGCTTCCTATCATGTGGAGCTTGAAGTTGTTGCCTATCAGCAGCGTGAGTTCGCCAATTATTATCCCTATGAGCAGTATGTAGGCTGTGCCGAAATGTGGTATGTACTTTACCTCGGAGAACCCTGCAACTGCAAGAGGCAGTATTATCGCAAGGTAAAATATGCCTGACTGGCTTCTCCTGTATATTATGCTTACCAGGATGAGCGCGACGCCAAGGATCATTATCAGCCATACTACTATCGGAAAGCCGAACAGATTGGTGCCTATTATCCCGAATCCTCCTGCGCCGAAATTGTAAAGAAGGCCTGTTGGTATGAACTCCTCTACAGTCATGAAAAGAGGGGTAGACGGAGTGGTGAACTTGGCGCTGAGGTTTATGTATGCACTTACGGGCTTGCCCAACGGCGTGAATATGAGCATCAGTGCAAGGACCACTATCAGGAAGCCAAGCCAGTAGAGCTGCTCCTTCATGTCGAGCTTCCTGAACACTATCTTCCTCTCCTTCAGGAGCTCAGGCACGTACTGGAAAATTGCTACAAGCAGCAGGGCAAGTATCGGCCCCATTATCGTTATGGGTATGTGCAGCACCGTCGGGATTCTTCCAGACAGGGTGGCATGGTATGGGTAGTAGACTGCGAGGAACACACCTATGACTATTATCACTATGACGTTCATCTTGTAGAAGTCCTTTGATATGTCGTGCCTTAGGACGCCTATTACTCCCTGTATTATTATGTAGAGCGTAAGCACGCCCGCATCCACAGTGTAGTAGTGCGCGCCCAGGAAGGTTGACGCGTATGCTATGCCCGCTAGTATTGCGAGCCTGCTGCTTTTCATGTTTCTTACCGCAAGGAGGTAAGTAGCGAAGAAGAAAAACAGTGTAAATATTCCCCAGGATTCGAGCAGCTGCTCGCCTGATACGAATGTAGTGAATATTATTGGCATGGTAGCAGTCAGCGCTGCCCCGGCAAGCCCTGTGTAATAATCGTACTCGTGGTACAGGAGCATGAATATCGTGAAAACGAGGAGCGCCGCGGTTATAGGAGGATAGAACCCGCCGACGTAGCTCATGAGCGATGTGCTGAAATGCACGTTGTGCGGCCCGAGATAATTTGCAAGCGAGTACCAGTATGCTTCAAGGTATGGGACGAGCGGCTGGACCCTTGTAACTGTGCCGTTGACTATTGGCCATGCGCCATGCGTTATGTACGGCTGGTAGCCGTACGTCAGTATCGCCCTCGCGTCAAGCATGTCGAAATACGGATCAAACTCGAAGAAATTTGGCGTTATGACATAGCTCATCATCCTTGTGGCGAACGTGAGCAGCATTATAGCGAGAAGGATTATCCATACCCATTTGTTGGCAGTGGTTGGGGTCCTCTTTCTTTCCTGCTGGGCTTGGCCATTCTCAAGGTTGCGCAGCAGCATTGCTTCTTCGCGCTCATGCTCCGCGGCGAGCTTTGCCTCTTCAGCCTCGTGCAGGGCTATCGCCTTCTTCCTCTCCTCTTCGGTGAAATTCGAGAGCACGCGCTTCTCGTTCGCGTGGTTTCGTGCAAGCGACTCTTCCTCCTCTATATGCTTGGCTATTATAGATTTGGCTGATTCGAACTGCCTCAGCCTGTGCCTTGTTTCTGCAAGCCTTTTCCTGTAGTTTCCTTCATCGGCGTTTATGCGATTTATCTCTTCCTTGGCTTCCCCGCTCCTTGCCGACTTGGAATATGCCCTCTTGAGGTCCTGAAATACTCCCTGCTGGTAAGCAAGCGCAGCAGCCACTATCGTCAGTACCAGTACATTGGTCTCGAAAAGGCCGAGAGAGAAAGTAAACGCATGCACATAGCTTATCGCATACGATTCTATCCACGTCATCGTCGCCGGAGCGAGCAGACCAAAGAAAAAGCCTATGACCACTATTTCAAACATGTGCAGCTCTGTCTTCCGAAGCAGGGCTAGGGCAAACAGCACGCCGGGAATAAACATGCTGAGAAAAGCAACAATTATTGTTAACAATGCAGACACTGCAATCAGCCGTTGGTTATGGCCCTAGGTATTTCAAGCTTCTTTACCTCTCTGTCCGGGAACTTTGTGCCTGGGGGTACTATCCTAACCTTGACTCCTATTGCCCCGTATTTCGGATACGCTACCGCATATGCCTCTCTTACTAGGTTGACGACGTCTCCCGCCTTCGGTATGTAACCAACATTCTTCTTTATAGACTTTGCCCTTGCACCCTTCGCTGCGAGCTTTCCGTTGACTATTATTTCGGCGCCAAGCGCACCGTTCTCCATTATGTTCCTCAGCGTGAACTGGACCACTTTCCTGGCGTTTATGCCCTTCTCGAGCTTTATGGTTATATCCTTCGCGACCAGGAGCGGCTCTAGCGACTTGTTCTCCACCTCCATGACGCTTATCTGCGGGTTTTCTATCCCGAATCTCTTCTTTATCGAATCTGTCAGCGCATCTATAGTCTTCCCTCCGCGCCCTATGACTCTTCCAGGATTGAGGACGTAAACCGTTATCCTCGTTAGGACTGGCGTCTTCTGTATGTCCACCTTTGAGAAGCCTGCACGGGAGAGCTCCTTGCCGAGATATCTTGAGACGTTCAACTTCACAATTGAATCCTCTATGAATTTCTTCTCTATTGCCATCGTATCACTTGCTCTCTTCCTTTTCGGACTTGGAAGGCTGCTGCGCCTCGACGTTCTTCTGCGCTAGCTCAGGATGCACCTTCTGCTTTGCCGGCTGCGCAGCCTTCTTTGGCTTCTGGGCAGTCACTGCCTTCTGCTTCTTTGCAGGATGCTTCGCTTCTATCGCCTGCGACTTCTTGATCCTCGCCTTCATGCCGGAACCGAGCTTCTCCTCGTTTCCTGTGCCAAGCCCTATCTCTATTTTCGAAAGCTCTATGTCTGACCTTCTTATAGGGGAATATCCCCAGCCGCCCGTCACAACGAACAGCCTGCCCTTCGGCGGAGTACGCATGATTATCTGTGTCTTGTTTGCCGCTGCATGAACCACGTACATCATGTCAGGCTCATAGCCTTTGCTGCGCGCATTTGCTGCAGCGCTCATCAGCGCCTTCTTTACTAGTGTGGCGCACTTTATCGGATACCTCCCTTTCTTCCCGCCAAGCTCGTGCCTTGCGCCCAGATGCTTGTTGTACTTCTTGTACTCTATGGGCTTGCCGCCCTCTATTACGCTATCGAGTATGTCTATGGCGCGAGGGACGCTGTTGTAGCGTATGGCGGAGCATACAGCCGCAAGGTCCTTGAAGCTGGCGTTGACGTCGTTCAAGCCTGCGAATACCAGGCCAGAGCGATCCCTGTTGAAAGAGTAATTCATCACTTCACCTCAGTAAACTTGCTTCCTTTCGTCGCCCTTATTCCTGGTGAGGAATGCACGACGCGCTTTGTCGAATACGCGTACTCGCCGAGCCTGTGGCCAAGCATGTTTGCGGATATCGTGAGCTGCTGAAACTCCTTGCCGTTGTAGACGTTTATCGTCATGCCTATCCATGACGGCATTATCACGGCTTCGCGTATGTGGGTCTTCACCGGCTTTGAGGATCCGGATTTCTTCTGCTCTGCTATCTTTTCGCTGAGCATCCTGTACTTGAGCGAATTGCGGATTACGCTCCTCCGCTGCCTGGACTTCAGCATCTTCAGGTAGTCCTGGTCGCTGAGCCCGCTTATTTCAGACGGAGTCATTCCCCTGTATGCTATTCTCTCTGCCATTCAATCATCCTTTCTTCTTCCTTCCAACACGTCTTGCCGCTATGTGGCCAACCTTCCTTCCAGGCGGAGCATTCCTCGACGTCATCGTGCTCTTGCCCTCGTGGTGCTGCTTCCCTCCGAACGGGTGATCCACTGGATTCATCTTCACTCCGCGGTTTCTTGGCCAGAGCTTGTTGATTGCGTGCATGCGATAATGGTTCTTGCCTGCCTTTACCAGCGGCTGCTCGAGTATGCCGCCTCCCGCGACAACGCCCAGCTGCGCCCTGCATTCGTCGCTGAGCTGCTTGAGCGCCTTCGATGGCATTGCTATCGACGCCTTGCCGTTCATGTGCGCGGTTATATATGCTGACGAGCCTGCTACGCGCACGTACTTTCCGCCGTCTCCGGGCCTAGCCTCTATGTTGTATATCGGAATCCCCTCAGGCACGTCTCGAAGCTTTACGACGCTGCCAAGGCTTACCTTGCCGTCGCATATGTGCACTGTCTCGCCCTTCCTTATGCCCTCAGGCGCAAGCAGGTACCCTGTTGAAAAATCATCATACACTATTGACATTAGCGGGGCTGTGTGTCCTGTGGAGTTGACGAAGTCCACAACCTCTCCGGCAAGGCTCTTCGATGTGTCGGAAACGTACCTTATCTCCTTGTCGAACGTGTTCGGCAACTTCCGGTATACGTTGGACCCCTTGCCCCTCCTCTGCTGCCTAAGCTTCTTACCCATTTATCACACCAATTTAAGTTTCACCGCTATGTCGCTGGCCTTGAATCCCTTCTTTAGCTTTATGAAAGCCTTCTTGTGGTTGTCGGCCGTGTTAATAGTGCGTATACCCTCAACTTTTGCCTCGAACAGGGCCTCAAACTCCTTCTTTATTTCAGGCTTAGTGGCTGTCATAGACACTATGTAAGCTATAGTGTTCTGCCTCTCTATCATGCCTACTGATTTTTCCGTAGCTATCGGATACATGAGTACTGTCATTTCAAACAACCCTGAGTTTGCCTATCGATTCGTCGCACTTCTCAAGCGCGCGTTCGCTCCATACGGTGAGCCTGCCCGGGTTGCCCCCCGGCGCAAGCAGTTCCGCCCTTAGCTCGTTTATAGTGCATACGTCCACGCCCGCAACGTTGCGTGCGGCCTTCTTTATGCCCTTGTCCTCTCCTACGACGACCAGTATGCTTTTCCTGTAGTTTCTGGACTTCGACATGTGCCTCTTTCCGCTGTCGGTCCTTGCGGAATTGTCCTTGATGGCGTGGTCCAGCTTCACCGCGTTCATGATTTTGACGAATTCCTTGGCCTTCGACACCGCCTCTATTTCATTGGAGAATACAACAGGCAGCTTTGTGCCTTTTGCGTGGCGGGCTGCAAATGCAGGGGATGACGTCGCGGCAACTGCACTTGCCACAGCCTTTGAATACTCCCTTTTGTTTATAAGCTCAATTATCTTCTTTTCTACCTGGTGCGGGTGCGCCCTCTTTCCGGTTACCGCTGAAGGAATCCTCCTGACTTTGCCCTGACGGCCTCCGCCGAGCTTCTCCTTCGGGCGCACTGCCTGACCCATGTGCCTTCCGGACCTGTATGAATTCATCTTTCCATAGTATGTGGCAGTCGTCTGCATTCCTGCAAGCACAAAATGGCCCTGCGGCTGCAGGCGGGCCGACCTCTCTGCGAGCACGGCTCTCCTTATTAGGTCAACCCTCACTTTCTCGGAAAAGGCTGCAGGAAGCTTGACCTGCCTGACTTCCTTCCCCTCGATATCCAACACGTTTGCTTCTGACATGAAAAATTACCTACTTGATTATCTGTCCTATCTTCGGCTCCTTTACAGCTGCAGAGCTCATCGAAGACATCGACCCCTTTATCCTTACCAGCCTGTGCGAAGGCCCTGGAATGGAGCCGTCTATTACAATGAAGTTGCCGCGCACTATGCCGTAATTCTTGAATCCTGATTTCTTGTTCACCGCGGACGCATCTGACGCGCCGGAAATTTTTAGTATGCGCTTGTTCTTCTCGGTTCTGTAGTGGAAGCCCATCTGCCCGGCCTGCGGCACGGTGTACATGATCTTTGCCTGGCCATAGGCGCCGAGTGTGCCCACGTGCCTGATTTTCTGCGATGCCTTGTGGTCCTGGCGCTGCACGCCGAACCTTTTTATTACGCCCTGCCAGCCGTGGCCCTTTGATATAGATACGACGTCAACGTACTGCCCGGCCTTGAAAACTTCCTCAGCCTTGAGCTCCTTGCCAAGCATGGTGCTGCAGAACTCCATCTTCGACTTGGCATCCTTGCCTGAAACCTTGATCTCAAATCTTTGAACGTGATTCTGCTGTGTGTTTGTCGTCTTGGGAAATGCAACTGCCAGGAGCGAGACGTCGTCGTACCCATCAGCGTTGACAGAATCAGCCTTCTTCGACTTATGTGTATTTTTCACTCCGGCGCGCTGCGCCACCTCTGGGGCGAGTATCTCTCCTGCGCTTTCAATGTATCCCGATATTGAGTCCCTCTTATACAGCCTTATCCCATACACTTCCATCTTCGGTATTTCTATCACGGTGACTGCCCTGTTTACTTCGCGCTGCTTTGTTGGAGATTCGGAATCATCTATCGCTGTGAGTTGCATCATGCCAGCCTTGAATCCTATTATTCCGGTTGGCTTCGGCTCGCCGTGCGCTACATTCGCAGAGCGCAGCCTGGGAAGACGCCTCTGTGCCCTTCTCCTCTGCCAAAATTGGCGTGAACTGCTCATAAAAAATACCTTTTAACAAGCCGTTTACAGATTGAAGAATCTGACTAAAGGTTGCTTATTAATATTAATGGCTTAAATTTTTATATGTTATTAAATTATGCGCTTCTCTTTTTTTGTGGAATTTTGGCCTTGAGAGCCGATTCCGCGGACTTCGCCGCTTTCATGATATAGTTCGAAGATGCCATGAGCGCGGTTATGTCGTCCGCCTTTATGCTGGCAGTCATCTCCATTTTTGTCTCGGTCACCTTTATCCTGCTGCGCTTATATGAAGATATCGGACCGATTGCATCAACGTATCTTATTGGCGCAGCCTTGCCGATTCTTATCGTCGCGTTGTAAACTTTCATTGCGCAAGCCCCCTGGTGCGCCTTCCTTCCTTCGTTATCGCCCTGAACGCACGGCCCTTCTGTTGTGCAACTCCTGAGTATATTGCGTCTGATTTTATCGACGGGCTGTTCCTGTCGACCATTATCACTTCGTAATAGTTTTCGGACCCTGCGCTTCCTATGAAGTACGAATTCAACGCCTCGCAGTTGAGGAATTTCCTTGATGCCTTTTCCTCCGCTATCTGCTTGACTGACTTGTGGCGCGTGTAGTATTTCCCTGATTTCGATGGCTTTCTTCCGCCGTCTGCTGCAATCCTGTGCTTGGCTCCGCCCTGAACACGAACCCTTACCATCACTACGCCCTGCTTTGCCCTGTAGCCTAGCTCGCGTGCCCTGGCCACGTTCGTAGGCCTCTCTATCTTCACTATCGGCGGCTCAGAATGCCATTTTATAAGGCGGCTGCGGTAGGTATCAGATCGTGTCTTGAACCCTGATATTATATTACTCTTAACGTGCTTGTACATGCCCATGTTATCACTTCTGCAAAACTTTTATGCAGGGCAGAGAGAATTTGCCTGCAAGAATATTTATATTTAAGCCTCGTGACGCGGAAGTTCGAACTGTGGCGCAACACAGTGGCATTTTTGGTTTTTGAAAAATGGCTGTTTTGCCCTTAACGTCATTGTATGCACAGAAAGATATAAATATTAATTAAGGGAAAATAATATAATCGCATTTTAACGGGGCGGTATGTCAATGAAATCTCAAATCCTAAAGAATAAAAAATCTGGTGGTGTGATGGTTCAGAAAAACAGCTCAAAATACCCTAAAAGAGTTACGAATGGAAAGATTGCAAAGCCTACAGGCGCGGCTAAGCGCGTAGGCAAACAGGCAGTAGCGAAACCCAAAATAAATGCGGTGAAAAAGGCAAGCGTAGCAAAAACAGCAGCACACAGCAAAACGCACAGTATTGAAAACGTTAAGGCGGTTTATAATTCCACAGTAAGGACACAGATCAAAAAGGACAAACCGGTGGCCGAAGCAGTCAAACACGTTTCTAGGACGCCGAGCGCGGCGCCGATAATGGAGCCAAGCGAAATCAAAAAAGCAATAGCGTACATCACTGAGGATCAGGACGTTTCCGAGTATCTGAAAAAGAACGTGAGCAGGAGTTCCATAGATGTTATATCGCTCCTTGCCACACCCAGGACCGATGAGTACATTTCCGAGCAGCTCGGCCTCAAAATAAACGCGGTGAGGCGCATACTCAACATAATGCAGGGGTACGGGCTTACAAACTATTACGTTGCAAAGAATACAAACGGGTGGCTTTCTTTCGCGTGGTACATTAATCCGGACAAGGCAGAGGCGTTCGCAAAGCAGGTAAACTCAATAAAAGAAAGCAATAATGTCATACAGGATGAATGCAATGACTACTTTTTCTGCAAGTCTTGCTACGAAAACGACAAGCTCGTTTTCACTTTCGATGCAGCATTTGAGGTAAACTTCAAATGTTCGTGCGGGAAAAACCTTGTTTCTCTTGACAAGGATTCTGTCAAAGCCCTGTTGAAGGGCTGACCTAAAACAGCGAGGTAGGGTAGTCAGGAGTGCCCGCCGGGCTCATAACCCGGAGGTCGATGGTTCAAATCCATCCCTCGCTATCTTCTCGTTACCCTAGAGTTCCACTAAAAAAATTCGTGTTTGGGCTTGCTTAGTAATGCTTTTAGTTTGTAGATTATTATCATATATTATAAAACAGGACAGAATAGTGGAATTGTGGGGGGTACGGGCTATGACAAACGATATGAAGTTTGATGTCTTGTGGCAGGTATGGCAGAAGGAACGGAAGAGCAGCATGCTGCAGCAGGTCGATAAGAATTTTTACCACGATGCGATTGAGTTTTATGATGAAGCTAAAAAATCAGAGGATTCAGACCTTAAAACAAACCTAATAAAAATATTAACCAACATAATAGAATTGAGAAAGCAAAAACTGCTTGCATATGTTGCTTACAACAAGCCAATCCAGCAAACACTGCCTAAAGAGGAGCTGGATTTTTACAAAACAGTAGCAACATATTCAAAAACATTCCAGGAAAACCTATTTTCGGGACATGGATTTGAAGCTGTACAAAAGGAAAATACTGGATTGAAGGTGAAGCAGGAAGTTCCTGAAATAATACTGCCGTCCGGAAATAAGATAGGCCCACTGATGAAGAACAATACAATATACGTGGATGATGAATCGGATGCAGAGTTCCTACTAAACAATGGCATATGCACAAAATAGGAAAGTGATACGATGGAAATAGAAAAAGAAGTGAAAACCTTTTGCCCGAAGTGCAATAAGCACACTGTGCACAGCGTAAAACTGTATTCCAAAGGCCCAGGGTTTGGAATAGGAATGAACATAGGCAACAGGAGGAACGTCAGAAAAAGGAAAGGAATAAAGGGCAAGGTCAAGGGACAGGCCACCATGAAGAAGATCTCCAAGAAGCAGAAAACGCTGCTCAAGTGCAAGGTGTGCAGTTACACTGTGGAGAAAGTATTCGGCACAAGGACGAAGAAGAAACTTGAGGTAAAGAAATAATGGCAGAATACAGCAAAAACGCCAGCAACGCATACAATAGGCCAGCAGTCAATTCGCTAGCGATAGCTGTTGTGAAGAAGGTAGAGCCTTTCGGGGCATACTGCATGCTGCCGGAATACAACGACATCGAGGTGTTCCTGCCGATAAGGGAGGTGTCATCCGGTTGGGTAAAGAATATACACGAATTCGTCCATGAAGGCCAGAAAATAGTGTGCAAAATCATATTCTACGATACAAACAGGAACACCATAGACGTCTCTCTCAAAAAGGTAACTCCGAAGGAATCGAAGGACAAGCTGCGCGCATTCAATCTGGAGAAACGCTCAAAGGCCCTTTTCAGCCAGGCGATAAAGATAGCGAAGGAGCAGCAGTCAAAAGAGTCTATAGAAAGCAAAATGCTTGCAGATTTCGGCACGTATACAAAGCTGATAGAAGCCGCAAAGTACTCGCCTGCAGACATAGACACATCTAAGCTCCCGAAGAAGTTCAAGGAAGCGATAATAAAGCTGATAGAGGCAAGCAACGTCAAGAGGGACTACTTGGTTTCCTACACTATGACCGTTCAGACGAACAATACAGACTCCGGAGTCACCACACTTCGCTCTGTGTTCGCCAAGGCACAGGCTGAGAGCGGAGTGAGCATAACGTACGTAAGCGCGCCGAAATACAAGCTCAACGCTTCCGGAGCTAGCTATTCCGAAGCTGAGGAAAAGGTCAAGAAGGCAGTCGAGGCGGTGAAAAGCCTGCTGGGCTCGGAAGACATCGCGATAGAGAAAGAGAAGATGCACAAGGAGAAGGAAAACATACTGAACAAGCTGTAAGGGATTGGATGAAGAATACCATAATAATAAAAAACAGGAATGTCAAGCTCAGGAACCCCATACTTATCGCAGGTTTTCCAGGAGTGGGAAATGTCGGCAAAATAGTCGTAAGGCATCTAAAAAAGGAATTCAAGGCGAAGCGCATAGCCACCGTGTACTCTCCAGGTTTCCCACCGCAGGTGATGATGAAGCGCAACGGCGGGCTCCGCTTCCTTAACAACTCGTTCTACGTAATAAAAAGGCAGAAGTCGGAAAGCGATATAGTGCTGCTTACTGGTGATGTGCAGGCCATGACACAGGAATCGCAGTATGAGATAAACGAGGCGATAGTGGATTTCTTTACCGGAGAGCTTGGCGGAAAATTCATCTACACCATAGGCGGATATAATTCAGGCGAGGGATCGATAGAGAAACCACGCGTTTTCGCCAACGCCACAAGCCCTTCCGTGTTCAGCATGTTCAAGAAGTCTGACATACTAATAGGGAAGTCACGTGGCACAATAATGGGCTCCGCTGGAATGATACTGGCATTCGCGAAGATGAAGAGGATACCCGGCATATGCCTGATGGGCGAGACCAAGATAATGGACCTCGATGCTTCTGCAGCCAAGGCAGTCATAATGGTTCTCTCCGACGCCATAAACCTGAAGGTTGACACTAACAACCTTGACATAATAATAAGGAACACCGCCGAGGCGATAAAGGAGGCGGAGAAACAGATGAATTCCCAGGGGGTCCAGGGCCCTGAAGCAAGCGGCGACATACCCTCCTACATACGTTAACGCGCTAGTAATCTAGCCTGGTAGGATATCGGCTTCCCATACTCATTGGAAAAAGCCGAAGGCCCGGGTTCAAATCCCGGCTGGCGCACCATCATGCCAACAGTATAAGCATGACCGCTATTCCCCCTGCGATGCTGCAGGCAAAGTTCGTCGTGTACTTTGTGCCGAAACCCTTGTTTTCGAAGAATCCAAATGCCGAATCTACGACAGTGCCAATGAATCCCCCTGCGAGCACCGCAGCCACTCCAATGTAAAGGTTAGGGGCAGCCACTCCAAAATAAAGCATGAACGGTACCACAGTGGCCGCTATTATGGCAGATCCAAGCAGCCCGGAGAGCAGACCGACTGCAGTCATCCCGCCACTCTCTCCCTTCTTGCATTTCCTGAACGTGAAGATCATTCTTGGAACCCCGTCCAGCACACCAAGCTCGCTGCTGAACTTGTCCGCGGTTATCGCAGCCACGCTGCCTATGAACCCAAAAATTCCTGCATATTCTACGAAACTTATGGAATGAAGGTGGCCGAGGTATATCAGGCATGCGAACAGCAGAGGCGCAAGCCCATTGGCGACAACGTTTTCGGCAGTCCTACTTTTCTGATATAGCTTCTTCCTCTTCTTGTACGCCGTCCCAACCCATGTCACCAGGGCCGAAACTGCCAGAAATATGAACATCTCCACTATCATAAATGCCCAGTATCCGCCCCCTATGAACCAGAAGGCGAGCGCCAAAACTAGGGCGCTTCCTACAGCTGCACTGTCAAGCGTGAGGAAATTCATCATTACCACAAGGTTTAAATTCCGCTAATAAGGAAGTCTTTTAAATATATCCTTTTATATGTTATTACGGGTTCTCTACTGTAGGAAAGTCGTGAAGAACTGGTCGCCTTGCCAGCGTGGAAACACGCTGGCACTATTTCTTATCGGTTTTTTAGCGTTACGCACACAGCTTCCCTGCCCAGATATTCTATATGCTAATCTTTATTAAACCTTAGTCCGTATAATATGTGTCTAATACTTTGCGTGTTAAAATGGCCAAGGAAAAGGTGGTCCGCGAGATCGAAGACCTGCCAGGTATAGGCGAGGCTGCCTCAGCCAAGCTCAAGAGCAATGGGGTGGATTCCCTTGATAAGGTTGCCATAATGGCGCCGCACGAGCTCTCCGAGATGGCTGGAATAAGCGTAGATGCAGCCAAAAAGGCAGTGCAGGTAGCCCAGGAGTCTACTACAGTGGAATACGAGACAGGTGCGCAGGTTCTGGAGCGCCGCGACGCAATAGGCAAGATAAGCACAGGAGCAAAGGACCTTGACGAAATGATAGGTGGCGGGGTCGAGACAAACGCAATAACGGAGGCATACGGAAAGTTCTCCAGCGGCAAGACACAGCTCGGCTTCCAGCTCAGCATAAACGTGCAGCTTCCCGTCAAGGATGGCGGCATAAACGGCAGTGCGCTGTTCATAGATACGGAAGGCACCTTCAGGCCAGAAAGGATTACGCAAATTGCAGAGGCGAAAGGGCTCGACCCGAAGGAGGTGCTCTCGAAGATTGCATACGTCCGCGCCCTTACAACCAGCCAGCAGATACTTACGGCAGAGCGCGCAGACAAGCTCATACAGGAGAACAACATAAAGCTCATAGTGGTGGACTCGATGACATCGCTATTCAGGTCGGAGTACGTGGGCAGGGGCGCGCTCGGAGAGAGGCAGCAGAAGCTCAACATGCACATACACAGGCTCCAGACGCTCGCTGACAAGTACAATCTGGCGATATACATAACAAACCAGGTCATGGACAACCCCGGCATACTTTTTGGCGACCCTACAACGCCGATAGGCGGGAACATAGTGGCGCATGCTGCGACAACCAGGCTTTACATGAGGAAGAGCAAGGAGGAGAAGCGCATAGTAAGGCTCGTTGATTCGCCAAGCATGCCAGAGGGCGAGTGCGTGATAAAGCTTACTTCCGAGGGCATAAAGAGCTGATGCCAAGGGTTTGCGGTGCGGCGATGTTGTATCTCATAGGCACGGGTATTTCTGGGGAGCTCTCAAAGGAGGCGCTAAAAATATGCTCCTCTTCGAAGGTATACATCGACTCCTATACCAGCCTTACAACAAAATCAAGCATGGACTCGTTCTCAAGGCAGATAGGCTCAGCTCCTGAGCCGCTGCAGCGCAGCATGCTCGAGGAAGGCTCAAAGGCGCTTGCAACAGTCGCGCTGAAATCCGACGTGGCGGTGCTAGTTCCGGGCGATCCGCTTATGGCCACTACGCACAAGACTCTTCTAGAAGAGGCAGCCGCGGCAGGCGCAAAATGGAAGATACTGCATTCGAGCTCAATAGCATCGGCGGCTCTCGGCGAAAGCATGCTTGATTTCTACAGGTTTGGCAGGATAGCCACAATAGCGCGCTGGAGCGACCACTATAAGCCAGTCTCGTTTTACGAGGCGCTTAAGTCAAACTACGATGCAGGACTTCACACGCTCTTTCTGTTCGATTACGACCCTGTTGAGGGTCGCTCAATGGATTTTGGAGAGGTGTCCGGAATACTGGCAGCAGCAGAGGAGGAGTACGAAGAAGGGCTGCTCGTCCCCGAATCGCGGGCGATATTCATGCACAACATAGGGCTTGAAGGCCAGGCTGTTACTAAGGGCACACTGTCCAAGATCGCCTCGCTCGGCTTCGCAAATGGGTTGAACTCTATGATAATACCAGCAACACTATCTTACATAGAGGAAGAGCTTACGGAAACGCTGCTGAAAGGTGAATGGTGAATGGCAAACCTCAAGCTTGTTTACAGCCGCAAGACGAAATCCATAACTGCGGCAGACCAGTCAACGTCCGATGTCCTGTCTAATGGCTATCTTGGCAAGAGCGTTGACGGAAAGCTCCGCCTGGACATAATAGAAGCGATGTATCTGATGGACGTTCGCGCTGCTGAATGCATAGTGGAGGAAGGCGGTGAATCGATAAGCTTTTCCCAGCTTTGCTCTGAGTTCGCAGCCTCTAAAAAGTTCATGGCAAAATATTTTACTTTCAAGGACTGGCGCGAGCGTGGCCTTATAGCCAAGACCCCTGACAGCATTGAGATAAAGCCCCACAAGCACAAGGACCCTGCAAAGAAGTACCCCACATCAAAGTTCAAGCCCCCCTCAAAAAAGGCGTCCGGCACATTCTTCCAAGATGATCTGATAACAATCGTCTCTGATCCTGAGGCCGGAGAGGACCTATACCGCAGGTTCTGGCTTGGGCAGTACGGCAACTACAAAGCATCATCGCGCGGCAGCCTGAACAAACTGGATGCATATGAGACCGTTTTCCTTATGGACCTTGGCGTTCTGCAGATAGAAGGGCTCTCATCGAAGGACATAGTTAGAATATCATCCGCACGCAGGAGGGATTTCTCAAAGCTGTATGCGGTGTACCTGGATTGGAGGTCGAAGGGCTACGTAGTCAAAACAGGATTCAAGTTCGGTGCGAATTTCAGGATATACTTTCCTGGTGCGCTTCCTGACGACAAAAGCAACGAATGGTTCCATTCGAAGCACGTGCTTCACGTGTTCCCGCGCGATTCCAAACTGCTAACATCAGAGTGGGCACGCGCGATAAGGGTCGCCCACTCGGTGAGGAAGACGTTCATACTTGCAATACCTGGGCGCAGCAGGAAGAAGAAACTGCCTATAAACTTTTACCTATTCCACAGGAAGGGGACATCTACCGAAAACCCATCAAACGCGCAGCCCAGCCTTGCCATGCTGTCTCTGAGCGAGGAGGAGTACATAGGGGGAAGCGAGCTTTCCTCGGTTATAAGGCAGTCGTCAGAGAGCGGCTGCGAACTGGTCATAGCGATAGCTGACAGGGAAACAGCAGTTACCTACTACAAGGTGAAGGGAGTTGAGCTTCCAGGGAGCAGCTACGAATACTATGAGATAGACTGGATACAGCCATGACGTTCACGGGCCCAGGGGGATTTGAACCCCCGACCTACTGGTTAAGAGCCAGCCGCTCTGACCAGGCTGAGCTATGGGCCCACACGTTGGCGATTATAAGATTTTACCTATAACTCTTTTAACCTTCCCTATGTTCTTTTCATCGCATGCGACAAGCAGCGTCCTCTTATCCTCCATAACCTTGTTGAGCGTATTTATAAGGGGCGACAGCATCCCAAGATCTCCAAGGCACTTTCCATCCTCGGCGACAACGCTTATGTCCCCTCCGGGCTTGTAAGATATTACCGTGGTAACGTAATCGTCATACTCCAATCCAGATTTAGATAGCGCCCCATCAATCTCGCCCCGGCTTATCTTTGAGGAAGCTTCTATGTCAGAGTAAACCGCCCTCTTGTAAAGCGTCCTATAGTTGATGCGCTCCTGCAGCTTCCTGCCTGAAGAGTCCATTATCAGGTTCTCAAGATCCTGGTCGCTCATCCTGTACAGCTTTTCAGGATCTATTGTTTCGTCATCTATTGCCATCCCAGCGGCTTTTGATGCCATGAGATTTGCTATCTCTACGGCATGGTGCGTGTATACTGAAGAAAACATGAAGTATCTGGCAATGAGTAAGGATTCGGCGCCGACTATCCCCCCTTTCTCAATGGCAGGGACGTTTTTGTAGAGTCTAGCATTGCTTATTATCCTATTGAAATCAATTATGCCCAAAGCCACTCCTGTGTAGTATGCATCCCTTAAAAGGTAATCAACCCTGTCAGATCCGAGTGCCCCAGCGACAACTTTTCCTCTTTCCTTGCCTGAGAACAGATCAGCGAATTCTCTCTTTGAAACGCTGCTCCCAGAAACAATGTCCCAAATCTCCGAGCCGAATATCAGGTCCAGGCCAATCTGCTCGTGGCCCTTGCCCAGGTGCTGCTCATACTGGCTGTCTAGCGTATGTGATAGCGGGGCATGCCCTATGTCGTGCAGCATCCCTACCAGTGAGAGAGCCTCCATCTCCGAGCCGAAAAGCTGCCTTGAAAGGCGCTTGGTAGCCTCCATCGTTCCGAGCGAATGCTGGAATCTGTTGTGCGTCGCGCCAGGGTATACAAGATATGCATTGCCGAGTTGCTTTATCCTCCTAAGCCTCTGCATCTCCTTGGTCTCCAGTATGCGTGCTTCAACTTCTGAAAGCTCTATGTTCCCAAAAACAGGGTCCCTTATGTACCTAACTTCTTTCATTCAGCTTACCTTTAACTCCTATACCAAATACAAGGACCATTATTGCGGAGCCCAGCAGCATTGCATCAAGTAGCGAGCAGTATTCGCATATCTCTCCCAGGATAGCCATTCCGCTTATCGAATACACCATGCCCAGTATGCCCAAGTACTGCCATGGCGCCAGAAGTTTCGGAAAAGCAACAAACGCCATTATCGCAACAGCAAACCATATGAGCCCCAATAGCGCTATAGGTATCCCTATGACAGTCGAAAGCTTGCTTGTAGTTACTGCCTGGCAGTTGATTATCCCACTGTTGCTGCAGTAGAGCTGCGCTTTAGAAAAATGGGCAAAAGTGAGGTATCCGGCATCCACCAGCCCTATCAAAAGGAAAAATAAAAGGATATACTTTTTGTTCATTAAACCGCCAAAAATACGAGGTTACAGTCTCTTTACCATAAGTATTATAAACACAAAATAATATAAATTATATGAGAGGCGGACTGGTTTTATGGACACAAACGATTCTAATGGGTATACTGCAAAAGACATAACCGTTCTTTCCGGTCCGCAGGGCATCAGGAAGCGCCCCGCAATGTACATCGGCTCAACAGGCCCACAAGGGTTTACCCACCTGCTGTACGAGGTGCTCGACAATTCGATAGACGAGGCCATGGCAGGCTACTGCCACAACATATCCATAGTCCTTGAGAGAGAGGACGAAGTGGATACGGCAGAAGTATCCGATGACGGCAGGGGCATACCTGTCGACATAATGCCAAAAATCAACAGGCCTGCGCTGGAAGTCATAATGACATCAATCCATGCGGGCGGCAAATTCGAAAACAAAGCTTACAAGGTATCCGGCGGCCTTCACGGCGTCGGTCTCACAGTGGTAAACTCGCTTTCTGAATATACGACCGTTACGGTGAGGCGCGACGGGAAAACATACCGCCAGGAGTTCAGCCGTGGCGCTCCAGTTTCAAAACTCGAGCAGATAGGGGAATACAAAGATGGAACCTCAGGCACTACGATAAAATTCAAGCCTGACCGCGAAATATTCAGCGCGCTTAACTTCGACACAATAGAGCTTGAGGAGAGAATCAGGGACCTATCATACCTAAACAAGGGCGTGACGATAACACTTGTTGACAAGCGCGGCGAACAGCAGAAGGAGAAAAGATATTCGTCGCAGAATGGCATACTTGATTTCCTTGGGTACATAACTGAGCACAAGGAGAGCGTATCCAATCCTATATTGATATCGAAATCTGAGGGGAGCACCGAGGTCAATGCGATTTTCCAGTACGTCAGCGCATACAATGAGAATCTCGTTTCGTTCGTGAACAAGATAAAGACTCCTGAGGGAGGAACCCACCTAACCGGCTTCAAGACAGCCATAACGAGGGCTATAACAAACTACATACAGAGGAATCCAAAGAAGCAGAAGGAGAACATACCTCTCGAGGGCGAGGACACCCGGGAAGGCCTCTATGGGATAATATCCATAATGCTGCAGAATCCTGAGTTCGAAGGCCAGACGAAGGAGAAGCTCGGAAATTCAGCGGTCAAGAGTATTGTCGACAGCATCGTATATTCGGAGTTCAGCAGGTACCTTGAGGAGAACCCTCAGGAAGCTGGCAGGATACTTGAAAAAGTCTACGGCGCCGCGCGTGCACGCGAATCCGCCAAACGCGCCAGGGAGCTGTCAAGGAAGAAGGGCATATTCGATGGGCCTCTGCTGTCAGGCAAGCTCGCCGACTGTACCGAGAGCGACCCGGAGAAGACAGAGATATTCATAGTTGAAGGGGACAGCGCAGCAGGCTCGAGCAAGCAGGGCAGGGACAGGTTTTATCAGGCTATACTGCCGCTCAGGGGAAAGGTGCTCAACGTCGAAAAGGCTACGGACGAGAAGATATTCTCAAACAAGGAACTCCACATGATGGTTGCTGCATTCGGAACAGGCATAAGGGAGACGTTCGACCCAAACAAGCTAAGGTACAACAAGATAATACTGCTCACCGATGCAGATGTGGATGGCAGCCACATAAGGACGCTGCTTATGACGTTCCTTTACAGATACATGCGCTCTCTCATAGAGCGCGGCAACCTTTACATAGCGCAACCTCCTCTTTACAAGATTTCCAAGGGCAAGCACGTAAAATATGCATATTCAGATGCGGGATTGGATGAAGCCTTGAAGGAACTTGGCGAGCAATCCACAGTGCAGAGGTATAAGGGTCTCGGCGAGATGAATCCCGAGCAGCTATGGGAAACGACCATGGATCCGAAATCAAGGGTCCTGAAAAAGGTGTCGATAAGGGACGCCGAAAAGGCTGATGCAATATTCACGACGCTTATGGGCGCGGACGTATCAGAGAGGCGGAAGTTCCTTGAAGAGCATTCTACTGAAGTGTCCTTCCTTGACATATAGGTGCATCTATGGGCGAAACGATAGATACGAGCATAGAGAAGGAAATGCAGACCAGCTACATAGACTACGCAATGAGCGTTATAGTAGGCAGGGCGCTTCCTGATGCGCGTGATGGCCTCAAGCCTGCGCAAAGGCGCGTACTGTATGCGATGTACAGGCTCGGCAATCTCCACAGCAGCGCCACAAAGAAGAGCGCAAGGATAGTCGGTGAGGTAATAGGCAAATACCATCCGCACGGCGACGTAGCAGTATACGAGACGATGGTGAGGATGGCTCAGGATTTCACGCTCAATCACACCCTTGTCGAAGGCCAGGGCAATATGGGCTCTATAGACGGGGATCCGCCTGCCGCCCAAAGGTACACCGAAGTAAGGCTAGCCAAGCTCGCCGAGGAGATGCTGCAGGACCTGGACAAGGAAGCTGTGCGCTTCATACCAAATTTCGACAATACCGAAGAGGAGCCCGTCGTTCTTCCGAGCAAGTTTCCTAACGCGCTGGTGAACGGGTCCTCAGGCATAGCCGTCGGTGTCGCCACAAACATACTGCCACACAACCTGGCCGAGATATGCGACGCTGTTTCCGCATACGTTGATAATCCTGAGATAAAGGTCGAGGAACTCCTTAAGATAATAAAAGGGCCTGATTTCCCAACGGGCGGCAAGGCTTTCTACAGCAAATCGCTTTATGACTCATATACCTCAGGCAGGGGGTCCGTCATACTGCGCGGCAAAATCGATTACGAGCCTGGCAAAAGCAGGGACAGTCTGATAATAACCGAGATACCTTATACTGTGAACAAGGCGTCGCTCACCGAATCCATAGCTATGCTTGCGAGGGACAAGAAGATCAACGGCATAATGGACATACGCGACGAAAGCGGCAGGGACGGCATGCGCGTAGTGATAGAGATAAAGAAGGACACAAACTCTGAGTACGTCATAAACTCGCTGTACAAGCACACCCAGATGCAGATTACCCTCCCGGCGATAAACATAGCAGTGATAGGAAACAGGCTCCTCACGCTGAACATTCGGAATTTCATAAAGATATTCGTTGAGCACAGGTTCGAGGTAATAACAAACAGGACAAAGTACGATCTCAAGGTCGCAGAGGACAGGAAGCATATCGTCGAGGGCCTGATAATAGCCCTGGAAAACATAGAGGAGGTCATAGAGCTCATAAAGAAAAGCCGCGATTCCAAAGAAGCGAAAGACAGTATGAGTTCCAAGTACGGCCTGAGCGAAAAGCAGACTGCAGCGATACTGGACATGAAGCTTTCCAAGCTCACCAACCTCGAGATAAATTCGATACGTACGGAGTTCGAGGACCTGAAGTCAAAGATCTCCGGATACAAAGAGCTTCTCGGCAGCCCGGCAAAAATCTACCAGGTAATCAAGGAAGAATCCGCTTACGTAAAGGAGAAGTACGGCCGCCCGCGCAGGACCGAAATGCTTCAGGAGACCGAATCAAACGGCATAGAGATGGAGGACCTGATAAACGATGAAGACACTATGATAATACTGACGAAGGGCAACTACGCAAAGCGCATGGATCCAAAACTGTACCGCCAGCAGGAGCGCGGCGGCAAGGGCGTGATAGCAATAAACCTCAAGGAGAGCGACATTGTCAAGCAGATGGTGCAGTGCAGAACCAAGGACCTCCTGATACTATTCACTGACCGCGGGAGGGCATATTGGTGCAAGGCGTACAGCTTGCCACAGGGCGACAGGTATTCTCCAGGCAAACCACTTGTCAATGTGCTTGAAGGACTTGGCCAGGAAAAGGTCGAAAAGATACTCAAGGTCGGAGACATAGAAAACAGGTTCATCGTCTTTCTTACGAAGAACGGCCTAATCAAGCGCGTTCGCGGTGCAAAATTCATGAACCAAAGGTCCACAGGAGTCAAGGCTATCCCGCTTAACGAATCTGATTCCATATCTGACATATGCGTCTCTGACGGCAAATCAGAGATATTTATATCGACTAAAAGTGGCAAATCGATAAGATTTATGGAAACTGACGTTAGACCAATGTCGAGGGCAGCCCATGGAGTAAGGGGCATACGCCTCAAGAAGGGAGACTCTGCCGTGAGCATCATAGCAGCAGCCTCGCCAAAGGATGACATGATATTGTCGGTAAGCAGCGACGGATACGGCAAGGTGACGGAGCTGGCGCGCTACAGGCTCCAGAGGCGCGGAGGTTCTGGCGTGCTCAACATGAAGCTTAAGAGCCAAAGCAGCCAAGTCGTAAAATCGGTCAAGGCGGGTCCAGAAGACGTAGCAACGCTTCTTAGCTCTGACGGGATATCAATACAGTTCAGCATAAAGTCCGTACGGGTTACTGGAAGGGCAGCCTCAGGAGTAAGGCTTATGAGGCTCACCGATCCTGCTAACGTCGTGGATGTTCAGTGCTCTGACATTCCCGGTTCTCGCGATGCAGTGCCGAGCCAAGAACCTATATAGATTTTGCCATGAAATTTGAATTGGTTGGATGATAGTAGTATTAGCCATAGGGAAACCCAAATACGAGAGCATGGTTGATATCTGCCTTACCGCGCGTGCCCTCGGGGCATCATCCGTCGTGCTGACTTCGTCATCGCATGAAATGAACTCCAAGCTCAAGCGCTTCTGCAGCTCTATAACAAACAAATGGGGCGGCAGCTTCTCGGCCCAGTTCACCTCAAACTGGAAAAACTACATGCACTCAAAGACCAACTACAAGACAGTATACCTAACCAGATACGGCATTCCAATACAGAAGCAGCAGTATTCCATACGTTCATACAAGAATATCCTCCTCATAATCTCTACAGACAAGGAAATGCCTGAGTTGAACAAACTGTCCGATTTCAACATAAGCATAACTGCCCAACCTCATTCCTCGATAGCTGCGATGGCAATATTCCTGAACACTTACTATGCAGGGCGGGAGCTCTCTTTAAATTTCAGCAAGGCGCAGTACAAGGTGGTGCCAAGCCCGCACGATTCGATACTTAAAGAGCGCTAAATTGACCAGTATTTTCTGTTTTTTATGAATTGTCTCTGCGTCTCCAGCACCTCAAGGTAAAATGACTTGTCTGTAGTTTTGAGCATTCTGAGCACCCGCGCGGCTCCTGCCTTCCCTATCCCATATGTCTCCAGAGTGAAGACCGCTTTCCACCCGAATTCGCTGATTAGGCTGGCGACTGCCATCATGTCGGCAAACCTGCGTTTCTCCGATGTCGAAAGCTTGCGCCCCAATGTCCGTTTCTTTATTATGTCTGTATCGCCTTCAAGCGCGAGACTTAGCATAGGGCTTCCGCAGTTGGGGCATTTTAGTTTTGGCTGTGCATCTTTTAGCTCGGACACCATCCTTGAGAAGGCAAAACCGCAGTATGTGCATATCATGTCTGCGCTCTTGTGCATCACGTACTCAGCAAAAGAAGACACTATCTCATCGTCCGGAGCAACAGGGAGCATGAGTTCGCTTGAGTAATACGCAGAATTTATTACGTTGTCTGCAAGAGGGCTCAGCATATCCCCATTTATATCCCTGAACTTTATCTCCCCAGAAGATACTCTTTCAACAAAATCCCTAAGCGCGGGGAGATCAAAATAGTTGTTCATAAGCTCCCTCACTGTCTCGTTGTAAACAGGCGTGTCCTTAAACACCCGTACCAGCCTTCTCACCATATTCTTTCCTACATTGGCATCCTTATCAAGCACTCCGAAGAACTTCGATATTGCGGAAAACCTGTAAAGGAAAAGTTCGCTTCTCTCTATGGCGTTAAGCAATGTTGCCTCAATCGTATCTGCCTTAAGCAACCGTATTATGCTGGCTATGTCGAAGCTCGGCGGCAATTCGAAAAGCACCATATAAGGGGAGGCTCGTGAATTTATGCTGTGGCCAAGTTTTGCTGCTGCGAAATATGATATTATCCTGCCGAGCGCTTCATTGGCAAGCGTTCCAAGCCTTACGTGAAGTATTGTATACTCCCCCACGTTCTCTATGTAAGCAGTATCCTCATCCAACATAAAAGCCTTGTTCTGCGCATCTATGAAAGAGGATACAGGCTCAATTCTCCCTGTAAACATTTCGCGATCTACTGCCTTTCCAGAAAAAAGCCGGTATATCCTGCCCGCAACTTTTCTGTCAACAGGTATATCCTCCCCGCTCCAATCAGGCACCGCTGCATTGCTGTCGGAAGACGGCTCGGCATTGATCGTATCATCATCTATGCTTAGCACCTTCCATGGCAAACCTTTCGTGATAAACGCAACTCCTTCGTCAAGATAGCTCGTGACGAACTGCTCGTCAAGGAATGATACTGTCCTGTTGTCTATCACGCTCCGTACCCTGAATTTTCTTTTGTCGGATATGAAACTCAGGTGGTCATAATAGAACATGCGTGTCATAGGCGTTGCGTTCACGTATTCTGAATCCTTTACTACGAGCCTTCTACCCACCATGAAATCAATCAATGCTCCAACGTTTTGGTAGGCTTTATCGAATATGTTGGACCTTCCGATTATTCTTGATATGTCCTTCGTGGTGGACCTGCCGCCGGAATCCAAAACAATGCCGCATATTTGTTGCATCATGACATCGAGTGCATTTTTTTGAGGGCTAAAACTCTCGAAATCATACCCTTTCAGGTTGTTTATTATCGATACGGATTCTACTGCCTCGAGCGGATTGGCTGGAATTATGACTCCTTTAGCAGTCAGTAGCTCTCCATGTCCGCTCCTTCCCACCCTTTGCATAAGGCGTATTGCCTGTCGCGGCGATCCATACTGCACTACTAGATCAATGCTGCCTATGTCTATTCCTAGCTCCAACGAGCTCGTGGCAACGACGCTCTTAACTTTGCCTTTCTTAAAGTCCTCCTCCAGCCTGATACGTTCCTCTTTGTTCAGAGAGCTGTGGTGCACGCCCACTCCTCCGAGATTCTGCTCCTTATCAAGCTCCTTAAGTTTGCTTCCAAGGGCCTCGACCACATGTCTCGTGTTCCCAAAAATGAGGACGGACTCATGCTTCTTTATGTATTCTGCAAGCAGCTCTATTCTCCCATGTGACCCAACTGCATCCTTTCCCCTGGTCTCCGACTGCGACCTCACATCTATCTTTATGTCTATGCTCTTTCTTGTGCTGCTTTCTATTAGTATGCATTTTTTATTCCCTGAAAAGAACGACATTATTGCCTCAGCATTTCCCACAGTTGCGCTTAAGCCTATTCTTTGGTATCCTGGTGAAATCTCCTCAAGCCTCTCCAAGGCTATTGAGAGTTGGGCGCCCCTTTTGTTATGATACAGCTCATGGGCTTCATCTATAACAACTGCAACCAAATTTTTCATTTGAGACCTCATAGATTTTGCCGGCAATATGCTTTGCAGCGTCTCGGGCGTTGTAACTAGCAGCTCGGGGGCCTTCCTCGCCTGGCGGGCTCTCTCAGACTGGCTTGTATCTCCGTGTCTTGCGCCCGCTTTAAACCCCAGCGAACCGGCTATTTCCTCGAGCCTGCGCACTATGTCCCTATTTAAAGATCTCAGCGGTGTTATGTAGAGTATCCGCACTCCGCTACCTTTGGTTTCTGACGCCCTTTTGAACAGCGGTACAACTGCAGCTTCTGTTTTTCCGGACCCGGTCGGCGCAACCAGGAGAAAATTGCCCCCAGACCCAAGCTTTTCAAAACTCAGCTTTTGTATTGCTGTTAGTTTGCCGTGTTTTTCAATAAATCTAGAATATATTTTTTCCATCCCGACGCCTATTTCCTAAAGACCTTAATTCCTATGAAATATGACATAATCGCTATCAGGATGCCAATTACAATCACAAGATAGAGGATAGAGTCAGGCACGCTCACATAAATGTCACTGCCTGTGGAATCGTTGAAATTGAAAGCCATGCCGTCATGCTGTATTGTACCCTCAACAAACCCGAAAGGAACATTTTCCAACTTAACTTCACCAGATACATTCAACGGTACTGTGGTGTGCGTTCCATTGCTAAATGTCAATTCCGCTACGCCTGTTGCCGGCGTTCCAAAATAGCTCCTGACGTATATTGAGACATTGTAAACCGGAAGAGCGAAGTAGAACGTCCTGTTTCCTGTAACGTTGATTGTGTTGGAAATACCCAGCTCCGAATTTTTGTATAGTGCGTATTCCACAAGGTGCTGGCCATATGTGAGATAAGGGCTGGAGTTGTAAAACTCATTATCGATTTCAAATCCCGTCACGTTTATCTTTGAACCGTATCCGTCAAGTGCCTCAAGCCCAGTTCTGTAAGCCCTTTCGAAAACAGCATGCAGATGAACCGGCTGCACAGCATTGAAGCTCGCGCTACTCGTATTATACACTCCACCCCATGACAGGAATTCATAGGTATTACCTCCAACACTGTAATATTGCGGAACGGATATGTTCACCTCAGCGCCTCTGGAATACCATCCCGATCCGCCCGAATTTCCATATTCGCTCGTAACATTCACCAAGTACTGCAATTCCCATTCCGCACTCTCACTGATTGGTCCACCAACCCTTATACTGAAGCGCGTGTCGTTTCCTGTATACGACCCATTACCAACTCCATTCCATCCAATGAATGCTTCTCTAGTAGTGTTGTTTATGTAAATGTAAGGTTTGGACGATATGTTCACCTCAGCGCCTCTGGAATACCATCCCGATCCGCCCGAATTTCCATATTCGCTCGTAACGTTCACCAAGTACTGCAATTCCCATTCCGCAGTTTCGCTCACATTGTTGTAAATTTCAAGAGTGAAGCGCGTGTCGTTTCCTGTATACGACCCATTACCAACTCCATTCCATCCTAAGAATATGGCTCTTGCAGTATCATTTATGTAATAAATTTTGGGTGCAGCATCACTTACTTTAGAATATAGCGCGTATGTATTGTTGGAGGTCAGATTCGCATATTTCGAATCTATCGCCACTATCGCAGAGGTATTCCAAAGCAAGCCATGCGTATCAGGTATTCCTGATCCAACACTAAAATAATTGGCATAAGGCATTATTTCACTTATATTGTACGGGTTGCTGAACGTCGTAGCGCTGCCTTTGCCGTATCCCCTATACGCATACGCCTTTGCAACATTCGAAAAGGAGCCGTTTTTTAGAACCCTTAAGTTCTTGAAAGCCACTGGGGCCATATATGATTTGTTGTCCATCGCGTCGGCATATTCTCCGAACGCAGTAACAGGATTCGCACCCGATGTCCCAGTACCAAGGCTGATATTTCCAATTACATTTCCGTTAAACAGAAAATACCATTCTCCCCTCTTGGAATAAAACGTATAATTATTGTAGCTTCCGTTTTGTCCTGCCGAATCATTTGGGCCTATAAATCCTAGGAAAGAATCTCCAGAGTAACCGCTCGGAAAGTACTCCCAGAACCATGTAGGGATTCCTTTGGAGAGGTATTCGCGGGAGCTGCACCCTGAAAGCGTGCAGTTAGTAGGGTAATATCCGCTTCTATTATTCACTTCATAGCCTTCCTGGGCGAATGCGCCGTTGGACAGATCCTCGCCTACCCAAAACGCCATGGAGCCATAGCTTATGTTTTGCGGATAAACTGTTTGTATATAAATGCTGCTACCGTTGTTGAAAGCTGCTGAATTGGCGGCTCTCGCTCCAGTCTGAAACCAGTAAATCTGGCCGCTTTGCGATGCCGATATCGGTGCCGCAATAAGTAGGAACAGAATGGCGATTTCAAGCTTTTTCATATTCCATACCCATTTCATTTAGCTTTTTTATAATTGAATTTCTTGTCTCCGCTTTTATGCTTTTCCATTCTATAACCGCAGCTGAAGGCTTTGGGGATGATCTTTCAAAGGCCTGCTCCAGCATTTCTACTTCAGAGCAATAATATTTCGGCATTATGTGTGCGAAGGCGTACCCTTTCGAAAGTGCCAGCCGTGTGAATTTCTCCGAATAGTGCTGCCCTCCTATTCCTACGACAACCTTTTCGTGGTAGTCATCAGCATCAAGAATCCTATAAGCGTATTCAGCCAGCATTTCTGCCTTGGGCTTATTCATCTTCGCGCCCTCCCCCCCACCAAATTCCATGAACAGCGATGGCGTGTTCAGCAATGGTCCGTGGTGCGTTGCCTCGTAGACAAAGTTTGACCCTCCTCTTTCTGAATTTCCCATAATCCTGGCAAGTTTCAGCATATATAACGGGGCTGCCACGCTCAATGACCTGCCTTTGCCCCCCAACGCTGCTTCTCTGCCCCAATTCCCCTCAGAATGCACTGTGAATGATTCCACCCCCTTTGCGCTCGAGTGCGCACTCAAGAAAATTATGCACTCCGGGTCTTTCATATCATCGAGGAATTCAGAGTTCAGGTTGCTGACTTCGCTTTCCGCAAGCACGCTCTCCCCAGACATGTATGTCTGTGCTCCTTCAAAGCTTCCTTTTAAGGCAAAGTTGCCTATCCTTTTCAAGGCCTCTCCTGCCCAAAGTGATACCTGGTCCTTCCGAGAGCATGCAAAAAGAATCATAAAGTAATTTATATCAAAAGATTAAAAAAATGTATAATGCGGAACTTTACAAGGAAGTACGAAGACTTCACATGTTTAAACTGCGGAACTAAAGTCAAAGGCAACGGGTACACTGACCACTGTCCGGTATGCCTGTACAGCCTGCACGTGGATATAAATCCCGGAGACAGACAGTCCGAATGCATGGGCGTAATGGTGCCTGTGCGCAGGATATATATGCGCACCTACACTGAACTTATATACAGATGCAGGAAATGCCTTGTTGAAAAAAAAGTCAGGTGCTCTCCTGAAGACTCAGAAAGCGCCATAATTTCTGTTCCTTCAAGGTAGTGCAGCGATAGTATATAAGTTTTTATTCTTATTAATAATCGGTCAGTCGATGCTATACGATTATATCGCAGCAGTGCTGTTTATACTATTCGGCCTATTTGTGCCTATCATGTTTCTTCTGACATCAAAACTTCTGCGCAGCAAAACACCCGGCAATCCGATAAAGAACTCCCCATACGAAAGCGGGGAGAAAAGCATAGGCAGCAGCAGGGACCTTGACAACGAGTACCTGCCCTATTTCGCATTGTTCCTGCCTTTTGAAATAATCGCTGTCTACATGATCTTCTGGGCTCCGACTGCAAGAATAGGCTCCCAGAGTTCAGCTCTCGGCTCGATGGGGATTCTTGTGCTGAGCGCTATTCTTGCTCTTATAGGATATAAGATGATAAGTGGTAAGAATGTCTGAACGTCCATACACCGATGAGGAGCTATTCAATGCCGAGAAGGAAATGACAGAGCTTACGCAGAATTCCCTTAAAAGATACAAGCAAACTCCTAGCGTAATGTTTACAAAGCTGGAAAAGGCCATACAAGCATTCTCAAAGGATCTGGTGCGATGGAGCAGGGCGAATTCAATGTGGCCGCTGCAATTCGGGCTTGCATGCTGTGCTATGGAGCTCATGGATTTTGGGTCATCACGAATAGACGCAGAGAGGAAAGGCTATCTTCTTTTTCGCGGAACTCCGCGCCAGTGCGATGTCATGATAGTTGCAGGTTGGGTCACAAAGTCAATGGTTCCGCGCGTAAAAAGGCTCTACGAACAGATGGCAAGCCCCAAATATGTAGTCGCATTCGGCGAATGTGCCACTTCGGGAGGGCCGTGGTATGAAAGTTACAACATAATGAAAGGTATAGACCAAGTGCTTCCAGTTGACGTGTATGCAATAGGCTGCCCCCCAAAGCCTGAAAACCTTTTCGGGGCATTGATGAAGCTACAGGACAAAGTAGGTGGTAAAGTTGCAGGAGATACAGAAAGAAGCCTTACTGAAAACATTAGAAGAACTGAAATCTAAGGGTTATCACTACTTGAAGTACATAACTGCAGTGGATACTCCCGACCATATGGAAGTAGTATACCTGCTCGCAAACATTGGACCATATGCGGAGGAAGCGGTTAAGGTTTCCATCAAAAAATCAGATAGCGAAAGACCATCGGTTCCATCTATAATGAATCTTTTCCCAGCGGCTGACTGGTACGAGCGTGAGATATCAGAAATGTTCGGCATAAAGATAGAGGGCAGAAAAACCCGTCGCCTTCTTCTGGAGGAATGGAATGGTGACGGATTTCCGCTTTTGAAGAGCTTTGAATGGGGCAAGGAATACCACAAACGGTGAAACCATGCCAAACATGCGTATAAATATAGGTCCTATACATCCAAGCACGCACGGAGTGCTGCGCGTCGTGGTGTACGTCAACGGCGACACGATCGACAGCGTTGAGCCGCATATAGGGTTCCTTCATAGGGGCGTGGAGAAGCTCATGGAGACAAGGATGTACATGCAGAACCCCTCCTACACAGAAAAACTCGATTACGTGGCTCCTATGGGTTGGGATGATCTGTACGTAAGTTCTGTCGAGAAAGCCACAGGCGCTGCGGTGCTCGAAAATGCGCAGTACGCAAGGGTTATACTCCTTGAGTTCCAGAGGATAGCAAGCCACCTGCTATGGCTCGGCACTTTTGCGAACGACCTCGGCCAGATGTTCACGATTTTTATGTGGACATTCAGGGAGAGGGCAAAGGTGATAAAGTTTCTCGAGGATGTATCCGGCAGCAGGATGTTCTATGTTAACATGCGTATAGGGGGCCTAAACGGGGAACTCCCGGAAGATTTCAAAGAACGCGCATATTCGCTTCTCGACTATCTAAGTGAACGCATACCGAAATACAAGAGCCTGCTAGACAGCAACAACTTCTTCATTTCAAGAACCAAGGGAGTCGGGGTTCTATCAAAAGATGATGCAATAGCATACGGCGCATCTGGGCCGGTCCTGCGAGCGTCAGGCGTGGAATACGATGTCAGGAAGTCATATCCCTACTACGTATATGACAAGTTGAAGTTCAAGGTGCCACACGGCACCCACGGTGACGCGTACGACCGCTATAAGGTAAGGTACGATGAAATGCTCGAAAGCATAAAAATAATAAAGCAAGCGCTTGATTTAATGCCTGGCGGAAGCGTTGCAGGGGCAAAGATAAAACTCATCGGCCAGCCTGCAAAACCCGAGCCTGTAATAGTATCGCGCGAGCTTCCCAGAGGCGAAGGCATAATATACATGGTGCCAGACAAGCAGAAGCCGTACAGGATAGGGATGCGCAGCCCGGCATATACTAATCTATCGCTGTTGCCAAAACTCGCAAAAGGTGTAAAGTTCGCCGACCTATTCTCAATAATAGGCAGTCTCGACGTCGTTTTCGCTGAGATAGACAGATGATTAAGTGATTTGATGGAGGAAAATAAAGTGGAGAAATTGACAAAGGATTATCAATCAGCACAGGAGAAGCTCCAATCGCTTGCTTTGCAGAAGGCCCAGTTCCAGCAGCAGAAAAGCGAGCTTTCTGAAGCGCAAAAGAGGGTTAAATCTGCCGAAGGCAAAATATACTACCAGGTTGGGGGCGCTATAGTCGAGACTAAGAAGGATGATGCGCTTAAGGATATAGAGGAGAAACTCGAGTCCATTGAGATGCGCCTTACCATAGTCAACAAGCAGTATGGTGAAGCTTCGTCGCAGGAGCAGAAAGTGCGTGAAGAACTGAGAAAGGTGCTGGAACCAAACAGCGGTGCATAAATGATAAAGATGAGCTTCGACGAAATTGTATCGGAACTCAAGGCCTTGGCATCCAAGAAAGTGTGCATAACTTTCCATTCTGTTGGCGATACGGATTCGGTGTCGTCTGCGTTCGGCATAGCTTCTATTCTTGGAAATGCGAGGATAGCTACTCCCGATTACATAACCTCCAATTCAAGAAGGATTTTGGAGCTGTTCGGTTACGACCCTTCGTCCATATCCACAAGCATCGGGCAGGACATTGATGCTGTGGTAATGGTTGACGTGAACAACTATGAGGATTGCGGACCGTTCTCCGATATCCTCAAAAGCTATGGCGATAAAGTCATTGCGATAGACCACCATGCTCCGAACCACTCCCCGATACGCGGCTATAATGATGAAAATTACAATTCTGCTGCGAGTATAGTATACGCAATCCTAAAAAAACTTGATTCCCATATCGACTCAAATCTAGCATCTCTTCTTGCTGCCGGGATAATATCCGACTCGGCAGAATTCAAAAATTCAATGCCGGATACTTTTATACAGCTGGGGGAGCTGCTCAAGATTGCTGGAACTGGCTACATGGACATGCTGACGCGCATATCCCCCGTTGGTGATGTCAATGGTCGGCACGCCACATTCGTTGATATACAGGAGTCGCACGCTGAAGTCTACAGCAATCTCCTTGTTGTGCGCGGAAAGGCACATTCGCACTCCAACCTTGCGGCAGACAACGCCATAAAGTGCGGCGTTGATCTTGCTCTTTTCCATTCGTTTAACGATTCAGAGGTATCATTTTCGGCAAGATTGAGGCCCACGTTGGATTCGAAATACGGGATACACCTAGGCAGGATATCGCAAAAGCTCGCTTATCTGATAGGTGGCACAGGCGGCGGTCATCCATGTGCCGCAGGCGCGTTTGGCAAGAAGGAAGAAGCATGGTCAATATTCGAGGAATCATTCTTAAACGAGATCCTTAAGCTGGTGGGTGGTCCGTAGATGAAAATCGCAATAGTGTCTGATCTTCACATAGGATACGAACGGTTTCGCCAGGACGCTCTGCGCCAGGCCAAAATGGCGCTGGAGAAGGCGATAGGAATTGCTGACGCAATACTGGTTCCGGGGGATATATTCGACAAGCGCGCTCCAAAGCCTGATGTAATAGCAGAGGCAATAAACCTTTTCAGGGATTTGAGGGATTCAAACACGCTTGGGTCAGAGATCGCCGAATTCCGTGGACAGGGCAGCATATACACAAAGTTTCCGATAATCGCGGTGCCAGGGACCCATGAAAGGACCGCAGCCGGAAAGGAGAACCCGCTAGCGCTTCTTTCGCTTGCAGGCTTGCTGGCGGATACAAGCGAATCAACCACTATCATAAGGAAAGGCGATGAGAGAGTTGCAGTATTCGGTCTTGGGGGCGTACCAGAGGAGCAGGTCAAGAGCGAGTTGTTGCGGCTGAAGCCATCACCGGTGCCTGGTGCGTTCAACATATTCATGTTCCATCAATCAATATACGAGATCCTTCCGTTTAACGACTCATTCATACACTATGACGACCTGCCCGATGGCTTTGACCTTTATGTGTGCGGCCACATACACAACCGCATTGAAGCTACAGTCCACGGCAAGCCATTCCTGATACCCGGAAGCACGGTTCTGACACAGCTCAAGGATAAGGAACAGGAAAGGAAGGGGTTCATAGTTTTTGATACAGAATCGCATACCCACGAATTTGTAGAGATAGATTCCAGGGATTTCGTGCTTGAAACAGTAAAGGCGGAAGGCGCAACCGCCTCGGATGTAGCCTCATCAATAAGAAGCTCAATAGAAAAAGCTGTCGACGCACATAACAATCCTGTCGTGCGCGTAGTTGTGAGCGGCACGCTTGAGAAGGGTTCTGAAGCCTCAGACATAGCGCTCCAGAAACTGGTTTCAGAATTCTCCGGAAGGGCTGAAATAGAAATAGACATGTCAAGGCTGGAAAGCGAGGGCCTCGGCGAGAGCATAGACCAGATACGCGCAGGCAAGCTCGGCAACATGTCAATAAAGGAGATAGGCATGGCGCTGCTGCGGGACAGGCTCAGTGCAGAAGGCTACTCAAGCAAAATAGATCCACAGACTCTCTTTTCAATACTGTCTGAGTCCAAGAAAGAGGAGGCCATAAAGGCCGTTCTCGAACTTCTCGAAAAGGAAAAATGAGTCAAAGGGACTTTATTCCAAGAGCCTTTGCAACAGCTTCGCTGTTCTTGACGTCTACCGTCTCACCAAGAAGCTCAAGGTGTGCTGTGTTGCACCTCCTCTCCCTCTTGTGCCTTGTCGCGGTCAATACCTGCACGTAGCCGTTTCCTTCAATCTTTGTTATTACCGCCCTGCTCCCGGCGTCCCTGCCCAACTTCTTTATGCACAACCTTCCTGGTTCCAGTAACATTCTAATCACCTAAAACATTATCCTTGTCCCTGCCTATTGACAGAAGGAGTACCTGCTCGATTTCCTCCTCCAGCGTCATCCTTTCAGTATTAATCGCGATGTCGAATATCCTCCTGTCATTCATGTCTATCCCGTAAACCTTCATGAAATGCTCTGAAGTGAGTCTGTCTATCCTGTCAACAGTCTTCATCTCCGAATTTATATCCTTTTTCCCTGAGAGCGCCGCGCGCCTCCTTGCCCTTTCCTGCAGCCCGCAATCGAGCCATACCCTTACCGTAGCATTCTTTATCAACCATGGCGACAGCCTTGTCGTGGCGATAAAGTTGCTTCCACTTGCCTCGTCTTCCACCCTCCTATCGAATTCCCTGGCATGCGCCTCATCCTTATCAGAAATGAGCTTTTCCAGCATGCCTATCAGCCTGGTGTCGTCGTTGCCAACATCCGACTTGTAGCTCATCCCTATGTGCTTTATGCCCAATTTTGAGGCGATGGAGCTTCCCAGCGTACTTTTTCCAGAAGAGGTGTAACCGCTTATGCAGATTCCTATCATCCTATCAGTGCGCTACCAATTGCAGCACGTATTTACGCTGCCTAATGCCAACATCATCAAGCTTCATGTCTCCCTGCTCAACCCTGCTGCCAAGCGTAACAACCGCAGAGGCGCAGGATGCACACAGTACTCCTCCAAACAGCCTTGAATTTGTCCTTCTGCTCTTTCCTCCCTTCTGGCTTATTCCATTGAGTTCGGAGCCGCATATTGCGCAGTGCGGCATGGAATTCTTGCCTCGCCTGTAGTGGACGACGTTCCTGCCTTTTATGGTAATCCTTCTGACTGACTTTGAGCTGCCAGACCTATGCATTGGTTTTGTCAATTAAAGCACCGATTGCGTTTATCTATTAATAGGATAAGCTATTTAGCCCTTATCATAATTGGAGAAGACCTCGTCGCTGTTCTGCATGGCCTGCTCCAGCTTCGTCTTCTTCCTGTCATACGCCATTATGACCCCTGCGGACACCAATCCAGACAGGAAAACCACAGCGAAAAACAGGCTCTTGTAGTTGAGTCCCGATACTATGAACGTGACTGTCTCCTTAGATATGCTGCCGAACATGGCAGGCATGAGAACGTAGTAAAGAAGGAAGAATATCGGTATTATTATGAGCGTGGACTTCATCTGTATCTTCATGCTCTCCGTCATCATAGGCATAAGCTCCTTCTGCTTTGCCATTATCTCCTCCTGGGGCCTCTTGCTTTTTACCATCTCGTTCAGTATCGCCGTGTGCTTCTTCATTCTTGCCTGCGCGTCCCTCATCTTCTTGGGGTCGGATATCTTCCTCTGTGCAAATATAGAAAATGAGGTGTATGCCAGCGCTATCGCTATTATTATGAGTTCAGTACCGAAAGGCATGGGCACAGCAGCTACCATCTAATCCCCGAATATCTCTCCGAGCACCTTGTTGAAAGCACTCGAACTCTCAATAAGCATGCCCTGTCTGTTCCTAATTATGTATAATGAAATATTTAAATATGAGCTATAGAACGAAAGAGTGGCTATATTTATGTCACGCT
The DNA here is from genome assembly GCA_021797895.1 of Microcaldota archaeon. GTDB lineage: Archaea > Micrarchaeota > Micrarchaeia > Micrarchaeales > Micrarchaeaceae > JAJZYW01. Next base: position 63,972 of record JAJZYW010000001.1, on the reverse strand, counting down.
GTACTCCAAGCATTTCCTTCCCGTCATTCTCCCTGTGCCTGTTAGTATCAAGCGCCCTCCTGAGCAGTATCTCGTCCGATTCGGCATCTATGTACACTATCGCCTTAAGCCATTTCGCGCTTCCTATAATCGAGAACGGCAGTCCTGTAAGGAACTTGCCCTCGCTTTCAACAGTCGCATGGGTGTCTATGACCAGCCTGCCCTCCATCCTACCTATCGCTGCAAAGGCTTCCTCCCTCAGCCTGTCTACCTTCTCCTGATCAAGCTTCCGTATCTCGTCCCTGTCCTTCACATACCCCATTTTCAATGCGAAGTCCTTCATAAGGTTACCAACATTGACCAGCTTGCAGCCTTTCAGGTCTGCAGCTGCAAGGAGCGTAGTCTTTCCTGCCCCAGGAGAACCAGTTACTATTATTCCTTTCATAAGAATAAACTTGCATTCAAGCAATAAAAACCTAACTAAGGATAAGTGGAGAGGGGATGGATTACTCCATCTCGCCTCCCGGAGGCATGCCTCCCATTCCTCCTCCCGGGCCTCCCTTTGCCCTTGCGCTTATCATGTCGTCTATCCTCAGGATTATCTCCGCCGCCTCGCTTGCGCTGTATATCGCCTGCATCTTCACACGCATAGGCTCGAAGATCCCCTGTTTCGCCATGTCGCTTATGTTGTTCTTGTATATGTCTATTCCGTACGACATGCCGTCCTTCGTCCTATGCTTGTTCCTGAGCTGCACTAGCGTGTCTATTGCGTCCATGCCTGCGCTTTCCGCCAGCGTCTTCGGTATTATCTCAAGTGCATCGGCGAATTTCTGTATCGCAAGCTGCTCCCTGCCGCCAACGCTGTTCGAGTAATTCCTTATCTCGTTGGCTATCTCGGTCTCTATGCTGCCGCCACCGGAGACATACTTGCCATCTTCCACAACGCTCGTTATCGCGCCTATCACATCGACAAGCGACCTCTCGACCTCGTCGGCAACCTGCTGCGTGCCTCCCCTTATGAATAGAGTGACGCTCTTCGGGTTCTTGCAGTTTTCTATGAAGACCATCTGTTCCCCTGCAACCTTGCGCTCTTCAGCCAGTCCTGCAAATCCGAGATCCTGCTCCTCAAGGTCGTCAAGGCTTGTTACTATCTTCGCCCCTGTCGCCTTCGCTATCTTTTCGATGTCACTCTTCTTTACCCTCCTTATCGCGGCTATTCCTGCCTTGGAAAGGTAATGCTGCGCGACATCGTCGATGCCCTTCTGCGTCACGACAAAGTTGGCCTTGCTCTTCTTTATCTTCTCTACCATCTCCTTGAGCATGTGCTCCTCCTGCTGCAGGAACGCCTGCATCTGCTCTGGAGAGGTTATCTCTATCTTTGCATCTGTCTCTGTTTTCTCTATCTCGAGCGCAACGTCGAGCAGCGCTATCTTCGCGTTCTTCGTGCTCTTCGGCATTCCTGGATGGGCAATCTCCTTGTCTACCAGCACTCCGCTTATGAGCTGCGTGTCTGCTATCGTTCCGCCTGTCTTCTTTTCTATCTTTATGTAGTCTTTGTCAACTACAAGCTTCCCAGCGGAGTTCTTGTCCACTACCTGCTTTACCGCTTTTATAACGAGCTTTGACAGGTACGCCTTTACTGCTTCGTCTCCAACGTTCTTCGATCCCATCGAAACGCTTGCTATCTTCTGGAGCAGTGCCTCGTCAGATATGTTGACCTCCTTTGCACTCTTCTTTAGTATCTCCTCTGCCTTCTGCGCAGCAATCTTGTAACCCTTTATCACCGTGGTCGGATGCACGCCCTGCTCAAGCAGCTCGCCAGCTCCCTTCAGCAGCTCGCCTGCCATCACAACAACTGTTGTAGTTCCGTCGCCGACCTCCCTGTCCTGCGTCTTCGCGATGTCGACCATGATCTTTGCGACCGGATGCTCAACATTCATCTCCTCCAATATCGTAGCTCCGTCGTTGGTTATGACTATGTCGCCGAGGTCGCTCACCATCATCTTATCCATCCCTTTCGGGCCTAGTGTCGTCTTTACTGCGTTCGCCACTGCGATGCCTACTGCTATGTTCGTCCTTTGCGCGTCTCTTCCAAGAAGCCTTGTGGACCCTTCCGGGAGCACAAGATACTGTGGTCCTAATTGATTTTCTGCCATTTTATCACCTAAGCATGAGAACTGAGAGTATATGCACATTCCATATATATATGCTTATACACTTATTTATGGCTATAAAGGTATAAATATCTTTCCTTAGAGCGCCGAAAGTTTTTCGGCGATTGAAGCATAAAGCGCAGCAATATCCTTCTCGTTCCTGACCGGAACTTCTCCTGCATCTGCATAATCCGCAAGCCTTCCATCATAAGGTATCGTTCCCATTACCTCAGTGCTCAATTCCTTTGCAACCATCTCAACATTTGCATTAGGCATCTGGACCATATTGCCTACCACTCCAAGCACAGGAACACTAAGCATCTTGGCCATCAGGCCGGATTTTATCGAGTTCACTGCAGCTATCCGCTGCCCTGTAGTTACAACAACAAATCCGTCCAGGCCAAGCACCTGCATTATGGTTAGCGGTGCATCAGACGTGCCCGGGGGCAGGTCGATTATAAGATAATCCAGCTCCCCCCACTCGGTATTTTCGAAGAAATCGTACAGCATCTTCACTATTATGGGCCCTCTCCATATTATTGGGGCTTTTCTGTCATCAACCAGCATAGCTGTCGACGCCACCTTTATGCCGTCCTTTACAACCGGTTTCAGCGGCAGCTCTGCCGCCCCCATCTTTTCTGTCGTACCTATGAACATCGGCAGGTTAGGGCAGTCTATGTCTGCGTCAAGCAAGCCAACCTTCAGTCCCTTGGCTGCAAGCGCATACGCGAGATTTACTGCCGTGGTGGTTTTTCCCACCCCTCCCTTAGCGCTATACACGCCTATCTTCTTTTTTACTCCTGCGAGCGATTTCCTTATGGCTTCCTTGTGCTGGATAACAAGCGAAAATGAAGGGTGCACGTTCCCACTAGGCTGAGTTTTTCCTTCTTCCATGCATGTATTTAGTTACCAAAACCTTAATACGTTGCGCAGAATAATCGCGATGTCGATAAACGGCGCTGCAATGCAAAGAGATTTATAGTTTTTCCCGATTTAAACTATTATCTGCATTCTTTGAAGGTGTATGAATGAAAATAAGTGAATTGAAGGCTGGCGCTACAAACGTAACGATACAGGCTAAAGTGGTAAGCAAGGATGATCCAAGGGAAGTGGTCACGAAATACGGCAAAAGGCTGAGCGTCGCAAACATAAAGCTGCAGGATGATACCGGGAGCATACAGATGTCGCTGTGGGGCAATGACATAAACACTGTTGACATCGGCGACACGATAGAGATAGCGAATGGCTACGTCAATGAATTCAGGGGCACTCCGCAGCTCTCAACTGGAAAATATGGGAAGATAAAGGTTGTCGAGAAGGGCGAGGGCTCTTCAGAGATGCCCATAGAGGAAAGCTCAGATTATTCTGAAGAAAGCGACGACTCAGACATGGAAGTGTGATCATTTCCTTTTTAATCTTATTTTTTGCGGTTTCTTTTTCCAGTATCTGAATGTATAGAATAGGAACAGCATGCCTACTATCACTCCAAACCACAGCGAAGCTATCCTTGTCATTATCGTTGCTGCAGAGCTGTAAGCAGCCCCAAGCCCGAACGAACTTCCAATAAGAGCTACGAGAGCGCCGTCAGTGACCCCTATGTTCCCAGGCAGTGTGGAAACCATGCCAAATATCTGAGAGGTCGAGAATATGAATACGCTCCCGGCAATATGGAGCGCACCACCCAGCGCAAGTATTGAAAATAGGAGTGCAAATGCATTGAACACAGCAGCAGGAACAGAGAGCGCCACTGAAACGCCATATACTTTGTAATTGTTCAGCTTGCTTTGCGATGCGAAATACTCATCTCCATAAAGGGAGAACATTTCTAGGAACCTGCTTTTCTTCAAAAGCTTCCTAAGAAACTTGAAGAACCAGTCATTGAGGAGGAAGGCAAACGGTAGCACCAGCACAATGTCCACTATCAGGACATATAAGATGAGCTTGTTGAAGTAAATCGCCGATATTATCGCTATTATTGCCACACCAAGGAAATCGGTGAATATGTCAAGCGTGACTATCGGTATTATGTTCGTGAATTTGACGTTTGTCAGCCTGTTAAGGGTGTATGCTGCCAATACCCTGCCAATCTTCCCGGGTGTTATGTTCATCGAGTAAAGTGACATATACACCATGAAACTTTTTCTCAGAGGTACGTAGATCTTCAATGTCCTAAGATAATAGCTCCATTTTATGAACCTGAGTATATATCCGAAGAACACGAACACGAACGCCAGGCCGAAAAGCCACAAGTTCGCCGACGCTATTATCGCAGCTACTCTATTAGCCCCGCCGAGCCAAGCAATGATTCCGAAAACTATGATGCTGAACACCAGCGATACCGCAACGAAGCCCATCACTCTGTTGACAAGTTTCTTATACTCTGCCTCGCTCATGCTTTTGGCATGCGTTATGGTGTACCATATCGAAACCTGCTTTTTTTTGTTTGAGCGCTTTGCCACAAAATCAATACTTCAAAATTTTTTGAAAAGATGTCTCATACTCCTTTGTTATTTCTCTCCAATCATGCTCCCTGTGCACGAAATCCATCACCCGTTCGGTGTCATGAATTTCCCATCCAGCTGAGGAAAGCTTCTTCAGGGCTGATACTATGCCGTTCTTGCTTCTCGGTTTTACGTAAATTGCATGCTCCTTTAGCATTTCGGGTATGCCGCCAGCCCTAGACGCTATGACAGGTATTCCGGAAGAGAGCGCTTCTAGTCCTGCCAGCCCAGCAGGCTCGTATAGCGATGGAAATACAAACGCATTAGCGGCATTATAATAGTATGGAAGGCTTTTCTCATTGATATCCGAGAGCAGAGTAACGTTTGCGTGGAGCCCGCGCCTATCCGCCTCTGTTTGCAGATAAGCTTTAAGCGGCCCTTTCCCTATCATTATAAGCTCTGAATCGTCATCAAGGATCCCGCGTGATATTGCATCTCCAAACGCTTCAAGAAGGTACGTCTGACCCTTCTGCTGTACGAACCTTGCAGTGTTAAGTATTATTTTCGCGTTCCCATTAAGGCCAAGCTTCCTCCTTGCTAACTTGCGCCCCCTTGGCTTAAACTCATTATAATCGACGCCGTTAAGTATTATTTTAGTCCTATGCAGATGCTTCTTGGGCACCGTCGTCCTTGCCGCGTCCTTAGAAACTGCTGTTATCAGGTCAGACATCCCTATTAACCTGCTTCCCCACGTCTTGTCAAATATCAGTCCTCCGCTATCAGTGAACCTGTCTATGTTCCTTGGGAGCGAGTTGTGTATCGTTATGGCAAGCTTAGCATTTACGCTCCGTATTGCTTTGATTTCACCAAGGAAGTACTGGTACCTGTTGTTGATGTGGTATATGTCTGCCCCTGTCCTCTTTATCTCCTCGGCTATTCCGTTCATTTTCAGGAATGGCATGGGCAGCCCCTGTATATCAAGGTACCTTGTGCTCAGCCTTACGACTTTTATTCCGTTGACGTTGTCAACCCTCCTCTTCTGGTTCCTTTTCAACGATGCACTTATCACTGTGACGTTGTGCTTTTTCGCCAGCTGAGTATAAAGGCTGTAAAGAACGCGTTCGGTACCCCCATTATAAGGGTAAAAGAAGGGGTTGAGCACGCATATATCCATCTGTACACCGCGCTTAGCTTTGTTCCGAAAGCAGTACCTTTATGTACGGCTGGTCGCATACGCTGGCAGGCTTGAATCCTGTCGCCTCGCAAATGTTTGCAGTATAAAGATTCGCCGCTCCTATCACATTCTGTGAAGGTACTGAGTTCGAATCATTGAAATCTGCTATCATCTGGGCCCAAGCATACTTAGTAAGTAAGCCTCCTATTATGGGGCTCCCGACCATGACGGAGGTGTTTGCTATATCTACAAATGGTATGCTGCCTCCGCTGTCGTATTTCGAAAACAGCTTTTTCTGAACCGCATTTGGCGTTTGCAATGCTGGGTATGTATTAAGCGAAGAGTTGAACTTGTTGGTTGTAAGCTCCACCTCCTGGAAGTTCAGGAGGCTGCTGGTATAACTCGAGTTGTAAAAAGTGAATGTCGGCGTATTCGGATAGGCGTCCGAAGCGCTGGACGTCATGTAGTGCAGTTTTGTAAAGTTGCCGAAACGCATGAGCGCAATTACTATTCCCCACCTGGCTTCCGCACAGTAAGGGCAGAAATCAGCACCGATGTAAAGGAATGTGGGCGTTCCGTTCGTTATAAATGCGGTTGTATTCTTCTCCGTTGTCATAAATCCAGCTATTGTCCCGGAACCTACCTTGTTCGCAAGCGACTCGTTGTTTGCTATTGTATGAAGTTCTGAAAGGGTCTGTGGGCTAAGCTGCACGTTGTCAAGGCTAGAGGAGGCAGCATTCGTAGCACTGCTGTCATTCAAAATTACAAGAACAACAGCAATTATCACAACTGCGGCTATTCCGATATACATATACTTGTTATTTTTTGTCAATTCCACCACTCTTTATAGCAATCTTAGGAAATATCCTACCAACTAGATTGTTAAAGAACTTATTAATCCGTTTTGCATAGATGGATAACACGTAGTAAAGTACCACGCTGAGCACTACTCCAGCTATGACATCTGTGAAATAGTGCACGCCAAGGTAAATTCTCCCAAAGAGTATGAGCAGAAGCCATACTACATATGCAATCCTGAGATATTTGTAGCCTTTTAGGAAGAATGCGAGGCCAGTAAGCACAGAAGCATGGTTGCTTGGGAATGAAAATGTCGATTCGCATCCAACATTGTTGATCCAGCTCAATTCGCTCACATTACATGGCCTTGGTTCCCTAACTATGTTCTTTATGATGTCCGACACCACATAAAATACGATTCCTGCAATGATAAAGCTATATGTGTTCATATCCTTCTTGTAGAAGTACATGTAAAGTACTATTGCTGGAAGTACGATGAAAAAGCTTTTCGCAAGCAACGCCATAATGTAATTAAGGCCTGGGCTTGCAAGGCTGTCTGCAAGCTTGAAAGCTTCTATGTTTATGCCTATGTTGTATGGTTGCAAGAATAGTAGCCCTAGCATTAACTGTCACCATTTCACTTTTTCATCAAGGTGTTTATATAATACAATATGCCAGCAATCGTCTTGTTGTCCTTTATGTAGTTCCTTTCCACCATATCCCGCAGTGCGTCGAACTTCACTGCAGTAAATGATGACATCCCGTCCCTACTTACGTTTTTCATTGTTTTTTTGTTCTTGGCTATATAGAAGTAATCCTTCTGCGTTGTTATGTACGGGTTCATGAAGGTTTTTAGCATCAGAGTGTAATTGCCGAACACATAGCCTGTCTGCTCCTTTATTACGCGCTTTGCAGCGTCAACCGGCTTTTCCCCGTTCTGAAGGAGTCCGAAAGGGAGTTCGACCGTCATCCGCTTCAACGCCGGTCTGTATCCTCTCTCTATTAGGAGCGATACGTTATCAGGCATGGCCAGTACGGTAACTGCATCCGGAGCTTTGACCCTCTCGAAGGACATAATTTTCCTGCCTATGGGTACTTCTATGCGCTCAACGGAAAATTTATGATTTCTGTAAATTACCTTGTCTGCCATAACACTAATCTGTTCGAATTCTTTTCTAACCTTTAAATACTTTTCTTAAGAACTATTACGAGAATGCGGGGCTGTAGCGTAACCTGGCAGCGCAGCTGGCTCCAGATGTTTAAAATTTATGAGCCTGTGGCGATGATGAGGATCTGGAATTCAGAAACATGAAGTAACCAGCTGATCCGGGTCCAAATCCCGGCGGCCCCAAATTCCGTTAGGCGTAGAATTATAATTATTTCATATAAACTCTTACTCATGGAGATACTGATAGCATTGCTGCTTCTACTATCATTTTCCATACTTCTGGGGAAGCTGTTTGAGCGTGTCGGTATTACAGAAATTGTTGGTCAGATACTTGCCGGGATTATATTAGGCCCAAGCATCTTTGGCTTTGTCACGCCATCAACAGTATTGTCCGGAATAGCGGAGGTTGCAATCTTCTTCATACTGCTTTTCATAGGCATACAAATAACTACAGAGGTGCTTACCGACCATCTGAGAAGCGCGTCTTATTTTACGCTATCGTCATTCATCATACCATCTTTTGTGATGGCGTTCCTCGGAATTTACATATTCAACATAACGCCATCGGCTGCAATCACAGCATCAATAGCGCTCGGAGTTCCATCAATATCCATAGTTTCGGTTTTGGTATACCGTCATTCCATCATAAATCAGGAGGATGGGCTGCGGCTGCTAGCCGGTGTAATATCTGCTGACATAGTGGCATTCGTAATATTCGCGGTTATACTGCATAAACTAAACCCTCTTATAACAGTGGCAGCTTTGGCAGTATTCTTAGCCTTGCTCTTGCTGATAGACTATGAGACCAAACGCCATAGCAAAGGTCTTAGGAAAATATTTTCCAATCTTATAAAGAAAAGAGCTGAAGAGACGCTTTTCGCCCTTGTAATATTGATGGGCTTGATAGTATCGGCGATATTTCAGGTAATCGGAATAACGTACGTTCTTGGCGCGCTATTTGCGGGCATGCTGATACACAAGACTACTGTGGGTGTCCGCCCATCAAGGATGCTAAGCAACACTTTTAGGCGTCTGAACGATAGCTTCTTCATACCTATATTTTTCAGCATAGCAGGACTTGCCTTTACTTTCCCATCTGCAGAATATGACGGCCTCCTAATATCCATGGTTCTTGTGGCAATGTGCGTTGGCGGAACGTTAAACTACATTGCGGCAAACGATAGGTTCACAAAGCTGCAGTCCAAAGATGCTGTCGGCATCCTTGGAAGCAGGGGCGCAGTGGGCATAATAATTGCATCACTGGCACTGCAATATGGCATCATATCAAACCAGCTTTATACGGTGGTACTGGTAGGCACGATAACGCTATCGATAATAATGCCACTTGCGCTCACTAAAAAGAGTGAAAGACGTGCAATAGAAGAATGAGCGATTAAAAGCAGACATTTTCTAAATATAAATTTTGATGAGATTTAAATTCCTTCCTTCCAAAAACAAATGGAGTCAATGGCACCAGCCCGGCATTCCTATGATATAGAGGAGCAGAAGCGCGAACAAAAATATGGCAAATCCTACAAGTGGATAGCTCTGTCTAACACTACATTGGGGGCGCTTATGGCTTCCATAAACGCATCAATACTGATCATATCGCTTCCTGCAATATTCAAGGGCCTAAACGTAAATCCTATCGCGCCTTCAAGCACTGTCCTGCTTTTGTGGTTGCTTCTCGGGTACAGCATAGTGTCTGCAGTGGCTGTCGTTTCGGTGGGCCGACTTTCCGACATGTACGGCAGGGTAAGGCTCTATAACCTCGGGTTTGCAGTATTCACTATAGGATCCATAGGGCTGTACGCGTCCTCGCTGTACGTATCAGGAACCGTTGGCGCTTTATCATTGATTTTCATAAGAATCCTGCAGGGTCTTGGTGGCGCATTCCTTTTTGCAAACAGCGCTGCTATACTAACAGACGTATTTCCCTCAAACGAAAGGGGAAAGGCTCTCGGATTCAATCAGATTGCCGCTGTGGGCGGTTCGGTGCTAGGTTTCATAATAGGCGGACTGCTAGCTGGTATTGACTGGCATTTGGTTTTCCTGATAAACGTTCCTTTCGGAATCATAGGGACAGTATGGGCTTACGTAGCGTTGCATGAGATTGCAAGCATAAAGAAAAATCAGAAATTCGACATATTCGGGAACGCAACATTTGCAATAGCCCTGATACTATTTTTGGTGGGCATAACATATGGTCTTCTGCCATATGGTTCTAGCACTACTGGATGGTCCAACCCGTTTGTTTCAAGTTCTATAATCGTTAGCATAATACTGTTCGTGCTGTTTGTGCTTATAGAGCTCCGCACTAGGGAACCCATGATGAAGCTGAGCTTATTCAGGATCAGGGCTTTCACATTCGGCAACCTCAGTCTCGCATTGGCAGGTCTTTCTAGGGGAGGGCTGCAGTTCATGCTCATAATCTGGCTGCAGGGCATATGGCTTCCGCTTCACGGCGTATCGTTCAGCAATACTCCGTTCGATGCAGCCATAGACCTGATACCGTTTGCCGTCGGTTTCCTGATATCGGGCCCGTTGTTCGGATATCTTTCAGACAAGAGAGGCGCAAGGCTGTTCACTACATCAGGCATGCTGATAAACGTAGCCGCATTCTTGCTTCTGCTAACCTTGCCTGCCGATTTCGATTTCATATCGTTTGCGCTGATAACGGTATTCTTCGGCATAGGTCAAGGAATGTTCTCCGCACCAAACACAGCCGCAATAATGAATGCAGTTCCTCCAGATACACGCGGTGCGGTATCCGGCATAAGATCCACTTTCCTTAACACCTCTTTCATGCTCAGCCTTGTCCTGTTTTTCACCATACTCATAGCTACGTTCGGCCATGAACTTCCTCCCGCGATAGCCTCAAGTTTAAACTCGCTGAACGTTTCCCAAAATGTAACTGCATCAATATCCGATATACCTCCAACAGGCATTCTGTTTTCCGCCCTTTTGGGCTATAATCCGATAAAGAACGTCATACCTCCCCAAGATGTTCCGATACTGGGTGCAAAAGTATACTCGGAGCTCATAAGCAAGCAGTTCTTCCCCAAGCTGATATCAAAGCCATTCATAGATTCCATGCGTGTCGTGTTCTACATTGGGGCCATAATGGCATTCATAGCTGCGCTGCTTTCAGCGCTGCGCGGGAAGCGTTATGTTTATGACGGCGTCTCAGAAAAGGCACGCAGTGGCAGAGATAAAAACTCTAAAAAAAGCCGAAGCAAGAAAGCTGTAGCACCAATCCAACAAAAAAGAAGGAATTCAAAGCAATCAAAAGCCTAAATAACTGTTTGCAGTCTTGTATACGTGCAGAAAGGGGCAAAAAAATGCAAGAGAAAAAAGCCGCACTTCTATCGCGTTTCGGGGAGCGCGTTTTTGCGGGGCGCTGGATAGCTGGACCTTACATAAGCGACGCCATAGCAGTGGCCTCGCGTTTCAATGGGAATGGTGTCGGGGCTATAATAAACTACCTTGGCGAAGCCCTCTCCGAAAGAAAAGATATATCGGATACAATGTCTACATACTCCTCGCTGATCGGCAGCATAAGCGCAGGCCATGCCGATGCCCACATATCGGTAAAACCGACCCAGATAGGCTTGGGCATTTCTTATCCGTATGCAAAGAAGAATTATCTCAAGCTGGTGAAGGCTGCGAAGTCAAAAGGATTATTCATATGGCTCGATATGGAGGAATCCGACAAGGTGGACGATACCATACGGCTTTACCGCTCAGCATCTAAAAGCGGGAATGCTGGCATATGCATACAATCATACCTCAGGAGAAGCGAGCGAGACGTCGCACGGATAGCATTGGAGGGCGGTGTAATACGCCTTGTAAAAGGTGCATATACCGAACCTGAGGAAGTTGCCTATGCAACTAGGAAAGAGGTTACGCAAAACTATTACCGGCTGATGCAGCTCCTATTTAAGAATTCACACAAGTTCATGATAGCCACACACGATATGGCCATAATCAAAAAAGCCATCGCACTGAACAGAAAATACAAGCGAGAAATGGAGTTAGCCATGCTCAACGGCATACGCAACCTCGACGCGGTATCATTGGCAAGAGAAGGGCACAGCGTGCGCGTATACATCCCATTCGGGCCATCGTGGTTTAAGTATTCGACCAGAAGGCTTAGAGAAGCCGGCCATGCATCACTAATCGCGCGTTCGCTTTTTAGCAGGCAAAGGATATAACTTTTATTAAGCATTATAAAAGATTAAATGATTACAGTTGATATTCATGGAAAAAATAGAGAAGCAGATAAAGAAGGACGAAAATTTTTCTGAATGGTACGTTCAAGCGGTTATGCATTCCGGCCTTTTCGATTATGGAGAGGTATCCGGAACTTTGATATTCCGTCCTGATGGCTATTACATCTGGGAATCAATACAGAAGGCTGTGGACCCGCTTTTCAAAGAGATTGGGATACAGAACGTGTATTTTCCCTTGTTTATACCAAAGCACTTCCTTGAAAAGGAGAAGGAGCATATAGAGGGCTTCTCTGCAGAAGTTGCATGGGTTACAAAGGGCGGCCAGTCTGAGCTTGAGGAGGAGCTAGCAGTGCGCCCCACGTCAGAGACTATAATGTACCCCGCATATTCCAAATGGATAAGGTCATGGCGCGATCTCCCAATGAGGTACAATCAGTGGAACAACGTTGTCAGGTGGGAATTCAAGCATCCCACCCCACTGCTTAGGAGCAGGGAGTTCCTGTGGAACGAGGGGCATACAGTATTCGCCACAAGGGAAGAAGCTGCCGCCGAACGCGATCAGGTGCTTGGCATATACAAAAAGGTGCTCAAGGAGTATCTTGCATTGGAAGGGATAGTGGGTCAAAAAACGGACTCTGAAAAGTTTGCAGGCGCTGAAAATACCTTCAGCATAGAATTCGTAATGCCTGACGGGCGCATATCGCAGGGACCCGACTTCCACATAGACGGGCAGAAATTCTCCAAAGCGTTCGACATCACTTTTCTAGACAAGGAGGGCAAGCGCCAATACGTCTATCAAAACACTTTCGCCATAAGCACTAGGATGATAGGCATAATGCTCGGCATGCACGGTGACGACAAGGGTGTAATAATACCGCCGAAGCTTGCACGGATACAGGTCGTTGTGGTTCCAATATACTCGGAGCAAAACAAGGCTGAGATCATCAAATATGCGGACGGCGTGAAGGAAAACATATCTAAGGATTTCAGAGTTTTTGTCGACGACAGCGACGCGTATTCTCCCGGATGGAAGTTCAACGAGTGGGAGAGAGCAGGAGTTCCTGTAAGGATAGAAATAGGCAAGAAGGAGATGGAATCAAACTCCGTAACCCTATTCCGCAGGGATACATTTGTCAAAGAGAGCGTGCAGGTGACGAATTTGGCTGTTTCGGTATCCAAGCTGCTCCAAGAAATACATGAAAACTTGTATCAGAAGTCTAAAAGCCTGATAAAGACTAAGATAATTGCTGTGGAAAACTATGAAAAGCTGAAAGATGCAGTGAAATCTGGCTACGCAGTCAAGGCGCTGTGGTGCGGCGACAAGGAGTGCGAAGCGAAGATAAAGGAAGAGACCGCCGCAAGATCCTCAAACATACCATTCGGCGAGCAGGAAAACATAAATGGCGTGTGCGTGTATTGCGGAAAGCCTGCAAAGCACAGGCTAAACTTCGGCAAGTCATACTGAAGCTATGCGTTCTGCCTTGAAACTTCCCTGACCGCGTCTTCGAATATATCCATTCCGCTGTCTATCGTGCTCTTCCTCACTGTAAGCGGAGGTATTATGCGTATCGTCGACTCCCCAGAAGGAAGGAGCAGCAGTCCCCTGTCAAAGCATTTGAGTTGCACCTTATCCCTGACCTCAGGATTGGGCTCTTTGCCTTTCTTGTCTTTTACGAACTCGACGCCTATCATAAGCCCTATCCCCCTCACATCACCAATTATTTCGTAATCTTCCTTCATCCTCTCAAGGCGCTTCATTATGTACCTGCCTTTCTGTACTATCTCTTCCGAGAGCTTAGCTTTCTTCGAATTTATCTGTTTGAGAGCTTCATACCCTCCTGCGGTGACTGCAAAGTTTCCGCCGAAGGTGTTTGCATGCTTCCCATAAGGTATGTCGCCCAGCGCACTGCTCACTGCTGTAACTCCTATCGGAAGCCCAGCGCCAACCGACTTCGCCATGGTGTATATATCCGCAGTTACGCCGAAGTTCTCCAGTGCGAGGAACTTTCCGGTCCTCATGTATCCGGACTGGACTTCATCAGCAATCATCAGTATCCCGTTCTCATCAGCAAGTTTCTTGAGCTCCTTGAAGTAATCCTTTGGCGGGACTATGTAGCCTCCCTCGCCTTGTATCGGCTCGAACATTATTGCGCTAACCTCCTTGGGGCCGACTTCCTTGGACAATGGGTATTTCTTTATGTAGTCTATGCATGCAAATCCGCATCCAGGATACGTCTCATTGAACGGGCACCTGTAGCAGTAGGGGAATGGTGCGTGTATGTCGTTCGGGAAGGGTCCGAAATGCTCTCTCTGTATAGATTTTGAAGCGGTAACGCCGAGCGAGCCCCCGGTCCTTCCATGGAAGGCGTTGTAGAATCCTAGTATGTAGCCCCTGTTGCTGTATATCTTTGCGAATTTTATGGCAGCCTCATTTGCTTCTGTGCCCGAATTGGAAAGGAAAAGTTTGCCGAATCCCCTCGGCATGAGCTTGAGGAGCTCCTCGCCGAACTTTACCGGCATTTCGCCATAGAAGTCAGTGAACGCAGAATGCATTAGAAGGTCTATCTGCTTCTTTATCGCGTTCCTAACGCTGCTGTTCGAGTTCACGCCAAGATTGTATACCGATATGAAGCTGGTAAAGTCTATGAACTTCCTGTCGTCGATGTCGTATGCGAAGTCTCCCTCCCCTCTGTGCGGAACGAATGGAAATGGCTCCCTAGTGGTGGTAAGAAACACCTTTTTATCCCTGGCTATTATGTTCTGTACCTTTTTCGAAAGCTTTTGCGCCACGCAATCACCTTATTGAGTCCCTGTACTCCTTATACTCAAGCAAGGCTTTAAAAGCCCGAGCGGCCTGATCAGGCGATGAGTATACCGGGACTCCGGAGCTCTCCATCATGTTCCTGTGCGCCTGGGTGTAGCTTCCCCCTGGACTCACTACTGCTATCGGCTTAACGCGTGTAGCGGAATAGTTTATCAGGCTTGCTGCTACCCTGGAATCCGCGCCAGGGGTCTGGAAAAGTGCTATAACCATTATGGCGTCCACGTTAGGGTCTGAGCTCGCCACCTCAAGAGCTGCGGCAAATCTCTTGTCATCCGCATCGCCTGCCATATCCATCGGCATCTTTATGTTCACTATTGGCGGCATAATCTTCCTAAGAGCCTTCTCGGATTCCTTGGAGAAGGAGGCAAGTTCCAGGCCTGCCTCGTATAACGCGTCTGTAGCTATCACCCCAACTCCTCCGCCGTTGGTTATTATTGCAATTCTCCTCCCTTTTGGGAACGGTTGCGTCTCGAACATCTTTGCAAAGTCCATCACATCCTGCATTGTCTTTGCCTGTGTTATCCCAAACTGCCTGAACACGGCTTCATACGCCTGATAGCTTCCAGCAAGCGAAGCGGTGTGTGAATGGGCTGCGGTGGCTCCGGCCTCTGTAGCACCTCCCTTTATCATTATTACGGGCTTCTTCGCTGTTATCTCCTTGGCCGCCTCTATGAATTCCTTGCCGCGTTTCGCACCTTCCATATAGAAAATGACCACAGTCGTCTCGTCATCCCTGGCCAGGTAATCCAATATGTCGACTTCATCTATGTCTATTGCATTCCCGTAGGATATGAATTTCGATAGACCGAAGCCCTCTGCGTCAATCATGTCCAATATCGAGCTGCCGACCGCGCCGCTCTGGGATGCAAAGCTTACTCCCCCTATCTTTGGCCTGTCTATCTTGAATGTGGGAAGGAACAGCGTATCCACTCTAGCGCGTGTATTCATTATTCCGAGGCAGTTTGGTCCCATCAATATGAAGGAGCTTTTTCTCGTTATCTCAACAAGCTTGTCCTGCAGGTCCTTCCTTCCTATCTCGGCATACCCTCCGCTGACTACTACGACACTCTTTACCTTTGCAATCCTGCATTCCTCAAGTATTGAAGGCGTCGCTTCGGCTGGCACTGCTATGACTACAAGGTCAAGCTGTTTTCCTATGGATTTTATGCTTCTGTAGGCCTTGTAGCCCATTATCCTGTCTCCTTGCTTGGCGTTTATGTTCACCGGAAACATTGCGCCGTCGTATCCTACGTCGATGTAGTTCTGCAGTATTATGTGCCCGACCTTGTTTGGGTTGCTTGTAGCTCCAACTATGGCAACACTGCGCGGAGCCATTAAAATGTCAAAAAGTTTTCTCCTTGTCTTGATGTCCATGATTGCCACCTATACCATTACCCTCAGGTCCACTGCATCGTAGCCCTTTTCGTGCAATATTATCGGATTGAGGTCCAATTCAGTAATGTCATTCTCTGAGAGCATCTTCGAAACCTTAAGCAGAAGGTCCACAAGCATGCGCTCCGTTTCAGTATCTTTCGCAATCACGCTTTTCGATTTCAATTGTTCTATCATCGATTCTGCGTCGTGGCGCGATATTGGGCACACCCTTAGGGCAAAATCCCTAAATACCTCTACATATATCCCGCCCAGACCTATAAGTATAAGCTTTCCGAACTGCTCGTCTGTTCTGCCTCCGACTATTATCTCCAGGCCGCTCGGAGCCATTCTCTGGCCCAATATCCTGTACGGTCTGTATTTTTCAGCCTTCTTTGAGAGCTCCGCAAAAGCCTTCTCGGCATTATCGCTTGATACGTTGAGCACTACAAGTCCGCTTTTTGTTTTATGGAGCGCCTTCTGCGATATCGCCTTCATTGCAATGTTGCCCTTCTCCGCGAAGCTCGCAGCTTCCTTTCCGCTCTGAAGATATCTGCTATCGATTGACCTTATCCCATACCTGTCAAGAAGCGCTCTAGCTTTTTCATATTCCAAAAGACGTGCCATGCGACCATCACAAGCTCTTGATTAGGAGTACCACCAAAATTATAATTATTATAGCCAATAAAATCAGTATCGCAGGTTTTTTCATGCCCGATTTTCTTGGTGCCATCTTCTGCAGTTCCTGCGCCTCTTTCTCGTCATACTCGCCTCCTGGCATCTGCGGTCTGGCTTCCTTGGCGCCACTCTGCTGCAACACATCACCCATCTGCTGCGCTTCTGCTTTTCCTGCCTGAAGAGGGTTCGCCTGGGCAGGTATTGTCGCTCCCGGTTGTGGTGCCGCAGCCTGTGCCTGTGCCTTCTGCGGCATTCCCTCCTTCGCTCTCATGAAACCCTTCTCTGTCAATGAAATTGCTATCACCCCATTCCTTATCTCGTATGTTGCGAAGCCCTGCTTTGAGAGCTTGTAGAGGTGCATAGCCATGTCCGTCTCCGCTATGTTTATCGCACCTGAGATGTCTGGCAGCGATCTCTTCCCTTTTGACAGCTGCTCAATTATCTCCATGTCGAGATGGTCAAACTCGCTTTCCGCCTTTGCTGAAAGGTCTTGGAGGAGTTTGTTCCCTGTTTCTGTTATCTTTATCTCATTCTGGCCGGGAAAGTTGGTCTCGAAATCGACCAGTTTTTTCATCCTCAGCGTGCCAAGTATGTTTGACGCATCAAAAAATGAGGAGTTTATCGCGCTGCCAAAGTTCTCCACGTATGTTTGCGGGGTTATCCTTGTAAGCGCGACTACATCAATGAAATTAGGTTCGGAAGACATGCAATCATTCGGTAGATTTTACGATTATATCCATCAGAACTTTTATATATGTATTTTAATAAAGTGTGATTGTCAGCCTGTTTTATGCGGCAATGTGGTTCTTTGCGATTTAGTTTCTTCGGAGGAGCACAGGAAGTCGGAAGGTCTTCCATCCTGTTATCGGATGATAGAAAGATAATGCTCGACTTCGGGATCAAAGTTGATCACAAGACCGAGTTTCCAACTGCAATACCAACAATCGATGCTGCGGTAATAAGCCATGCGCACCTCGACCATAGCGGGTTTGCCCCTGCGTTGTACAATGAGAACTCCTGCCCGTCATTTGGAACCAAGCCCACGCTCGAGCTTTCAATGCTGCTCATAGAAGACGCGATGAAGATAGCAAAGAACGAGCATTCAAACATACACTATCATAAGCGGCAGGCTAACATTTACAACACCAAATTCGTTCCGCTGAATTTCAGGCAGCCCATGCCGTTCGGTAATTACGAAATCGAGCTGTACGACGCAGGCCACATATGCGGCAGCGCGGTAACGCTGATAGACAGGAAGAAAGGCAAGGAGAACAAGCGTGTCGTATACACTGGCGACTTCAAGCTGGGCAAGCAGTTTCTGCACTCCGGGGCTGACATAGTCAAGAGCGATGTTCTAATCATAGAATCAACTTACGAGTCGCGCGAGCATCCAGATAGGCATAAGCTCGAGGAGAAGTTTATCGAAGACATAAAGGCGACGCTGGACAATGGAGGTACGGCCCTCATACCTGTTTTCGCGGTGGGGAGGAGTCAGGAGATTCTAGCTATGCTATACAAGCACAGGCTGACCCCCATATCGTATGTCGACGGAATGGCAAGGGCCGCTACAACCATAGTGTCAAAGAACTCCAAATTCATAAAGAACGGGGATGTGCTTTCGAAGGCGATAATGGAAACGGTGTGGGTAGACGATTACCACGTAAGAAAGGAGGCTCTCGAGGAACCGTCGATAATACTTACAACTGCAGGAATGCTCAACGGCGGCCCTGTGCTCAATTACATAACCAAGCTGAACAAATATTCCAAAATACTCCTAACAGGGTACCAGGCAGAAGGAACTAATGGCAGGCAGATACTTGAAAGCGGCTCCATCACTGTAAAGAATTCTAAGATAAGGATAAACAACGAAGTCGAGCAGTACGATTTTTCAGCCCACGCAAGCGATTCCGACCTTTATGAGTACGTTAGGGCGAGCGCTCCAAACCACGTGATATGCGTGCACGGCGACAGGGAGCATACGATGCACTTTGCCGAAACGCTTAACGGCGAAGGCTTCGACGCCTATGCTCCTGCTGTCGGCGACACGATAGAGATACCGGGATGATCAGGAAAGTCCAAGCGCAGCTGCCATGAATGGAAGCACTATAGTCGCGTCCCCGTCAATGGTCACGTATTTCGCCTTCTCCTTTATCTTTCCCCATGATACTGCCTCGGTCAGCCTCGCGCCCGAAAGGCTCCCGTCGAACTGCGAAGCCGTGGTTATGTAGACAGCATAATCCAAGCCTCCTTTGAACTGGTTCCACCAGATTACGTGGTGCTTGCTGATTCCTCCCCCTATCATCATGGCGCCGGTGGTTTTGTTGTCAAAGGATATGTTGCTCAGTGCAAGCTCATCCTTGAGCATGTTGAGCTTGAAGTCGTGGTCCTGCGAGAAGATGGCAAGCTGTGTTCCGAAGGCTCCATCCACTATGCCTGGATTGTATATCGGCACGTTGTTCAGGTAAGCCTGTCTAAGTATGGATCCAGGATCCTTGATTCTCTTCCCAAATTCGTTTATCAGCTCGCTGGGCGAATACTCTGCCTTGTAATCTTTAGAGGAATAAAGCTCCTTCATTGTAGAGTTGAAGGCCTCTTCAAGCTTACCACCGTACTGGTAGTTCTCTATAAACACGTTTCCAAGCCTGTATACCTTTGCCCTATGGAGCGCAGCGTCATCCGCCTCAAACGTACCCTTCGAATAGATGCCGCCGTATGCCCTTGCTATGTCGTGGTCGAGAGTGCCGCAAGTGGTTATTATCGCGTCGAAATACTTTACCATACCGGCAAGCACTCCCCTGAGTCCCGTTGAGACTATATCTGCCGGAAAGGACAGGAAGTTGAACGAGTCCTTGTTGGCTATCATCTCCCCCAATATTTCCTTGCCCCTTGCCATATGCTGTCCTGAGAACCCTCCCATATCCGACATTTCGTCGAAAAGCGCGGACACTTTCATGCCCTTTGTTATCCTTATATCCTTGATCTTCTTCCCAACAATTTTATTTTTTGAAGCTTCCATCGAATTCACCAATAACAATCTTATGGCAGAGCTATTTATTATTTTTTTGTGGTTGATGAAGCTGATTATCCTGGCATATATGCATTGCTGTTCCGCGCCTTCTCTGGTTGCGCAAATTATTTAATGCTTCATACCGAATATTAATGTATAAAACACCGGTAGATTTTCATGGATGATTCTATTCAGAAAGACGAGGCGCTAAGCCCAGATGACGAAGAGATACTGAAGTTTATAGAATCTTCCAAGCCGAAGATTTATGTTGTGGGCACCGGAGGCTCGGGCAGCAACACCATCAACAGGCTCAATGCTATAGGAGTAAAGGATGCGACATTGGTAGCCATGAATACCGATGCTCCACACCTCGTCAAGACGCGTTCAGAGAGAAAGCTGCTTCTCGGCAAGAAGGTGACAAGAGGGCTTGGAGCAGGCAGTGATATAAAAGTAGGAGAGGAAGCTGCGATAGAGAGCAAGGAGGAGATAAGGCATCTGCTTTCGGATTCGCAGATGGTATTCATAACCTGCGGTCTGGGTGGGGGCACAGGCACAGGCTCAATAGCCACCATAGCCCATGAGGCAAGGGAGGCGGGCGCGCTCACGATAGCAATAGTCACGCTTCCATTCTCGAGCGAAGGCAGGGTAAGGATGAAGAATGCCCTGGAAGGGCTCTCAAAACTTAGGAAGGTGTGCGATACAACAATAATAATCCACAACGACAAGCTGCTTTCCATAGCCCCAGACCTTCCGCTCAACATGGCTTTCAGGGTCTCGGACGAAGTTCTCGCCAGCGCAGCGAAAGGCATAGTGGAAATGGTGACCAAGCCTGGCATGGTAAACATAGACTTTGCGGATCTCCGCGCTGTGCTCAAGGAATCAGGTTACGCTGTAATCGGCACTGGCGAAGGGATGCCTACAAACGACGGCACCAGCAGAGCGGCAGTGGCGCTTGAAAATGCCATAAAGAGCCCGCTTCTCGACGTGGACTTCTCCAACGCGAAGAAGGCACTGGTAAACATAACCGGCGGCGAGAGCCTAACGCTCCGCGAGGCAGAGATGATATTCCAGGAGGTATCAAACAGGATAAGCGACGATGCAATGGTAAAGTGGGGCGCAAGGATAGAGGAGGGCATGCAGAAGGACATGCTCAAAGTTATGATAGTCATAAGCGGCGTAGACTTCCCTGAATATACTGAGGAAGGAATAAAGAGGAGCATAAAGAGCATAAGCAAGAACGAGCCCATCGACCTTGATGAACTATTCACAGGAAAATAAAAAGCGCAGTTTTAAAAAAGTTCAAGCGTGATTTGACTTCGATCTGTGTGCTACAAGCTTCTTGTTGATCTTCCTCTTTATCACTATGCTGTTCTTGTAGCATCTGCCCGAGCAGTAGTACTTTATTGCGCCGGTCCTGAAGACGTACATTATACCGGTTCCCTGCTTTATGGGCTTCGAGCAGTAAGAGCATTCCATAATATCACTTCACCTTGATCTCGCGAGCCTCCCTGTTAGTATCAGGCAGCCTTATCACGTCGCCCACCATCGCCGGCCCAAGCATGTTTCTCCTTATTATCCTTCCCTTGTCCCTTCCTTCGAGAATCTTGCAGCTTACCTGGTATATCTCGCCATATATGCCTGTCTTTCTCTTCTTATTTATCTCCACTATCTCTGCGAGGAATCCTGAAAACTGCTGCTGCGACTCTCCTTCCATAAATTATCACTCCTGCTTCTTCTCCTGCGCCTGCTCCTTCTTTGAGCTTCCAGTAAGCCTCGATATGATGTCCTTTATGCTCTGTGATGCATTGCCCTGATTCTCTACCGCTACTGCAGTGCAAGGCACGTTGAGCCCTATCGACTTCCCAAGCTCAAGCTTGTTTGGTACATAGGTGTAAGCGATTTTCTTCTGCTCGCATATGGACGGTATGTGCATAACGACCTCTTCAGGGTCGACGTCCTCGGCGATAACTACGAAAGAGGCAAGCCCGCGTTCGACGCTCTTGGTGACCTCGTTCGAGCCCTTCTTCACGCTGCCGGACTGCTTCACAAGCTGAAGCGCCTCGTAGGTTTTTTTGACCACTTCCTCTGGGACTTCGAATTTTACGAAAGACTTTGCCATAATAACACCGTCAGTTTCCATCATCCAGTAAATAGAAATTGCAATAATAGATTGCTAGCAAACATATATAAACATTGGGCGTCAGTCAAGGAACTGCTCCGGGCCCGGCGGCTCTGGCGGCTGTCCCTTCCTTACCCTTATGTCCCTAACTACCTTGTTCTGCAGCTCCCCTGGCAGCCTTTCATAACCGGCGAACTCGGTGTACCATACCGCTCTTCCCTGTGTAAGCCCCCTAAGGTCGTTTGAAAAGCTCTTCAGAGTTTCGGCTACAGGCAGCTTTGCGACTATAGTAACCTCTGCCCTTTCCTGGTTTACCGTGACTATCTGCCCGCGCTTGCCTTGCAGGAACGATATCACATCTGACATGTTGTCCTGTGGTATGCTTATCGTAAAGTTCTGCTTCGGCTCAACAAGAGTTATGCCTGCGCTGAGCATTGCCGCATATATAGCGTTCCTTATCGCAGGTATGATCTGCGCTGGGCCCCTGTGCACCGGATCCTCGTGTATCGTCGCGTCGACTATGCTCACCAGCACGCCGGCGCATTTCTCCCTTGCAAGCGGTCCGTCCTTCACTGCCTGCTCGAATCCGTCTATGAGAAGCTCCATGACCTCGTTGAGGTACTGCACTCCGTGCGTCGCATCAACCATTATGTTCCTGTTGCATACGTCAACCACGCCCTTGGCAGTCGGCCTGTCAAGCCCAGCCTCGATGAAAGCGTCAACTGCGAGCTGCCCTTTCGGCTTGCCCTCCCTTATCTTGCCCTCGTCTATCGCGGCGAGTGTTTTTTCAGGCAGCGGCTCAACAGTCACAAAGAACCTGGAGTGCTTGTTTGGCGACTTGCCCATTACAGGGCCAGCCTTGCCGCTTATAGTCTCGTTGTAAACAACTATAGGCTCGCTCGTTATTATAGGGACCTTGAACTCGTCCCTTATCTTCGTCTCTATTACATCTAAATGGAGTTCTCCTATTCCGCTTATGAGATGCTCGCCCGTTTCCTGGCTTATCTCCACCTTCAGCGTGGCGTCCTCCTTTGAAAGTATCCTGAGCGCCTCTATGAGCTTTGTCATGTCCCTGGAGTCCTTTGCCTCTATTGCCTTTGTTACTACGGGCTTAGAGTAGTGGGTTATGCTTTCGAAAGCCTCTATCTGGTTTTCGCTTACCGTGTCCCCTATTGAAAGGTCCTTGAGTCCTATAAGTGCGGCTATATTTCCTGCAGGGACCTCGTCAACTATTATCCTGTCCGGACCCATGTACAGCGCAACCTGCTGGATGCGCTGCTTGTTGGTCTTGCCGCTCACGTAGAACTCCATGCCCTTCTTTACAGTGCCAGAAAATATCCTTGTTATTATGACCTCTCCGCTGTGCTGGTCATACGCGACCCCAAAAGTCACCATGTTGGCCTTGGCAGTCGCATCTGTGTTGGCCATGGCTTGGCCGTCAACGGAAGACATGTCCCCATGCCACATGATGGGCACTCTGTATACTTGCGCCTCTTTCGGGCTAGGCAGGTGCTCCACTACCATCGATAGTATGGCATCCTCTATGGGTGCTATGTCCTGCAGTTTTGCCTCGTCACCAGCCGCAGTATACTCGAAAACCTGCTTGAAGGAGACGTTCTTCTGCTTCATCATCCTAACCGATATGGCCCATCTCTTCATCGCCGAGCCGAAGCATACGCTGCCACCTTCAACGCTGACCTTCCATTTGTCGGCGAATTCTTCTGGAGAATACTGCTCTATCATCCTGTTTATGTCCCCTATCAGTGCGCCAAGCCTCTCCTGCGTCTGTTCCGGAGTGAGCCTCAGCTCGTTAAGCAGCCTGTCCACCTTGTTTACGAAAAGTACTGGCTTGGCCCTTTCCTTCAATGCCTGCCTCAGCACTGTCTCAGTCTGCGGCATGACCCCCTCTACTGGGTCAACTACGAGCACCACGCCGTCAACTGCTCTCATCGCCCTGGTGACGTGTCCTCCAAAATCAACGTGGCCTGGCGTGTCTATCAGGTTTATAATGTAATCCTTGTCTTCATATGTGAATCCCAGGGATATGTAGGCGCTCTTTATCGTCATCCTCCTGTCCTTCTCTATCGCCTCATAGTTGGTGTAGAGCACGTCCCCCGCAGCCGACTTCGGTATGAGGCCCGCCTTTGCAAGAAGGGAATCGGTAAGGGTAGTCTTTCCGTGGTGAACGTGCGCTATTATGCCTATGTTCCTGACGCTGGTAACGTCCTTCATTATGCGCGTTACTTCTTCAACTACAAATTCTTTCCTTACCATAAATACGCACCATGACTCACTTTGCGCTCCTTGCCATGCGCTCTATCTCGTTCTTCCTCTTCACTGCATAGCTGTTGATGTCGTTGTTAGCCGCAAGCATTATCTCGTTAGCCAGGACGTCGTACATCCTTCTCTTCTTGCCGAAGGATCCTATCACAGTAGCCATAGCAATGTTCTTCAGCGCTATGTCGAGCCTCCTGCTGGCGCTTATGTCAACTGCAACGTTCGATATTATACCTCCGTACCTTACCCTTGTTGTGTCCTCTATCGGCGCGCTGTTCTCGAGAGCCTTGACATACAACTGAAGCGGGTTCGTATCCGATTTCTCGTGTATGGCATCAAACGCCTTTTCTATTATGTGCATGACCTTTATCTTTTTGCCCTGAAGCCTTCCCTCAGTCCTGATCGTCTTTCCGCCTACTCTGCCCCCTGTGCCTCCCCTCATCATGGAGTTCTCCAGCCTTTCGACAATGTTGAGCGACGCCTTTGACAGGTCCTTCTGGCTCCTTCTCCTGAATGTGCTCGGGTATTCGAGCGGCGTCAGGTCTATGTACCTTTTCAGGCTCAGGTCTTCAACCTTTACGTCATAGCTGTATTTCTCGAAAAGCATCCTCTCCTTATTCTGCCCTTCTGTTTCGGCTGCGGGCTTCGCCGCCTTCCTGGACTGCTTCTTTGGCGCCTTTTTCTGCTTTTCTGCAGTGGCTTTATCCGAATCAATTCCAGTTTCCTGAACAACGCTCTCCTCAGCCATAAATCATTACCTCTTGGGTTTGTCCTTTCTTCCGGTCCTTACCTCCTCAAGGCTCGCCCCGTTTATCTCGACGACCTTGTATTTCATTCCTGGTATGCTGCCCATCTGCCCTCTCTGGGAGCCTCCCATTCCCTCTATCGTCACTTCGTCGTGCTCATCTATGAAGTTTATTGAGCCGTCATGAGGCACGAAAGCGCCAACAACCCTATTGTTCTTTATCAGCTGCACGCGCACGCACTTTATCTGCCCGGAGTGCGGCTGCTTCTGCTCAACTACGAATTTCTGCAGAACCAGAGCCTTCGCCCTAGGAACAGTGCCTACTGCGTCGTACTTCTGCTTTAGCTTCAGTTTCTTCCTCTTCAGCCACTTCTTAAGCATGCGCTGCCTTTTCCTCTGCTTCACCAGTTTCCTCGCTGCAAATTCACCGTTAGGCAATCAATCACTGCTAAAATTTTTAAGTATCCCAGAGTCTCCAGGCTGTATTATCGATATCGCCGATACCGAATAGGGCTTTCCGCAGACAGCGCCGAATTCCATTGGCGTGCCCTCGAATATTATGACTTTTATTCCGGAAATCTTGGACAGGTGGTTCAGGTCGTCCACAAGCTCCTTTTTGCTCTTCGACGTCGCCACTACGAGCTTGGCCGTGCCCTCCATGAGAGACTTCAACGTACTCCTTGCCCCGATTGCAGTCTCTCCGCTATCCACAGCCAGTCTAACATCTCCGTTTAAATCTGCCATATTCATCCTTTGAGAAAAGGTAAACGATGCCGGCATCAATCTGCAGGCGCCGATGCATACGATTATAGTAGGGAAAAGTATATATAATTATTGAAAATGCCGATATTCGTTAGCGCCCAGGAAATCAGTGCGTTATGGTGTAGTTGCATCCTGAAGGCTGCGAAAAGTCGCCGCTCAGTATGAGCTTGGCGTATCCGATGAGCGGGATAGAGCCTATGACCTTGCCATTCACGTATGAGCTGTTTACAGGAAGGTTGCCGTACTGCATGTCCAGCCCAGGGTTGTTGTCTCCCTTGGTGAGCACATAGTAGCTTCCGCTTGCATTTATTATTGCGTATACGCGGTGCACTACGTATGAATCGCCTGCAGCGTAGAACGAATCCTGCGGCACTGTTGTATAGACGATAATCGAATTATTCCTGTCTCCTGTTATTACCGTATTGCCTATTGCTATCGCTTCGGTGTAAGCTTCGTTGTACGATATGCCGTTGTCGAAGACGACCTTTCTCTCCCCGCAGTAATACCTGACAAGATTTCCCGACTGCGAGGCGTTTGATATTATGTGCTCCGGTCCGTCACCTGTTGCCAGAAGACCTACCGAATAGCCTTTCTTCACTTCCTGCGATATGAGCGCCCCTCCTGAATAGTTCTCGTACGCCACGCATGCATTGAACTCGAGTCCTATGTTGCTTAGCATGGAGGAAAACTCCTGCTTTGTCACGTCGACTACTGGTGCCCTGAGCTTAGTCACGTTCAATCCCTGTATCGCTATCATGTCCCCCCTGTGCAGTACGGGGAGCATGGAGCAGCTTGGCACAACATCCAGCGGCGTCGGAGTGTTCAGAGCAAAGCGCAGGAATAGCCACAGCCCAATTACTACTGCTATGGCTATGACTATCTCGGTGCCTTCCCGCACAGCGTTGCTCCTGTTTACCCCGCTAACAAGCTCTAAGCCCACTATAATTACAAGCACGATAAATGACGCAGCTCCCAGCGCTATCGAAAGAATTCCGTTGCTGTTGAACCTTATGTAAAGCACCAGAAGTATCGCGAATACGACATAGAGCGGCCAGATGGTTATGCCTTTGCTGCGACTCTCGCTCTTTCTTCTCCTCCTCTCCTTGCCCTTCATTACAACTCCCTGCCCTCTACGCCGCTTGCGCTTGCCTCGATGCCTACCGCCTTCGACTCGCCATCGTGTTTCGCTACTCCTATGACAGTATCTGCATACGCTATCAGTGAGTCGTTGTGGCTTACCACTATGAACTGCGAGCTCTCGCCCAGGCGTTTCAGAAGCAATGAAAGCTTTTTCGAGTTTTCCTTGTCAAGCGCGGAATCTATTTCGTCGAATATGTAAAAGGACATCTGCCTCCTCATCTGTATGGCAAATATGAGCATTATCAGCACGAATGATTTTTCGCCTCCGGAAAGGGCCTCGACGCTCCTTGTCCTGCCGCCCTCCTTGATTATTATCTGCAGCCCGGAAGAGAACGGATTCTTCTGGTTCTCCAGCCTCATTTCGGCTTCGCCATCGTATGCGAGCTTGTATATCCTCTTGAAGTTAGCGTTGATGCTGTCGAACACCTCCCCAAAAACGCTTATCTTCTTCGACTCTATCTCGTTTATCATGTCAAGTATAGAAGTTTTCTCCATGCTTATTGTCCTGAGCCTCTCCTCCGCTTCTTCCACCTCCCTGCTCCTTTCGGCGTACATTTCAGGCGCCTTCATGTTTACCGATCCGAGCCTTTCCATTCCTGCGCGGGCTGCACCGAGTTTCTGCTCCATTTGGTCAAGTGGCATATCGAGCGGCACTATATCCTCGTAGCTCCTTTTTTCCGCCTTTATATCCCCTATCCTGACCTCTGCCTGGCTGATCTTTCCAGAGAGCTCTATCGCGCTGCGCTCAAGCCTTTCCATCTCGCTCTTAAGCGTGCCGCTCCTGAAACCCAATTCCGATATCTTTTTCTCGTGCTCCGAAACCTTTGCATACAGCTCCTTTGCGAACGAATCCTTGCTGTTCATGTTTCCCTCAAGCTCCTTCCTGTCCGCCTCAAGCTTCGCCCTCTTCAAAGAGAGCTCCTTCTCCTCTGCTATCAACTCTTTTATGGACCTGCCCTGCGCCTTGCGCTCTTCCTCAAGCGCCAAGGACCTCTCCCCAACCAACTCCAGCTCCTTCTCCACGCCGGCAGCCTTCACCTTAAGCACTTCGAGCCTGGCCCTCGCCTCCTTAGCCTTCTTTACCGCTTCCACTGCCGCCCCGCCCCTCTTTGCTGCCGACGAGTCGCCGAGCTGCCCCCTAAGCGCCTGCGCCTCCGCTTTCGCCGCGCTAAGCCTTTTTTCCATGACAGCCTTCTCGTTGCCCAACTTGTCAAGCATTGCCTTCTCGCCGTCAAGCTCCCTGCTTATGCGTTCAGCATCCGTTTCGAGCTTGGCTATCGCCGCATTAATCTCGGATTCTGATGCATGTGTGCTGCTTATCGCAGCATTATGCCTGATCAGATCGGTCTCTGCTCTCGCAATGCGCTCCCCAATGGGCTTCCTTCCTGCTTCAAGCTTTGCCATCTTATCAGATATATCCGAGAGTTTTGTGCGGAGAGCTGCAAGCTGCGATTCTAGCATCATGGGGCTTTTTGCAGCCCTGTTCCTGCCACCGCTTATGACTCCCGTGTTCTCTACAAGGTCGCCTTCAAGTGTCACATACCTCCTTTTTCCTATGCCATTCTTTTTTGCTTCTGCTATGCTTCCGACAAGGTATGTGTTCGAAAATATGAAGTTGAACACCTTTGAATAACGCTCGTCAAACTGTACGTGGTCTATTATCGGCTTAAGTCCCCTGCCGCTCCTGTCAATCTCGTATTTCACTACATCCTCAATCGGTATGAATGACGCCCTTCCCATGTCGCGCTTCTTGAGCACCTCTATCGCCATCGATGCAATCGAAGCGTTGTCTACAACAAAATATCCTAGCCTGCTTCCCGCCGATGCGTTTATCGCTGCCTCGAACTCTTCTGGATACGCGCACAGCTGGTATGCCCTTCCATGGAAGCCCTCTCCTATCTCTTCGCGAAGCTTGGCTTCTATCGCCGCGCCCGCGCCGCCGTGCATGGCGATTTGCTCCCTCACGCGTATCATTTCCTCGCCGGCTTTCTCGGATGCCTTCTTCATTTCTGCAATCTTTGAGACAATTTCAGCATCCTCCTTCAGCGCATCCTCCTTTGCCTTGCCGGCTAACTCCACGGCTTCGAGCGCTTTCTTCAATGCCACTGCGTTCTCTGAGAGCCTCGCCTGAAGCTGTCCCATTTCAGAATTGTATCTCGACAGCGTTTCTTCGAGCGAATGCATTCTGTTCTCAATTCCTGCGCCCCTGATTGCCGTGGCAGAATGCTCCTCCTCAAGCGCCGAGATCTCGGCGCTTAGCTTCGAGTACCTTTCCGCAATGTCCGCATAATTGCCGCTCTCGTCGATTTCCTCATAATTTTTGAACCCGCCGATCTCGTTGCGCAGCGATTCCAGCTCGGCCTTGAGCTCACCGCTCTTCTTAGAATGCTTCTCGATCTCCGAAGATGTCTTAGCCAGCGTTTCCTCTGCCTTCGCCCTTGAAGCTTTTGATGAGGAAAGCCTTTCGTCGACAACTGCCAGCTCCCTCTTTATCCCTTCGATAGCGTTGTTTGCCGAGCTGGCCTCTATTGAATGCCTGTTGAGCTCCTCTGCGAGCTTCCTCCTTTCGGAAGACAGGCTTTCTATGTCTGAGTCTATCCCTATGAGCTCCTTGGATATCCCGTCCTTTCTGGCGTTTGCTTTGGAGAGCTGTTCCCTGTGCGTTTCCAGCTCATCCATGAGGGCATTTTCCCTTGCGGTGAGTATGCTGAATGCCAGCAGCTTTGCCTGGTCCGCGAACTCCTTGTATCTCTCTGCATCTTCCTTCTCCTTCTTCAGCTCGTTAAGGAATCCCCTCCTCTCGTTAAGCATGCCATGCGCCTCGCCGAGCTTTTCCTCAACCCTCTCCAGCTCCTTCTCGGCAGCCTCCTTTTTCTTGTCAAATTCGTTTATCCCAGCAGCAATGTCTATGATCTCCCTGCGCTCCTTGCTGTTCATGTTCAATATCCTTACTATCTCTCCCTGTGCTATGGTGTTGGTCTCGTTCACGTCGCCCCCGTGTCCCTTAAGGAATTCCACAACATCCTGCTTGGTGGTATGCTTTCCGTTGAGCCTGTAGCCCATCTTCCTGTCCTCGCGTGCATACCTTATTATCTCCACGTTGGCGTCGCCTCCCATGACCACCTTGACGTATGCCCTGCGCATCTCCTCGTTCCTGCCCTTCTTGACATCCTCGTTGAGAAGCTGCGTCGGTGACACTATTCTGAGTCTCCTGAGCGAGCTCTCGCCCAGCGCAAAAAGCAGCGAATCGCACACATTAGATTTTCCTGAACCGTTGGGCCCCACTATGCAATTGAAGTTCTTTCTGAACGCTATGCTGGCGTGCCTAAATGATTTGAAGTTGTGCAGGACTATCCTGTCTATGTATAACATCCGTGAGTCGCCTCGCTTATCTATCTGTTTGTAAGATTTTTATTAGTGACCGAAGCGTTCTTCTTTGATATGTGGAGCGCTATGACGGACTCGACGTGCTGCGCCACAAGCACTCCAACAACTTTCCTGCCTACTTTCACCGCTATTATGCCTGTGTTCTCGTTCCTCATCTTGTCTATGGCTGCTGGCAATGGCTTGTTAATTCCTATGGTCGGTATCTCTGTGCAGAAGCTGTCTACTGTATTCGACATGTATCCTGGATTCAGAGAAGTTCCCATTTTCACCCCCTGGACAAGCTTGACGCTCTTGCCATAATCCACTATGATTACGTGGGTGTGGTACTTCATGAAAATGTTGTAAAGCTCGCCTATAGTGGTTCCTGGCTTCACTGATGCGAAGTCCTTGCTTACCGCATCCCTCACCCTAAGGTCAGCTGCCATCTCCCTTACGTACGCGGTCTGGTATTCCGCCTGAGCACCTCCGTAAAGGAATATTGCTATCAAGATGTCCCAGAAAACTACGAATTCCCTGTACGCGAACGTGTATCCCGGCTCTACAGCCGCGTATATCACGGTTCCGACTATGAAGAGCACTATGACTATCTTGCTCAGCTTAACAGTTATCTTCGTAGCGTCGAAGAAGCTGTGCTTCTTCTGCTCGTAGCTTCTGAACACCCTTCCCCCGTCAAGAGGGAAGCCAGGTAGTAGGTTGAACACCCCTAGAAGTATGTTTATCAGGAAGAGGAGCTGCACGAGGTGCCTTACTGCGCCGCCAGGTATGAGCACAACGGCAACTCCGAGCGCCACCCCTATGAATATGCTGGCAATGGGTCCAGCTATCGATATCCTGAACTCTATGTCTGGATCTATCTCCTCCATGTCTATCACAGAGGCGCCCCCTATCGGCAGCAGTATTATCTTCTTCACACCTATGCCGTTGCGCTTTGATGTTATCGAGTGCGCCAGCTCGTGGAGCAGGACGCATATGAAAAGAAGGACTATGACTGCAAAAAGGTAGAGGCTCAGCACAAGCGAGAATACAAGAAGGAGTACGAAGCTCCAGTGCAGCTGTATCTTTATTCCTGATATGCTGCCTATGTAAGGCGATATGTTAACCATGGGAATACCTTTCAGGCAAGACTTAAATTAGTTCTAAAATATAAAAATACGTGCCCATTACAGACAACGGCGAAATAAAATTCGTATACGGATCGCCTGCGATGGCCGTCGGCAGAGGAAAACGCTCCGCCATAGTTGTTGGAGACATACACATAGGGATGGAGTCAAAGCTCCGCAAGCTTGGCATACACCTGTACGACATGTCGGCTTCTATGGCGCGCGACATACTCCGCATAGCCTCCGAATTTGGCACATCCAGGGCGATACTGCTAGGCGATATAAAAGACCAGGTGCTTAGGCCCGAGTCGTCCGAGCGTTTTGCAGTTTCAAACTTCTTCAACATCCTTTCGCCACTCGACATAACTGTGGTGCGCGGAAACCACGATGCATACCTGTCCGATATGCTTTCGGTGCCTATCGTGGACGAGCTGACTACCGGAAGCTTTTCCTTCACTCACGGGAATTCGTGGCCCTCTGAAAAGGCTATGCAGTCCAAGTATCTCATAACCGCGCACAACCACGCTGCGCTTTCCATAAAGGATCTTAACGGGGCGGTGTACTCAAGGAAGGCGTGGGTCGTAGCGGGCATCAATCCCGAAGAGGCGCATAGACGCTACCACAAATTCAACAAGGACATAAAGCTTGTAATAATGCCTGCATTCAACGACATGATACTTGGCCATCCTGTAAACGAAGGAGAATCGCGCGGACTCGGGCCGCTGCTCCAGAACAGGGTGTTTGAAACAGAGACAGCGTCTGTATACTCGCTGGAGGGCCAATACTTCGGCACCATCTCCGAGCTCAGGAAAAAGCAGTAGCAGCTCACTTCTGCCTTATTATTGTTATAGGTATGACTCCCTTTTCGAACTCCAGCTCCGCCAGATTCAGCGGGTCGACAATTCCCTCCGGGACTTTTATCAGCGGCGGCGCGCCGTATGCGAGCTGCAAAGCTCTTGCCCCTATAACCCTCGCCTTTTCGAACTTTGTATATTCTTTCATTCAAATGACCTTCATATCGGATTTGGCTGGAACCTCTCCTTCACGTCGTGCATCTCTGACTGGACCTTGAGCTTCCACTCCTTGAAGCCCTCCGTGCTTTTCGGATACCTGCTATAGAGCTCGTCGAAGGTTTTCATTTTCCTCACAGTGTATATGAGGTTTGAGAATGCCTTTATGTTGGCGGCCCCCTTCAGCGCTATTTTGAACTTTGAAGCCAGGCTCAGCTCAGGTATGCGCCCGTAGCTGAGGTCCACCGCCTCCTTCTCTGTTATGAACATCTTCATTCCGTAATTGAGCAGGTCGTTGTTGAGCGACTGCAGGTACACCCTGAACGCCTCAAGCCCGGCGGTCTTCTTGCCGTACTCCTCGTTGAAATCGAGGTTGTACTTCCAAAGCGCCTTTATGCTTGTGTCGCCGTTCTTCGCAGCTCTTGCCGCATTTATGCCGCCAAGTATTCCAGATACCATCGCAGGGCCAATACCCCCGGCACTTATGGGGTTGGGCATCGCCATGCTGTCCCCTACTCCTATGTAGCCATTGTACACTAGGGATTCCATCTGCCTCCTTACCGCGACGGACCAGTAGCCCTTCCCATTCATGTTCTCGTTGTCCAGTTTCACGTTCTTTATCACTGGATTATACTCCACGTAAGCGTCCATGAGAGAGTGCAGGGTGTCCTTCTTGCCGAGCTTCTTGTTTCTCGTTTCCAGGCTCCTCTTCTGTACGCCCAGACCTATGTTCACCCTGTTCCCGTTCTTCGGGAACACCCATCCATAACCCCCAGGGGCAAGCTCCTGGTTGAGGTGTATTATCGCATTCTTGGGATCGTAATATCTCGGGTCCTCATGATCAGGCTCAAATGAGTATATATACCTCCCTGTAGACTCAATGTCGTCTATGTCTATCATTCTGTCAACGTATTCGTTCTCCGGTAGTTTCCTCCTGAGCGTTGTCGCTATGCCGAGTGCATCGACCACGACCTTTGCCATATACTTGGCGTGCGAGGTATCCTTGTCCTTGCCGAAGACGCCAACTACGCTGTTGGACTCTATTATCGGCCCTTCCACCTCAAACTTTGGCACGTATTCGGCGCCCTGCTTTATTGCGTACTCAAGCAGTTTCCTCTCGAAAAGAGGTCTGTTGAGCACATAGCCCTCTCCATCAAATATGAACTTGGATTCAAGGTCCGGAGATAGTGCGAGCACCCCGTCTACCTTTTTGTCGAGCTCAGGATAGCCGAAGCTCAGTCCCTTGGCATTGTCGCGTATGTACTTCAGGTGGCTTTCTGCCACTGCATCTCCGCAGACCCATCCCCAATTGGTCTTCTTTCCTGCGGTGTCAATGTCATTCCTGTCAAGGAGCAACACCTTAGCGCCTTCACGTACCGCCATCGCCGCGGCGAGGGTGCCGCCCATTCCAGAGCCTGCTACAATTACATCGTAGTAATTCTCATTCATGAAATGCACTTTAGACTTGTGTAATATAATACGAAAAGCCCAGCATTATACTAATATACAGATATTTATTTATATATGTGGGCGTGCTTGAGGCACGATTTACGGAATGGCGGCGGCGTATGCCGTATCCTTGTGCGGGGGGTGAGATTCGAACTCACGAAGGTGCTAGACCACAGGATCTTAAGTCCTGCGCATTTTTCTGTGGCCGTCAGACCAAACCAGACTCTGCCACCCCCGCGATCAAGCATACATCGAAGGTCCTGTGTCATCCAACGACTTTTTGTAAGTTTCGTGCGTCTCCTTGGTCTTCTTCATAATATCCTTGACCTTTGACTCCACGAGCTTCGCCTCCTTGTCAAGTTCCGCAGTGTCTATGTCTACCCCCAGTATGCTGTTCATGCTCTTTATGGCAAGCACTGCGTATTCCGGGTCTATGAGCGCCGGGTTTATAGGCACCAATATGTTTATATCATCCATGTTGTCGTTCATTGCCATTCCAAGTATAAGCGCGTTTACTCCTGTGGCCATGCCGTCTCCTATCGGCTTAAGCCCGTTCTTCTCTATCACGTCCTTCACAAGCTTCTTTGAGGAAGCCACGCCGAAAACGTCCTTGGGCACCTCCTCCTGCTGTGTTGGTATGCCGCTTATCGAGACGACCCTGTCTACCCCTCCCTTCTTTATGATGTCCGAATAGACCGCGTTGCTGAGCTCGAAAGTCATCTCAATCGGGATTGCGAATTCAGCGAAAATTGTCACAAGCTTCAATTTTTCCGATATGTAAATCCTCACAGGGTGCATAGGAACGTCGTCGTGTATCGAGATCAGCGGAGGGAACTTGTCGCTCTCCAGATATCCTATATTTTCCATCCCAAGCTTCTCTACAAGGTAGTTTATTGCCATCGGGCCGACAAGCCCAGCTCCGGGGAAACCCTCTATAAACGTGTATCCGTCAAGATTCTTTTTCTGCATTTTTATCTCTATCATAAAAGCACTAATACTGATTTTGCGCCAAGCTTTAAATAGTTGTGCAAAATACCTGGACCCGGCAAGACGCAAGCATCTGCAGCTGCTTGGCTTGAGCCTGTCGAGGGAGTGTCTTTTAAGTGTCGACGGTCTTCCGACGGAGTTCTGACGATAGCTATATAAATTTATAGAATGATATGAAAACGGTGAATTAAATGGCAGAGAGAGTAGGAAGAGAAAGAGTAGACAGGGAAGACGGCTATCTTTACTATCTTGGTAAGGACGGCGCAGTATGGAAGTCTCCGATGAGGTCCAACCCGCGCGGAAGAAAGGGCAAGGTGAGCTCGGAGAAGATCCAGAGAGAGGAAGGGTACCTGTACTTCATAGACAAGAATGGGTACGTTGCAAGGACAAAGATGAACAGGAGGGGCAGGCAGAGCAAGCCGAAGGCAAAGAAGGCTTCAAAGAGCATGAGGGCAAAGCCCCAGAAGAGGAGGAGAAGGTAAAGCCTTCTTCCCTCATTCGAAAACCATAACGCTACCTTTGGCTATCCTTTCTTTTCCTATCGTGCCTGAAACGAATTCCACCACGTATGCTGCTTTTCCATTCGGAGTGTAAGTCCTGCACTTGAAAAACGACCTGCATGGCGCAGCATTCTCCACAAAGTCCACTACTTTTTTATCGCTGCCAAGCCAGACAATGTCGATGCTGAAGTTCATGTTCAGCATCCATATGCCGTACCTGCCTGCCGTATCGAACTTGAACAGCATGCACTCCCGGCTTTCCAATTCATGCCTGAACATCAGCCCTATGCTCCTTTTCGTAGGGCTGTCGGCTATGATGGCGCTGTATGCGGATTTCCCAATGTGCAGCTCCTCCGTTGAATATTTCTGCCTCCTGTAAATCGCCTTCATCACCGCTGAGAAGAGCAAACTATCCCTCTGTTATCGAAAGGCTCTGCTCCCTCATAAATTGCTGGAGGTAGAAGGTGCTTCCAGTTCCCTTTCCTGTCAGCCCGCTGCCCTTCCATCCTACGAAAGTGTGCAGGCCGACTATGGCTCCAGTAGTAGCGCTGATGCTCCTGTTTATGTACACCACCCCGGATTCGATTGCGTTGGAGAATTGCTTTATCTCCTTTCTGTTCCTGCTGTACAACCCTGCAGTGAGCCCGTAATCTGTGTCATTCGCCATGCGCAAGGCTTCGTCGAATGTTTTGTATCCGACGATTGCGAGTATCGGTACAAAAAGCTCATTGTGAACCAGCTCATTCGAATGCTGCAGCTCTGCCAGCACCGGTTCGACATAATAGCCGTCCAGCCCCACATCTACCCTTTTCCCTCCGTAAAGCAGCTTTCCCGTATTCTTTATCCTGTCTACCGATTCCACATACCTCTTGTAGGCGCTCTCGCTTATCAGCGGGCCCATATAGATGTCCTTGTTGAGGGGGTTGCCGACGCGCATCCCCCTTACTTTTTCTATAAGCTTGCTTATGAAGACCTCCTTGACACTTTCATCGACGTAGACTCTAGAAAGTGCGCTGCACTTCTGACCGGCAAATCCGAATGCGGCTCCTGCAACGCCCTTCACCGCTGCATCAATGTCAGCATTTTTTGAGATTATTGCGGGGTTCTTGCCCCCCATTTCCACGACAAAAACCTTCTGCATTCCCCTCCCGAAACTCCTCGATATCATGTTGAGGCCAGTGTTTCTGGATCCAGTGAACGCTATGCCCGCTACGTTCTTGTTCATCGCCAGCTCGTCCCCGACTTCCGAACCCGGGCCTGTTACGTAGTTGAAAACTCCCGGGGGCAGGCCAGCTTCGCGCAAAAGTTTGTACAGCATGAGCTCTACTAGCATCGTCATGTTGTCAGTTGAGGACGGCTTGAATACTACTGTGTTGCCGGTTATCATGGCCCCTATGCTCATTCCCATGGATATTGAGACTGGGAAATTGAATGGCGCTATTATGCCGAACACACCGTACGGCTTCATTGATATTATGACCTTCTCGGATTCGGACGGGGCGCCCTGGAAACCAGCACTCACGTTGGCTTTGCTGCCGCCGAGCAGGGTCTTCCTTGAATAGCCCTTGTTTGCAAGGAGCTCTCCTGCGTAATACCTGGCAAAGTCTATTGCCTCGTCAACTTCGCCTATCGACTCGTATACAGACTTGGCGTTTTCATAGCTCAGCGCAGCAGCGATGGTAAATTTGTTTTTTGAAACCAAGTCTGCGAACTTCGAGAATATCGCCGCCCTTTCCTTGTAGCCTGTATCCTTCCATTCTGCGAAGGCTGCGTTGGCAACCTCAATCGCCTTCTGCGCATCTTCCCTCCTGCCTTTTTGAAATCTCCCTATCACTATGCTCCTGTCGACTGGGGACCGCTCCTCAAGAAGACCGTCAGCCTTTACCTCCATGTTGCCTATGTACATTGGGTGTGTCTTTCCGAAATCCGCTTTCACCACTGCTATCGCATCCTCGAAAAGTTTGTGGAATTCGCTTTCCCTTCCCTGCTCTATAAAATTCTTGTACGTAAATTCGTTCCTAAAAGCCGCT
Source organism: Microcaldota archaeon (assembly GCA_021797895.1). Classification (GTDB taxonomy): domain Archaea; phylum Micrarchaeota; class Micrarchaeia; order Micrarchaeales; family Micrarchaeaceae; genus JAJZYW01. The sequence goes on along the minus strand of JAJZYW010000001.1, from coordinate 26,641 downwards.
CTAGGCATTATAGCACCGTATAAATATGTGTGCTAACGTTATAAAACCATACACTGGAATTGTTACGCAATGTTGCGCGCAAAAAGCCAGCGTCAATGCGCATACGGAGAACCAGTCTCTCTTTTTGCTTGCATAACCTTTAAATAACATCACCGACACTTTTATAACCGAGTTATAAAGGTGCTCTATTGACTGCTCAAAAAGAGGAATTCGTCGGGTCCAATGATGAAGAGTATCTTGAAAGGTACGGCTTCAGCGACAAGATAGAATACAAATACAAGACTGCAAAGGGGTTATCCGAGGACATAGTGAGGGAGATATCCAGGATAAAGGAGGAGCCCGAGTGGATGCTTGAGAAAAGGCTCACTGCGTATAAAGTGTTCGAGCAGAAGCCAACTCCTTCATGGGGTGCAGACCTCAGCAAGATAGACTTCAATGACATATTCTACTACATGCGCCCCACAGACAAGAAGGGCAGTACATGGGACTCTGTTCCAGAGGACATAAAGCGCACTTTTGACAAGCTGGGCATACCTGAAGCCGAAAAGAAGTTCTTTGCCGGTGCGGAGGCGCAGTACGATTCAGAAGTTGTGTATCACAACATAAGAGAGGACCTCCAGAAGCAGGGGGTCATATTCACAGATACAGACACTGCGGTAAAATCATATCCGGAACTGATGAAGAAATACTTCGGCACAGTAATACCGCCGTCAGATAACAAATTCGCGGCTCTGAACACGGCAGTGTGGTCAGGCGGGTCGTTCATTTACATACCAAAGGGGATAAAGGTAACAATCCCGCTCCAGGCGTATTTCAGGATAAATTCGGAGAAGGCGGGTCAGTTTGAGCGCACCCTCATAATAGCGGACGAAGGTTCGGAAGTCACTTACATAGAGGGCTGCACCGCCCCAATATACATGAGCTCGTCCTTGCACTCAGCTGTGGTGGAGCTCGTAGCACACAAAGACGCACACATACGCTACGTAACCATACAGAACTGGTCCAAGAACGTTTACAATCTTGTAACCCAGAGGGCTTTCGCGTACGAGAATGCCTACGTCGAATGGATAGATGGCAACATAGGCAGCAAGATAAACATGAAATATCCAAGCGTCTACCTGAAAGGAAGAGGTGCAAGGGGAGAGGTGCTTTCGATAGCAGTCGCAGGCGAGCATCAGGTGCAGGACTCGGGAGGCAAGATATTGCATCTGGCTCCAGACACAACATCAAAGATAATATCGAAGAGTGTATCAAAGGGCTCCGGAGTTGCATCCTACCGCGGTCTGATATACGTCGGAAAGGACGCATCAAACACAAAATCCACTGTGCGCTGTGACGCGCTTCTCATGGACGATAATGCGAAGACCAACACATACCCGTACATGGAGGTGTACCGGGACGACGCTACGATAACGCACGAGGCCACAGTGGGCAAGATAGGGGACGAGGAACTGTTCTACCTCATGTCCAGGGGCATAAGCGAGGAGGATGCGCTAACGATGATAGTCCTCGGCTTCATAGAGCCCCTCACAAAAGCGCTTCCAATGGAGTACTCGCTGGAGCTTAAACGCTTGATAAAGCTTGACACGTCAAATTCTGTCGCATAGGCGTTAAAATGAGCGTATACGAAACGATGGTAAATGAGTCGAAGGAACTGTACAGGTCGCTGCCAGAGGAGAGCAACGAGCTCTTCAAGAGGCGGTTTGTACCTATAGGGCTTCCTCAATCGATTGCAGCCAACACGGCTTCAGAAGTGAGCGCAGATCTCGGCAAGCTGCCTCTTAAGTTCGACGCAGTGATATCCGGTAATGGCTGCAGGTCAATGTCAAAATCAATACGCATTGCAGAAGCCGGCTCTAAGGAATACATGGATGCAATAAGTTCCAGGGTATACGACCCAAGAGCAGACAAGTACTCGTCGTTCATAAACGCTTCGTCATCAAGCGCCATCATGGTAGACATATCTAATGCTTCGACAAGGAGACTGAACCTTTTCTTCTCCACAAATTCCGACATATGCACGCAGGTTTTCATAAAAGCTGCGGACAATTCCGAATGTGAAATCACAGAATGGCATTCCTCCTCTGACCACCCGGGCTCAGTAAACGGCGTTATAAATGAGATCGTAGCAAGCCCATATTCAAGAATTGCAGTAAATATCGTACACAATGAACCCTCTGCGGCAAAAGTTCTTAACGTTTCGAAGGCTGTTGCCATGGACAACGCCCAGGTTACAGTAAACTACGTCTATCTTGGGGGGGCAGTTACCAAATCAAGGAATTACCTCCTTGCATCCGGGTATTCCTCTAGCATCATTGCGAACGAGTTCGCACTCGCTCAATCGGAGCAGAAGTATGACATCAACACATCAATAATAAATGAGGCGGAGTCCAGCACGGCAAGGCTTACCTCTAAGGCAGTAGTGTCAGACAATGCGGTGTGCTTCCTAAAAGGCTTTTCAAAGATAAACCATGGTGCGAAGGATTCACGTTCATTCGTTGAAGAACGCGGACTAATAATAGAAAAAAGCGCAAAGCTCGAGTCCATACCGTCAATGTCAATAGACGAGAGCAGGGTAAAGGCATCCCACTCGTCAGCTATGGCGCCTCTGGACCCGGATACGATCTTCTACCTAAATTCGCGCGGCATCGATTTCAAGACTGCACGCATGCTTATAATAAGCGGATTCAGCATATCGCAGCTTGCGAAGATAAGCGACGACATGCTAAAAGTGGCTCTATCTTCGATAGTGTCCTCAAGGTCTGCAGGCACCGAGGGGATAGGCAAGACTCCGAACATCGTGAGCCGCGACATGTGGATCCCATCGGCAAGCCATACAACCATACAAAAGCACAAGGATCTTGAGCAGGTGTGAAAATGCAGAGAAAGCTAACTTCGTACGAGAATGTGATGGCTAATTTTCTGCCTGCATTCAGATTTCGGGCGGCTGGAATAATGGCAAAAGAATACAGGATCAACCAGCAGCTCTCGGCAAATCTGCTCGGGGTGACGCAGGCTTCAATAAATAAATATCTCAATGGCAGGGTTTCAGACAAGGTAAAACGGATTGGGCTACACATAGATGCGGATTCCGTAAGGGCTTTCATCGAGGATGCGGAATCTGGCAAGACCCGCGATGCCAAGCGCGAGATCTGCAGGATGTGCCAAAGCTATAGAAGCTTCGACTGCTCCCTAATAATTAAATGATGCTGTGTGATAAAATGATTCTGGAGATAAAAGACCTATCGGTGGAAATTGCTGGCAAGGAAGTGATACAGAACCTCAATCTTACAATAAGGACCGGAGAAAAGCACGTGCTTATGGGTCCGAATGGCTCGGGGAAGACCACTCTTGCAAAAGCCATATTCGGCCATCCTTCTATAAAAATAACATCTGGCGACATACTGGTAGATGGGAAGAGCATAAAGGCACTGACCCCTGACAAGCGCGCTGCAGCAGGGCTTTTCCTAGGTTTCCAGAATCCAGTCGAGATAGACGGTGTTGGGTTTGTGAGCTTTCTGCGCGCGGCAAAAGATGCTCTTTCGCCTTCCGAATCAAATACGCGAGAGCTTATGCAGGCAATAAAATCATCGACAGAGAAGCTTAAAGTCGGAGACAGCCTTATAGGAAGATCGCTCAATCAGGGCTTCTCTGGGGGAGAAAAGAAAAAAGCCGAAGTCCTCCAGATGGCTGTCCTCAAACCTAAAATAGCAATCCTTGACGAACCTGATTCAGGCCTTGACGTCGACGCGGTAAACATAGTCTCGTCCAACATAAACGATCTTGCCAGGGAAAACGCGATGGGCCTCCTCATAATAACGCACTATAGCAGGGTTCTATCATACATCGATGTGGACTACGTGCACGTAATATCAAAAGGCAAGATAGTGTTCGAGGGCGGCAAGGAAGTAATAAAGCAGATAGAGGATGGCGGCTATGAAAAGCTGCTAGAAGGTGCATAATATGTCCGTCGAAGAGCTGAACCCATCAGAGATAAAGAAGGATTTTCCAATATTTGGCAATGCCGTAAATGGGAAGCGGCTCGTCTATCTGGATAGCGCGGCTACGTCACAGAAGCCCAAGCAGGTAGTTGATGCCATAGTAAACTACTACTACAGCTTCAATGCGAACATACACCGCGGCATATACAAGATATCCGAGCAGGCTACCGAGGAATACGAGCGTTCAAAGGAAAAAGTTGCAAGGTTCGTGAACGCAGAGAACGGGAAAAACATAATATACGTGCGCAATACCACGGAGGCACTCAATACTGTAGCGTTAACATTCGGCGAGCACAACATTGCGAAGGGCGACCACATACTGATATCGGATATGGAGCATCACAGCAACATAGTGCCATGGCAGCTTCTTGCAAAGCGCAAATCTGCCATACTGGATTTCGTCCCTCTAAAGGACAATGCCTTCATTGACATCCCTTCCTACGAAAAGCTGCTCGAGAACAACCCTAAGATCGTCTCGCTCACGCATGTTTCGAATGTGCTTGGCACCATAAATGAAATAAAGAAGCTCACTTCCATGGCTAAGAAGGCCGGCTCAACAGTTGTAGTAGACGGTGCGCAGTCTGTCCCGCATATGCCAGTGGACATATCCGACATGGGATGCGATTTTTTTGCTTTTTCATCGCACAAGATGCTTGGGCCTTCCGGCGTAGGCGTATTATACGGCAAAAAAGAGCTGCTTGAAACTACAGAACCGCTTTTCGGCGGAGGCGACATGATAAGTTCTGTAAGGAGGTCAGGATCTGAGTGGAACGAGATACCCTGGAAGTTCGAGGCTGGCACACCCAACATAGAAGGAGCAATCGGCTTGGGTGCAGCTATAAACTATCTTGAAGGAATAGGGATGCAAAAGATAAGAAATCATGAGAAATCCCTTACAGGATACGCAATGGAAGCAATTTCAAGAATTCCAGGAGTTGAAACTTACGGCCCTGCTCCGGGAATGGAGTCGGAGCGCGGCGGAGTGATATCCTTCGGCCTTAATGGCGTGCACCCGCATGACGTATCACAGATATTCGACAGCGAGGGCATAGCAATAAGAGCAGGTCACCACTGTGCCATGCCTCTTGTAACAGAGGTCCTGCGCAAGGGCGCAGTATCGCGCATGAGCTTTTACATATACAATGACGAGAACGACGTAGACGCCGCAATAGCAGCAATAAAAAAGGTAAAGAGCATATTCCACATAAGCTGAGTGTGTCAAATGAGCGAAATAGACGACCTCTACATGGAGGACATAATATCAAATTACGAACATCCGCATAACCGCGGCAGCATAAGCAACGCATCCGCTGAATTCCACGGACATAATCCCGTATGCGGAGACGACATACGAATCTATGTAACGATAAAGGATGGCAGGGTGGAGGACGCCAAGTTCGACGGTGACGGCTGCTCCATAAGCATCGCTTCTGCAAGCATGCTCACCGATTACATAAAAGGAAAGACGCTTGACGAGATAGAGCGCATGGATGTCGATACCATAAGGAAGCTGCTAAACATAGATCCTGGCCCTGTGCGCCTGAAATGCGCCACGCTCTCCTTAAAAACATTGAAGGGAGCGGTATTCCTTTTTGAGCACAAGCCGAACGACACGGACAATCTATAGCCCTATGACAAATACGACCCGTTTGTTGTGCGCTCCCCTGCTCTCATAGGATTCTAGCCTTATTCTGCCTATCTCAGAGGTATTGGAGACATGCGTACCGCCGTCAAGCTGCATGTCGAATCCCTCTATGTCTATCACCCTTATAGTTTCAAGCTTTTTCAACAGCTCGTTCCCGGGAAGAGTCCTGGAAAGGTTCGGTATTGCCGCCGCCTCGTCTACAGAAAGAAACTTCTGCGAAACTGCGTGCTTCTCATCTATGACAGCCTGCGCCTTTGCGGCAATCTCATCAGCTTTTTGCTTATCCATCATAGGTATGTCGAAATCCATTCTTGCCCTGTCCTGATATATCTGGCCTCCAGTTACCTTCCCGCCATAATATTTCTCCACTACCCCGTCTACTATGTGCAGAAGGGTGTGGTATTTCATATGTGCGTATCTCCTATTCCAATCTATCTCTCCCTTTACGGCGAGTCCAGGAGCCAACGAAACTTCTTTTTCAGGCAGATGTATTATTCTGTCGCCATCCTTCCTTACATCAATTATGTTTATCCTAGAACCATCTACGGTCAATGTTCCGACATCGCATGGCTGTCCTCCTCCTGTTGGATAAAATGCAGTCCTGTCCAGCTCTATCCCGCCATCTGCTGCGACTATAGTTGCATCGAACGCCTTCATATACTGGTCTTTCCAGAAAAGCTTTTCAACCATCTACTCACTCAGAGACTCTCTAATCATCACAAGTCAGAAATACCTTGTCTCATCATCTTGGCAGATTTCCCATACAAGTTATAAAACGCTTTTGCTAAGTTACCAGAAAGTAAATTGCCACAATCATTACAACCGATAGTGCAAGCTTCCTCTTCATAGCGGATTCTCCGAATAGCAGCCCTCCGCCAACTACCGTTATGAGAACGTCGGCTCCATTCCTCAACGGCGATGCAACGCTAACAAAGGTCCCTGCCAGCGCGAAATAGTATGTTGCCCTATAAGCTACTGTCAATGCGCTTATCGCTATAATGGGTATTTTGTATCTCGACAAGTTCTGCGCAATCTCCTTAACTCCACCGTACCGTATGCTTATGTAAACCATCATGTTAGCCGCTATGAAAAATTCAGCCAGGACCAGATAAGTAAGGGGTTGCACAGTATACAGCGTGTATTTCATCAGTATGCCGGCCACCGCCATCAGCACCATATCCAAAATTAGGTAGTAAATATACTTTTTATCGGCAAATCCGCTCCGTTTGCTCCCTGACCTAAACATCATCATGTAAACCGCTGCCACTATTATCACTATGCTCGCATACTGGATGATTGTAAGCTGCTCCCCGAGCAGGATGAAAGCGAAAATTACTATCAAGAGCTGCGGGACCGAGCTGAACAGCGGCGACGCTATGCTTATGTTCCCATGCTTGTAGACCCGCGCAGTGAGCACGTAGGTGATAGTGGAGAAGAAGCTTACTGCATATATCAGCCCTACGTCCACAAGGCTGATTTTGAAGTTTGTGAACGGTATGAAAACGAGGGCCATGACGGCAGTCACAAGTGAAAAGCTTGCGGTGTACGCCGTTGCGTGCTCGCTTTTGAGGACACGTTTTTCTATCAGGCTTGAGACCGCCATCACTACTCCGGATAAGATGATCAGGAAGTAGAGGTACAGCATTCATGCACCTAGCTGCTGTTGCTGATGTTCTTTATCTGCGAATAGAGTGCCTTGCTCGCATTGTACGAATTGGTGGAGTTCGTGTACAGCCTGTTTATCGTAAGCCAGATCTCCTTAAGCTTTGCTATTCCTGCGCTGTAGTTCTTAGAGCCAGAAAGCAAGCTCGACACTACACTGTTGTTCGTATGGTTCTCAGACCACGCTATGAACGAGCTCTGGTTCATATATTCCGTTATGTTGTAGAATTGCTCCGTGCCATTAAGGCTCAGCGGCAGGCTCGTGTTCGTTGACTTTATTTTGTTCACGGAATAATTCCGGAACTGGCTGCTGGTTATCACAAGATATACAAACGCCACCACTATCACAAAAGCGATTATGCGTTTCAGCATGCCCCCTTTCTTGTTTGCCATATGCCCACTATTTTTGCTTTACGATTTCCAGCTAAAAGCTTTATGCATATGCGTCTCGTGATAGTCCCGGCAGGATTCGAACCTGCGTAGCAGGGTCCAAAGCCCTGCGTCCTTGGCCTCTAGACGACGGGACTGCCAAGGATTCGCGATATATGGTTTAATGTAAAAGGTTTATAATATTGTTTGCAAAGTATATATGCTTCCTACATGCGTGATTCCGATGCTGAAGTTCAAGACTACCGCAGACGTGAAGGTGCCTTCCGCGCTCATAGACCAGGTTATAGGGCAGAAGAACGCAGCATCCATAATAAAAAAGGCAGCCAAGCAGCGCAGGAATGTCCTGCTTATAGGCGAACCCGGAACCGGCAAAACGATGCTGGCGCAGGCAATGGCTGAGATGCTTCCAGTGACCGAGCTCGAGGATGTCCTGGTGTACCGCAACACCAACGATGAGAACCAGCCAATCATAAAGGTCGTGAAGACCTATCCTGACGGGGTAAAGAAGGATGCGGATGGCCAGGGCAGGCAGATACTGAAGGAGGAACGCATGAAGAACAGGATGAACCTCAACCGCGGCACATCATATGTAACGCCACTGATACTCGCTTTCGTAATAATACTTTTCGCGCTTTCGCTCACCAACATATTCAAGGGATACGAGATAATAGTGCTGGCCGCCCTGATATTGGGCGTAATGATATTTGGTTCTATGCTGCTTTTCATGAGCGGCTTCTCGCGCCGTATGCCAATACCAGGCATGCCTAATGAGCAGAACGAGCCAAAGCTCATAGTCGACAATACTGGGATGTCGCATGCGCCTTTCATAGATGCGACAGGCGCCAAGGCGGGTGCGCTCTTCGGCGACGTCAGGCACGACCCGCTGCAGACAGGCGGCCTTGGAACTCCGGCGCATCTCAGAGTCGAGAGCGGCGCGATACACAAGTCGAACAAGGGAGTGCTATTTGTCGATGAGGTCTCAAGCCTTGTGATGAGGTCGCAGCAGGAGCTTCTCACGGCTATGCAGGAGAAGAAATACACGATAACAGGCCAGAGCGAGATGAGTTCAGGAGCGCTTGTCAAGACAGAGCCAGTGCCATGCGATTTCATACTTGTGGCTGCCGGCAACATACAGGATATACAGCACATGCATCCCGCATTAAGGTCCAGGATACGCGGGTACGGATACGAGGTATACATGGACTCCACGATGGAGGATACCGCAAAGAACCGCGACGCCATAATACAGTTCATAGCGCAGGAAGTTGCAAAGGACGGCAAGATACCGCATTTTGACAGGTCCGCGGTGGAAGAGATGCTCGAGGAGGCCCGCAGGCGTGCGGGAAGGAAGGGCAGGCTAACCCTTGTTCTGAGGGACCTCGGAGGGCTTCTTCGCGCCGCTGGAGACCTTGCCGTAGAGCGCAACAAGAAGTTCGTTACTGCGAAGGAGGTGGAGGACGCAAAGCTGCTTGCTTCGCCCATAGAGGCGCAGGTGGTTTCGCAGCACATAGAGAACAGGAAGGATTATCGCGTGTTCAACACTTCAGGTTTTGCGGTTGGAAAGGTCAACGGTCTCGCAGTAGTCGGCGGCAGCTCGACTTATGCCGGGCTTGTAATACCGATAGTTGCGGAGGTCACTCCCGCAAGCTCCAGATCAGAGGGCAAGTTCATCCCAACCGGCAAGCTGGGCAAGATAGCAACCGAAGCAGTGAAGAACGTCAGCGCAGTGATAAAGAAGCACATGGGCAAGGACGTCGCGAATTACGACATGCACGTGCAGTTCCTGCAGACCTACGAGGGCATAGAGGGCGACAGCGCGAGCATATCAGTTGCGATAAGCATAATATCTGCGATGGAGAACCTTCCTGTCGACCAGTCGATAGCAATGACAGGATCCCTTTCGGTGCGCGGCGAAGTCCTTCCAGTAGGTGGTGTTACCAGCAAGATTGAGGCCGCGCTCGCAGCTGGAATAAAGAGCGTAATCATACCTGCAAGCAACAAGGGCGATGTATACTTGAGCAAGCCCAATCTGAAGAGGATACGCCTGATACCGGTAAAGACGCTTGACGAGGTCATGAAGTATGCGTTCAAGCAGTCGACACGCCGCGACGAGATAATCAGGGAGCTCAAAAAGAACAGAAAAGGATGATTTCTTGCCAAAGAACACAGATTCTACCCCGTCTGAGAAGCTTGAGGAATTCGGGCGGAGCATACTGAACGACGTTAAGAAGGGCTCCAACCCAAGGTTCATCACTGCTGTAAGATCCAGGTCAAACGTGGTGTACGAGGAGAAGGAGGGCTACCTGACTCTCGGCGGCGCCCAGGAGGAGAGAAATTTCATAAACATAGCGCAGTCAAAGCGCTTCATGCAGACTACTGCCATAGCGGCAAAATGCCACCAGTTCATCAGGGAAAACCTTCATACTACAATAAGGGGTCTCTTCTACCAGCTTAAATATTCGCTGGGAGAGGACGTCGATGAAAACATATTCAACGAGCAAAGCGAGTCCAACCCGCTCATAGAGGATCTTGAAGCATCGCTAGGGATAAAGAGGGAGGATCTGAATCTGAACGCAAACAGGAAGGGCGTGCTCGCTGGCAACATGCGCGTGATGGACAGCTTCGGCGGCGAGCAGTTGGAAATAGATGCCAGCAAGCAGGGAAGGAGCGGCTGGGCGATACCAAGCGACGTCGACAACGACATACAGTTTGTCGACGTGAAGGCCAAGTACGTGCTTGTCATAGAGAAGGATGCAATATGGCAGAGGCTCAATGAGGACGGATACTGGAAGAAGGAGAACGCGATAATAATATCGCCACAGGGACAGGCTGCGAGGGGCGCCAGGAGGCTGATACGCAAGCTTTCAGACATGGGCCTCCCGATATACGTCTTCAACGACTGCGACGCTTGGGGATGGTACATATACTGGACGATAAAGACCGGAAGCATGAACCTCGCCTACATAGGGAAGGACATAGCCACCCCGAAAGCGAAGTTCATAGGTGTCACCATGTCAGATCTTGAGCACTATGAGTTCCTGAACAAGCTCACCATGAGGGCCAGCGAGGTTGACCTCAAGAGAGCTCAGGAAATGCTCTCGTATCCATGGATCAGCAAGCATAAGGAGTGGGCTGAAGAGCTCAAGAAAGTGCTTAAGACAAAGACCAAGCTCGAGCAGGACACACTTCAGGGCCCAAGGCTCACTTTTGTTGGTGAGTATCTGAGGGAGAAGATAAGCAATAAGGAATTCCTGCCGTAATTAACGAAAATATGCGAGGAGTCAGACTATTATCGCGGGGTGCACGTCGTTCATCCCAAGCTTCTTGAGCGTCTCCTCCGGATTGTAGTAGTAGTCCCTGACGACCTGGCTTATCTGCTTCATGTCCCTTATCCCGTACTTGTTCATGTTCTCCAGTATTGCCGCCCTTGTGACCTCCTCAGCGAGTATGTCCCCTGGATTTACGCCTATCGCCTTGGAGAGCGCATCCCTGTATGTTACGCTCGGGAGTATCTGGGCTGCCTGGTGCGTCTTATAGTCATATTTGTACAAATCGGAGAGCAGTATCTTTGTCTCCATGCCGCTCACCTCGGAGATCTGCACGACCTTCCTGTAGGGCTTCCCCTTCATGTACACCTGCGAGAGCACGAATAGTACGTCTATTGCGGGTATTATTTCAGTGGGCACGTTCATAGGCTCGTTCTCCAGCCTGTTTACAATGTCCCTTGTCGATGATGCATGTATCGTGCTCATGGAATTCTTTCCTATGTTCATTGCGGTTACCATGTCCTTGGCTTCCGCGCCCCTCACCTCGCCGATTATTATCATGTCCGGTCTCATCCTGAGCGTATTCTTGACGAGCTCCTGCATCGTAAGCTCCTCGCTGGTCTCAAGCCTTACGCAGTTCTCCTGGGTAGTAGTGTCGAGTTCATACGTTTCTTCTATGGTCACTATCCTCTGTTCAGGCCTAAAGAAAGAGAACATCGCGTTTAGCATCGTGGTCTTTCCAGCCGCAGGCATTCCGCCGAATAGTATGTTGGCAGGCCTCGCCTTGAAACCGTCCACATAGACCCAGAGCCTTGCCGCTATGCTGTAGTCTATTACGCCTAGGTTTATCAGGTCTATTATGCTCAGCGCCTTCCCCTTGAAGTTCCTTATCGTTATGTCGTATCCGAGCGGCGAGGACACTATGTTTGCCCTGCTCCCGCTTGGCATGTGAACATCTAATATGTTTCCCTTGGCAGCTGAATTGGTCGCGTACGCCCTAAGCTTTTTGACGAATACGTTCAGCTCCTCGATATTCTCGAAAGCCTTGTCGAGCATCTTCTCGCCCTGCTGCGAGTGGTAATAGAATATGCTCTGTGTGTTGTTTACCATTATGTCCTCAACAAACTGGTCGGTAACGAGCTTGTCTATCGGTGAAAGGTCGTTGATGTCCCTGAAGATCTCGCCTACTTCGTCCTCGCTGATATCCCCCTTTATCGACTTCGCCACATTTTTTACGAGTTCGTACTTTTTCTGGTCGCTCTTCAAGTTCACGAATTTGCCCTCGAGCCCGTCAAGAATCCTGTTCTCCAGATCATAGAGCTTTTGGTCCATCGAATCAGAGCCTATACTCACCCAACCTTAATAAATTTATGCGGCTGGGATTATCCTGTCAAGAATGAAATCTGTGCTGTAAGGAACCATGTCATCGTACGATTCGCCGGTGCCAAGGAAGAGTATTGGTATTCCTGACGAATGGGCTATGGATATCGCGTTCCCGCCCTTTGCATCGCAATCGAGCTTGGTCAATATTATCCCGTCAACCTTTATGCTTTTTGAAAATTCTCCGACCTGGTTCAGCACCGCATTGCCCCCTGTGCTCTCTGCCACGTATATGGTGATGTCAGGCTTCGCCACCCTGTACATCTTCTCCACTTCCCTGAGCAAGTTCCTGTTGGTCTCCTGCCTTCCGGCTGTGTCTATAAGCACTGTGTCTATCCCGTGTGCCGTGGCGTATTTTATAGCGTCGAAAGCTACGCTAGCCGGATCCGCGCCATAGGAGCTCTTTATTATTGGCACGCCGACCTTCTTGGCATGGTACTCGCTCTGCTCTATCGCAGCTGCCCTGAACGTGTCGCTAGCTGAGAATACCGTGCTTATGCCTTCTGACGAGAGAAGCTTTGCAACCTTCGCCATCGTTGTGGTCTTTCCTGTGCCGTTGGGCCCCAGGAACAGTATCCTCACCGGAAGCTGCCCGCTCGCCTTCCTGGCCTTCACGAATTCGATTATATTGGGGCCAGAAGCGTTGGATTTCATTACATCCTCGAGTGAAGCCCTCACAAGCTCCACCAGGCGCGATTTCATGTCCCGTGCGCCTATGTGCTCTTCAAGCAGCCTTTCCCTGAGGCTTTCCGATATGGATTCCGCAGTCTCGAAAGAAACGTCGGACTCGAGGAGCAGCACCTTTATGTTCTGCACAAAATCATCTACCTCATTTTCTCCAAGCCGCACATTGCCGAGGACAGAGCCCTTTATCTTGGTCCCAAGCGATATGTGTATCTTTTCTTCAACCTGGTTCTGCGGCTTCTCCTTCTGTGCGGCCTTACTGGGCGCGGCAGGCGCGCTTTCCGGTTCAGGCTCCGCCTCCCTCAATTTTGCCGGAGCTGTGTTCTGCTTCTCAGCCTCGGTCGTGTCCTCCGGTTCGCTGGTTTCCTGCGGTTCTTCCGCAGATTCCTCCTCCTTTTTTGCAAATCCCCGTATGGCTTCTGACAGCCTCTCCTTCAGCCTGTTGAACATCACTCGACACCGGTTTGCGCTCCAAACCTTGCGCCTATCTCGCGGAGGGCCTTCTCTATGTTGCCCTTTTCAGAGTACATCTTTTTCATGTAGGCGTTCACTCCCTCGAGCCTGCTGCTTATTACCTCCTTCGCTACTTCTACCGGCGACTCGACAAGGTATCCCCCGCCTACGTCTATTACGAAGCTGTCGGAACTGTCAATCTTCGACTTCAGGAAAAGCCCCTCGCCGGATGGGAGAAATGCGTCGGAGCCATTCACCATTCTGTAGTTTTCAAGCGTCTGTAGCGCCGCATTTAGCCCCTGCATGATGCCTAGCGCCTCATCAAGCCTCTGTGCCACTATGCCGTACTGCTCCTGGTACACGCTGTACATGTATCTGAGCCTTTCAGACTCCTCCTCACCAGATGCCTCTGGAGACTGCATCACTGCACCTTCTCTATTTTGGTTATGCTTACCTTCCTCCTGGCTATCCTGTATTTGCTGCCCATCCTGGCAAGCGCCATGTCGATGGCATGCTTCTCGCTCGTGGCCTCGAGTTCGAGCTTGAACCCGTGCTTGTAGTTCGCGTCAAGGGATCCCTCTATGAGAAATTTCATTTTTTCACCGTATTATCGTCTATGTCAAGCGCGTCCATCACCCTCGCAAGCTCGAACCCCGTGGTCGAATCGCCTACGAGGAGCCCTGAGCCGTTTGATATCGTACCCAGGCCTATGCCAAGCCCTCCAGTGTTGACCGTTGTCATCACCGGCTTCATGCCCACAACCTTCTCCATCTCCTCCACTTCGTCCTCTGAGCTCCTGTTGTTCATCGCGAGCCCCCTGTTTGTCAGTATATTGTTCGCCCCGACAGTTTTAAACCTTCCCGTTTCGAAGCTTACTGTTTCGACTCCCAGCGCGTCGCCTATCTGCTCCGCGCTCTCCCTGTCATAATCCGGATTTATCAGCGCTATCCTGTCGTTTGCAAGTATGTTGTTTCCCACGGCGTTCATGTTGCTCTTGAGCACGCAAAGGTTTTCTCCCTCTACAAGGTGCTTCTTCATCTCCCTTATCTCGTAATCCCTCGCAATGTTGGAGACGACAACGCCGTTGGAATTCCCCCTCGCGTATATTCCCGCCATGTCGGACCCGTTCACGCTGAGCTCGACAATCCTGGCGCCCAAAAGGCTGCCAAGGTACCCTTTTACTTTCTGCGTCAGCCCTGCCCCAGCTATCACGTACTTGTCGCAGGCGTTTGCATAAGCCCCTATATAATCAGTTCCACGTATGGAGTACTTCGCTACCCCCATCCAAATCAGCCGCTCTCCTTCTTGGGCGAGGGCTTCTTGGCCGCCTTTGCAGGGCTCTCCTTGCCGTTCTCCTTCTGCTTCGGCTCGGCTGGCGCAGCCTTCTGCTTGCGCCCTCCTTTCGCCTTTGTCTCCGGCACTGCGGCATCCTTCTTTGCCGCTACTCCGAATTCGCTCACCATCGCCCTTCCGCCGTCAATCTTCACGTTAAGCTTCACCGGCACCATCGTCTTCGAGTAGTGCTTCATTATCCTGGAGTTCAGCTCCTTAGATATCTTGACGTCCTCTTCCCTGAGCTTGGTGTAGTGCGCTACCCTGTTTCGTATGTAGCCTGCAGCTTTCTTGAACCTTTTGGTCCTAGGCTGCTTCACCAAGTACTTTCTTATCCCTATTGTTATAAGTCTGTCTGCCATCAAATCATCCCTTGTTGCTGAAGCCAAGCTTCTTCCTCCTCCAGCTCCTCATGTTCCTGTTTGTCTGTATCTTCCTATGGGTCCTAAGCGTCACAAGCACTGGCAGCCTTCTCTGCTGCTTGATCTTCTTGCCAAGCCTCCTCTTCTTGTAAGCAGTTTTCTTTGTCATAAAATCACTATTTACGCTTAAAATCTATCTTTGTCTCGGGCCTGTATGTCAGCTTCTGCAGGAGCGCAACAAGCTGCGCCTCGCTTATCTTGCCGCTTACCCTGTTCTGCTGTATCACAGATATCACCAGGTTGGTGAGCTGCACGTACAGCTGCTCGTTCGAGGCCTTAATGTTCATCATTCTCGTATATGCGTCGGCGTCTAGCACCTGTTTGAGCACCTCCTTTCTCTGCTGCTCCTCCTGCATCTTCCTGATTGCCGAAGCGTACCTCTTCTTGAGCTCCTTCTGATCGTACTCCTCTCCCTCGGCCATCGCTGATGCACCTACTTAGCTCCCTGTGATATTTCGTTGCACGCCTTGTCGACGAATGATTTGCCCTTCGCTGTTATTATCCTGCCTTTCTTGCCCTTCTCAACAAGCTGCAGGCTCTCGAGCTGTATCATCGCATCCCTTATTATGCTGCCTCCCGCCTTCATGTGATGCTTCTTGTGAACTACGCTCTCCTTCCTGTTGCCGTACCTGTTCCTGAGCCTTTCTACTCCTACGGGTCCTTTCAGGTATATCTGCCTGAGTATTGAAGCGCCGCGCATGTACCAGAAGTCCTTGCTGTCCGGCAGCCTGTCTTTTCCGGCTCCGGACTTGACATAATCAATATAACCAGGTTTCTTGAACTCAGAAGCCTTCAGTCTCTCCGATAGCGCTTTTATAAGGATGTCCGCCTTTACGTCGTTCACATTTGCCATTAAACCACACACTATTTGGTATAAATAGAGCAGATAGTTATGTAATGCAAAATTATAAATAGTTTTTATTCGGTCGTTGCCTTGGAATCTTATCCGTGGTAGCCAAAACAGTTTGTGCCAATAGGAATTTATTAGAAGCAACGTTATGCTAAACTTTGTCTGGCGAGTCTAAATTGCACATAGCATGGCAAAAAAGAAAATGGCGCAGCTCATTGCATCCTGCGCGCCGTGCCGTACTTGTCGAACGCGGTGACCTTGCCGTAGCGGTTCCCGAGGCGCTTCTGGAGGAAGCGCTCTACGTCGGAAGGCTCATTCTCCTCGTCAAAGCGCGTCTTTACTATGTAGCCGAAATCCCCGTCAGTAAGGTAGACCTCCTCGACCTCATTCATCCTTATCAGCTCGTCGCCGAGGTCTTCCATTTCAGCCTTAACGGGAGGCTTCAGGAAGTACATCCTATAGAACCTCTTCCCAGACCTTGTCGTCTCGACAAGGTTTCCGTTGTTTCTGGCGTTTTTAGTACTGCCCATGCTCCCCACCAATTTAATATTACCTGTACTTCTCAGGAAGATCATACTCAGTTATGTTGTTGTATTCAAGGAACCTCCTGAAATCGTACTCGCTGAGCTGGTCCTTTATCGGCATGTCGCCCCACACGTACATGAATGCGATTCTGCTGAGCGCAATTCCTATAACAGGGCGCTTGTTGTTCGGGTCATCCTCAAAAACCCACTTGTCGCGCTTCTTCCTTGCCCACTTTCCAAGAACCGGAAGGGACAGCACAAACTTTATTTCCCATACATGCATCCAAACCACCAATTAAACGCAAAAAAGGCAGGGCTGGTGGAAGTTGGAAACAGTGATACAACCAGAATTAGTCGAGGGTAGAATGACATCGAAGTCGTTCATATAATTTGCCATGTCCACCAAACCCCTGCTTGATTGATAATATGAAGAAGCTTTTATTTATACTAAATTGGAAATATATAATATAAAACTTTTTTTGATGCTTAGAAATTGAATAAAATATTTTATTTCAACGGATTTATATAATTAATAAGTAAATTTAAGCTTTATTAATGTTATAATTATTGACAAATATTTATAAATATTAATTACAATAATCCTTTATGCGACCAAGAAAAAAGGCCATCCCAAAGCAGGTTCTTGCGAGATTAAATGAGCTTAGGAAAAACAGCAAGTTCGGAGTCACGCTCAACAAGATACACGGCGAATATTTCGCATACGAATACAAGGATGTCATCGAAAGTGCTACAGGCAAGCGTAAGAGAAACGTCTTTTACCTGGGCAAGATAAGCGAAGACGGCACTTTTGTGAAAAGGGTTCGCAGCATGACTGGCGGAAAGCCATCAACAATGGAAGAATATCTTGAGAGCAAATATGGCAAAGGCAACGAGGTAATAGACAGGTATGCGGCGCCTTCACAGAAGGACCTGAACATACTCATGGCAATGAGCTCGGACGGCAGGGCTTCATCTGTGGGGATAGCAAGAAAGCTCAGCTTAAAGCCTTCTACAGTAGGCTACAGGATGAAGCGGCTTAAGCAGATATACAGAATAAAAACCACGATAGACATAAGACCAACTACGTTTGGCTTTCAAAGGTTTATGGTTCTTGCAAAGTTTAATTCTGCAAAACCATCCTCAAATGTGTTAAAAGAGATACTTGGCGAAGAACCTCGAATACAGCTTGCCCTTCTCACATCTGGAGATTTCGACCTCATCATTTACTTTGTTGCAGAGGATATAGAGAACGTGGAAAAGATGCTATACCGTATCAGATCCGATAAGAGAATCGCATATTTAGATTCAGTGTGGAATGTCAGCTATCTCTATGAGTACTATGGATGGTATGTGCCTACAAGAGAAAAGTTTTTCGAGCTTCTTGAAAACAGGGTGTGGCATAGAACAAAGGACTCCCCAAGAAGGAGGCCTAACGAGCTGCTCCCCAGCGAATATCTAGTAATGAAGGAGATGTCAAAAGATGCATCAAGGAAACTGGCAGAAATAGATAATCAATACGGGCTCACGAAAGGCAATGCAGATTACACCTACAAGAAGCTGCTCAAGAACGAGACCATACAAAGCTGCACAATATGCCTAGAAAATCCGCATATAAAATACGCCGCTTTTGTATACGCTGAGCAGTACAACATAGGTTTATTCAACGATTCAAAAAAGGAATACCAAGAGACCATTACTCACGAATTTGCAAGGCCGACAAACAGGGTGTCGTATCTTGCAGATGTTTCATCACCTTACGGATCGGCTTTCATAACTCCAATCTATGAGGATGGCAGCCTAGAAGCCTTGATAAATGAGATAAACCCTGGTAAAAAAGGAATGAAAATAAAATCTGCAGTAATAACCAACACGCTTCTAGGCAGAATAGGGTTCCGCAAATTCAACTTAGACGAAACTAAAAAATAGCGATAAAAGCGGATCGCAAAGCAAAATAAAGAAACGTATCGCAAAATCTATTGTCCTCCCTTCTCTCCAGCTCCGCCCATCATATATTTTCACCTATAAATTCAATGTCCTCCCTTCTCTCCAGATCCTCCCATCATGCATTTCACCTATAAATCTATTGAATATGCATCACAGTATGGTTTTATAAGCATTTCCGCACTTTGCGATATATCTACATTCACCCATAAAGTCATGCTACAAATCAGGCAGAAGAGCATACTCACAAACATGCAGGAGAAAGCAGCAGATACAAACAGCAAACACTGGAAGGCAAAATATATACCATGCTATCCAGCCGGTAAGCGCCTTCACCTCCAAAGAGAGCTGCCCTTGGCAGAATTTAAGGTCAACCAATTTTAGCATCCGCTGAAGGCAAAACAATGGGGGGTGTTTAGAGGGTGGGGAAGATTAAATAGAATTTGCTCTAAACACTCTTTCATAATTCCGCAAAAAAGCTTAAATACCTTTCTACGAATTCCATAACCCGCAAGCGTCTCCGAAAATGCAAGCGGCAACGGCAACGCCGGTAAAGTGCTTCTTAGAAAAGCTTTAATATATTAAACAGCGCAATAATACTGCACTAAGTTTTAGGGTGTTAAGATAAAAGCCAAAGAATTGAGAGAACTGCAGGCCGATGCGCTAAACAAGAGGCTGAACGAGCTGAAGCTTGAGCTGTCCGTGGAGAAGCGCAAGATAGCCTCGACGGGAGTGTCGAGCAAGGTAGTGAAGACAAGAGCGATAAAGCGCGACATAGCGCGCATAAACACCATTCTCAACGAAAGGGGTGCGTCTCTCTAATGCAGGATATATGTCCCAAGTGCGGGTTGCCAAAAGACATCTGTGTTTGCTCTGTTCTTGACAAGGAGACCGAGTCAAAGGTCCAGGTCTATACAAAGAAGGCGAAGTTCAACAAGGTCATGACCGTAGTCAGCGGGATAAGCGGCGACGAGATAGAGAACGTGACAAAGAACCTCAAGAACATGCTGGCATGCGGCGGCACTCACAAGGATGACACGATAGAGCTGCAGGGAAACCACAAGGACGACGCCATAAAGGCTTTGATAAAGCTGGGCTACAACGAGTCGAATATAGACGTCGCGTAAGGAATTTAGCCCTGCGCCCTCATTCTTATAATCATGGCAGTCCTCGCCTTTGAAAGCAGCGCTCATACCCTTGGGGTTGGCATAGTGTCAGACGGAAAAGTGCTGGCTAACGTGCGCTCGATGTATCCAATAACCGACAAGGGCATAGTGCCTACGAAAGTCGCAGACTTCCATTCCTCGCACATAGCTAGTAGCGTAAGCAGGGCTTTCCGCGATTCCGGGCTGTCGATTGAGGACATAGAGGCGATAGGCTATACCAAAGGGCCTGGGATAGGCCCCTGCCTCTCAGTAGGCAACATAGCTGCAAAGGCGCTTGCGCTTAAATACGGCAAGCCCGTGATTCCTGTGAACCACTCGGTCGCACACATAGAGATAACCAAGCACATATACGGATTTTCCGACCCTCTTGCAGTGTACGTGAGCGGTGGCAATTCGCAGATACTGGGCATGGAGGACAATCCACGCCACTACCGCGTATACGGGGAGACGCTCGACATAGGAGTAGGCAACATGCTTGACGGTTTCGCAAGGCTTGCCGGGCTGTCACCTGCATGGGGTTCCACTGTAGCAAAAGCGTCAGAGGGCGGCAGGTACATTGAGATGCCCTATACCGTGAAGGGCATGGACTTCGCATTCACGGGTCTTCTAACCCATGCAGAAAAGATGCTTTCCAGGCACAGCATAAGGGACGTTGCGTTCTCGCTGCAGGAGACTGCTTTTTCAATGGTGTGCGAGGCGGCTGAGAGGGCCCTGCTCCTCACAGGACGGGATTCAATAGTGCTGTCCGGAGGGGTGGCGCAGAGCGCCAGGCTGAAGGAGATGCTTTCCTTAATATGCAAAGATCACGGCATAAGCTTCGGAGTGGCACCGAACGAATACAATGCGGATAACGGCGCAATGATAGCACTCGTGGCTGAGAAGATGCTGCGCTCGGGCAGCAGCTTCAGCATCGCTTCCTGCGGCGTAGACCAGAAATACAGGATAGACAGGGTGAGGATAACATGGTAGAACGGCCGTTCTCAGAGGGCGCAGAGGCAGTCGTGCTTAAGGAGAAGTTTATGGGCGTCGACTCTGTACTCAAGAAAAGGAATCCGAAGCGCTACAGGATAAAACAGCTTGATACGCAACTGCGTCTCAGGCGCACCCGCTCAGAGGCGCGCATCATGCTCAAGCTGCTGCGTGGCGGTGTCAGGGTCCCAAGGCTGCTTTCTGCAGGCAGATACACCATACGCATGGAGCTGATAGATGGCACAAAGCTATCCGACATGCAAAAATCCGGAGGAATTCCAGTATCGGCGCTGCGCAAATCCGCAGCAGAACTGGCAAAGATGCACGATCTGGGCATAGCGCACGGCGATTTCACTCCTGCCAACATATTCGTTTCAGGGCAGGACGTTTTCATAATAGACTTCGGCCTTTCCTCGTCAAATGCTATTGCCGAGGAGAAGGCGATCGACATTCTTCTGATGAAGCGCTCCATAAAGCCCGAGGAGTTCCAAGAATTCCTGAGCAGCTACAAGCCCTCTGGAAGAAGCGCCATAATCTCAAAACTCGCAGCGATAGAGCGGATGGGAAGGTACCAGTCCAGGACGATGGACTCCAAGGCCTAAAACCTTCCGACGTTTGGGAAGGGCAGCTGCTCGTTCTCCTGGTCCGGGCTTTCCCTATAATCCGCCACGACCTCCTCCGCCTTGTAGGCGCTGGCAGAATACGCAAGAAGCACAAGCGATACTGCCGAGAGCCCAGCGATCGCGGCGCTCCAGATACCTACTCCGGTAGTGAACGAATAGAACATCGCAGCAATCATCACAATGGAGCTTGCAATGCCCAACCCCATTCCCTTTCCGCTTCTCATGAAAACCATCACAGCCGATATGAGTATTAGCAAGGCAGCTATCCCGCCAACCATTACAACTACATATGCCGGGGTGATAACCTTGAGGAACAGGAAGAACCCGATTCTGTTGGCGTAGCTTCCTATGAACACCAGCTGCTGCCAATACCTGTAGAAGAACACAGCGAACGACGCCAGCAGCATTATTCCTCCCGCAACTCCCATTTCAGAATGTGTGACGTAAGCCCTGCTGGTCCCTTCAGGCGCAGCCTTGTCCATGTCCTCAAGGCAGTAATACTTGCCCTGCTCGCTGACAAGGTCCTCAAAACAGAACGGCCTCTTGCAGTACGCACATATGTCGAACGCCTTTCTCCATGGGTGCCAGGTGCACATCACGTCGCTTTCCTTGCCCGCCTTCCCCTCCTGCTGCGCGGTCAGCCCGAACTCCTCAGCGTAGCTTATCTCGGGCTTTTCCTCCTGCTCGACGTGGCGCTCGCCGCCTGTTTTTGCTCTTTTTGGGGCTGAAGGCTTTCTTGCGGGGGCCCTAGAGCTTCCGGTCCTATCCTTGAAAATTAAAAGGTCGTCTGTTTTTACCGCCACTCAAAACATCTTCTTCGAATGCTCAATAGCGTTCCTCTTCTTCTTCTCGAATATTCCCCTGTGCTTCGCGCAGCTTATACAGTAATATACCTTCATCCTTTCGGAGAATCTTACATCGTTAGCATTCCTAAGCTCCGTTCCGAAGTGGACGGACTTCTCAAACGACACTGCCTTGTTTCTCGGTACCTTCCTGCCGCATGATTCGCAAGTGACTAAGGTTTCTTTTCCTCTCAATATAACACCTAATTAGGTTATGTGTGGCAAGGGTTAATAATGTTTTTTGCAACCCATATAACGGTGCAGATGGCAATTTACATAATTTCGGATGACAGCAGGTTCGCGATAAGAGCCTCGAACATGGTCTCAGCTGCAGGCGGAACCGCAGTGATAAGCGAATCAGATGCAAGGTCGCAGCAGTTCCAGACAGAGCTTAAATCGGCAATACAGAGCTACGACTTCGTGCTGCTGCTATCGGAAAGCTCTGCCAAAGCCTCCATAGAGGCGAACAAGGTAGACGGGGTTAGGGCATACGGCTGCAAGAGCGCTGAAGATTTCGAGGAGGCGAGGGAGGCGGAAGCAAACGTCATCGTAGTGCCTCTCTCAAAGTTCCAGGGCGAGCATCCCGGGATATCCGAAATAATATCCGCCATGCTTGAATCGTCGTCAAAGCCGCGCCGCCGCATCAAGTTCCAGGTGCCAAAGCTCCCGCAGATACAGTCCGCTCCGGAGCCAAAGGAATACAAGGAATACAGGGAGGAGAAGATTAAGCCGGAGCGCAAGCCAGTAAAGGAAAGGAAGCCGGTGCTCGACATCATACTGAATAAATTTGAGGACGTCGCACTGCCTAAGGATTACAAGGAAGACAAGCAAGAGCGCAAGACAGAAAACCCCAAGGAGAAGAAGAAAGGTCTGCGAGGCCTGAAGGAAAAGCTCGGTGTCGAATGATGGACCTGATCTGCGAGAGGATGCTCGGCGTTTCCATACCCTCGCTCCGCCGCGCAGCAATGCGCAAACTTTCAGAAAGGGGCATGACGCAGAGCGAGATTGCAAGACGCTTCGGAGTATCCCAGGCGATGGTCAGCAAGGCGCTTCCCAAGCGCCAGGGAGATGCGCAGGAAAGGCTGGTTGCCGCGATAATCGAATCAGGGATCCACGAGCCGCTCGTGAAAGCTGCTCTTGAAGGCAGCAGCACAGAACGCATAAATTCTATAATAGACAGGGCAGCCTCATGCAAGGATATGTCTGCGATACTTCACAGGCTTTACGCTCCAGCACAAAAAGGTGCAAGAAGCGAGCACAGACTATGAAGCCCTTCACCTCCTGCTCGATAATATGTCGCTCCAGGCGCTCTCTATCTGCATCCTTGCGACGTCCTGCTTCCTCCTGAATCCCGGAAGAACAGAATCTGAGAACCTTATGCCTCTTGTCGAGTCGTAGATCTCCTTCATTTTTGCAAGGTAAGCATCTGCAAGGCTTCCTTTCCCCGAGCTTATAGACTCCAGTATCTCCCTTTTCAGCTCGCCCACCACATCCATGAGCCCGAGGACATAGGGCTCCTGCGGCACGCCAAGCTCCGCTGTCAAAGGTATTCTTCCCTTGCTTATGATTCCAAGGAGCGCCTTCGCCTCCACATACTCCTGAAGAGGCTGCACCGAGTAGAACTCCATGCCATCCTCCCTCGACATCTTAAGCATCTCGTCCCTCTGCGAATCCATTCCGGAGACCATGCCTGCGGCATCCTCCAGCTTTCCCGAGTGCATGAGCGTTATCGACTTTGAAGCCATGCGCACCATCTCGCGCGACATCTGAAGTATCCTGTCCATGCTCTGCTGCTTCCTCTCCAGCGATTCGTGTATGCTTTCTATCTGTTCTTTGAGGTCCATGTCTTCCACCAGCTTCTTCCATACCAGAATATGTACTGCTGCGCATATCCCGCATAAGCGCCCCATCTTTCGCTCGCAAATTCGTGTATCCGTCTGGGGCTTCTCTTCCTCCCCCTAAAATAAACCGCCTCAACAAGCCTTTTTATCCACGTGTCTATCGGGAACGCCTCAAGTTTCCCATACCCCATGAGGGCAATGCAGTCCGCTACCTTGTCGCCTACGCCGTCTATCTCCATCAGCTCGTTCTTGATAGAGGGATAGTCCTTCCCGGACAGGCTGTCAAGGTCAAGGCTTGAACTGCAGTATTCAGCGGCGCTTATCAGGTACTTCGCCCTGAATCCCGTCCCGCACGACATGAGATCACCCACCTTTGCAGAGGAAAGCGCCTCCGGGCCTGGCACTCCATTGCCTGCCCGATTGCCTTTCGAGTCGAAAACAGGATCTCCGTATCTCTCCATAAGCCTTTTCGTTATCGCCCTTATCCTTTTCACGTTGTTGAACTGCGAAAGTATGAAAACAAGTGTAGTCTCCCACGGGAGGTTGTGCGTGAGCCTCATTCCGGTGTACTCCTTTATGCTGTCTCTCATGAAGCCGTCTGTCGATATTCCAGAGTAAATCTTACCTATGTCCTCATTTATCCTGAAGCGCCTCGCTACATCATCCTTCACCGCGGCGCCCTGCCCCTCCAGCACCCTTCCAAACCTGTCGACCCTGACCAGCCTTCTCATGAAAGGATACGTTATCTCCTTCCTTGAGTAGTCGTAGTCGCCGAAGAATGTGAGTGGCTGTGCGCTCTCGAAAGTGTGCATTATGTCGAACTGGCCTGTCTTCATCTGTGTGCGCCCGCGCATCATGCAAACGACCGCTTCCCTAAAATGTAATCCTCCAGCTTTCCTATCTCCACTCTTTCCTGGCTCCTGTCGTCCCTCGCCCTTACCGTCACAGTGCCATGCTTGTCAGACTTTCCATCTATCGTGTCGAAGTCGATAGTTATGCACATTGGCGTGCCTATCTCGTCCATCCTGGCGTAGCGTTTCCCTATCGAGCCGGATCTGTCGAAGAAAATCCTGAACCTGGACCCCAGTGCGGACGATATCTCTTTTGCCTTTGCCTCAAGCTCGCCGCTTCCCTGGAGAGGGAAAACTGCAGCATCATATGGTGCCAGCCCCGAAGGCAGCGAGAGAACGGATCTGTCCCCATCCTTCCTGAGAAAGACGTCGACCAGCATCCATATGTTCCTGTCTACGCCGAAGCTGAGCTCTAGGACGTTTGGCATGAAGCGCCGCCCCTCGACGCTTACCGAAAGGTCCTGGCTTGAGCCCTTTGTGTGCGCGGTAAGGTCGTAGTCGCCCCTGTAGTGCAGCCCGCCAACCTCCTTGAAGCCGCCCCAGCTTTCTACCATGACCTCAAGGTCCATATGCACCCTGTTGTAGAACGCCTTGTCATTTCCGCCCTTTTCGAAGAATCTGAAGCGCCCGCGTGGTATTCCAAGAATCTCATGGTAGAACCTGTCTATGAGCTCCATGTGCCGTACGTAGAACTTCGGAATGCCCTTCGCAACAAGCTCCTCCGAGGATATCTCAGTCTCATTTGTAGAAGGATAAAGTGCCACGAGCATTTTCCTCCCCTCAAGCTTGCCGCATTCGCCGTCGAATTTCTCCGGGTCGAAGAAGATTTGCAGCTCTGCCTGGGTAAGCTCCCTCAGCCTGAACAACCCCTGCCTCGGCGATATCTCGTTCCTGTAAGCCCTGCCTATCAGGGCCAACCCCATAGGCAGCCTCTTCCTGGTTATGCTGAATTCCCTGAAGAAGTTCATGTATGCAGACTGCGCAGTCTCAGGCCTCAGGTAGCCCTTGTCCGCTCTTTCCGGGCCAAGGCTGACGTCTATCATCATGTTGAACGCCTTCGGCTCCATCAGTTCGCCAGAGCACTTAGGGCACCTGACTCCTTTCTCTTTTATTATGCCAGATATCTCCTCCGCAGTCGCGCCGTCGTGGACCTCTATGCCCATGTCTGAAAGCATCACGTCCGCCCTGAAGTAGCTCTTGCATTTTGAGCAGCCAACTATTATGTCATTGAACCTCTCCGCATGGCCTGACGCTACGAGCGGCTTCTCAGGAAGTATAGTCGACCCGTCTATGAGATGGTAATCCTGGTTCTTAAGGACGAAGTATGAGAGCCAAAGCTGCTCGAACCTGCGCTTGACCATCGCTCCGTTGTGGCCGTAGTCGAATATGCCCGAAACGCCTCCATATATGTCCGCAGCCGGCCAGAAAAAACCCGCTCTCTTTGCAAACCCCGTCAACTCCTCTATATCCATAATATCATCTGCCGCCCACCTGGCGGCTGACCTGTGCAATCAGGCTAAGAATACTTAACAACGTGAGCGGGAAATCCCACATGCTTTAGCGGTGGATGAAAGTGACCCGCTGCAACAAAGGATATAATGGTTATGTGCATATATAAAAGTGAGTGTAATGGAACTGACAAGAGCCTACAAATTCAGAATCTATCCTGATGCCACAAGGCAGGAAGAGATAGACGAGAGGCTTATTCTCGCACAGCAGTTCTACAACAGGATTCTTGAGAAGTCAATTGCATCCTATCGCAACGGAAAGACAAAGGTCTCGATGGCGCAGTTCAACAG